>CAYTRB010000013.1:0-35585 GCA_964440215.1 uncultured Methylocapsa sp.
ATTTTTCAAAAGACGGGAGCGCATAGCCAGCTCGAACTTATAAGAATGCTCAGAAAGGCGGGTCACGACAACTGAGGTCAGGAGAAGGTGCCCTGCCGGAACCGCTTCAAAGCGGCGTGGTCTTCCACTCCCTTATATCGACAAAGTGGCCGGCGATGGCCGCCGCCGCCGCCATAGCGGGCGAGACCAGATGGGTGCGGCCCTTAAAGCCTTGGCGGCCCTCGAAATTGCGGTTCGAGGTCGAGGCGCAGCGCTCGCCGGGAGCGAGCTTATCCGGGTTCATAGCGAGGCACATTGAACAGCCTGGTTCGCGCCACTCGAATCCGGCGGCACGAAAGATCGCATCCAGCCCCTCGGCTTCCGCTTGCTGCTTGACGAGGCCCGAACCCGGAACGACCATCGCACTGACGGAGCCCGCGACATGCTTGCCCGCGACCATCTTGGCGGCGGCGCGGAGATCCTCGATCCTGCCGTTGGTGCAGGAGCCGATGAACACACGGTCGATGCTGATATCCGTGATTTTCTCGCCGCCTTTTAGACCCATATAATTCAAGGCGCGCGCGATGGAGGCTTTTTTCGTCTCGCTCAAAGCGGCTTCGAGCGAGGGCACGGTGCCGGTGATCGCCGCGACATCCTCGGGGCTCGTGCCCCAGGTGACGAGCGGCGGCAATTGGCTGGCGTCGATGCGGACTTGCCTGTCAAAGACGGCGCCCTCGTCGGAATGCAAGCCCTCCCAATCACGCATCGCGGCGTCCCAGGCCTTCCCCGCCGGCGCCATGGGCCTGCCCTTGAGATAAGCGAAGGTCTTGGCGTCGGGCGCGATCAGTCCGGCTCTGGCGCCCGCCTCGATCGTCATGTTGCAGACGGTCATGCGCCCTTCCATCGACAAGGCACGGATCGCCTCGCCCGCATATTCGATCACATGGCCGGTGCCGCCCGCGGTGCCGATCTCGCCGATGATCGCCAGCACGATATCCTTGGCGCCGACCCCCAGCCCCAGCACACCGTCGACGGTGACCCGCATATTCTTGGCCTTGTCCTGCTGGATCAGGGTTTGGGTGGCGAGAACATGCTCGACCTCGGAGGTGCCGATGCCATGGGCGAGGGCGCCAAAGGCGCCATGCGTCGAGGTGTGGCTATCGCCGCAGACGATCGTCGTGCCGGGAAGGGTAAAGCCTTGTTCGGGGCCGATGATATGGACGATGCCCTGGCGATGGTCGCGCTCATGGAAATATTCGATGCCGAATTCTTTTGCATTGGCGGCGAGCTGTTCGACCTGAATGCGGCTTTCGGGATCGTCGATGCCGTGTGAGCGATCGGTCGTCGGGACATTGTGATCGACGACGGCGAGCGTTTTCCGCGGGGCGCGGACGCGGCGGCCGCTCAACCGCAGCCCCTCGAAGGCCTGCGGGCTTGTCACCTCATGCACCAGATGGCGGTCGATGTAGATCAGGCTCGCGCCATCGGCGTCCGCGTGAACGAGATGATCATCCCAAATTTTATCATAGAGCGTGCGAGGCTGCGCCATAGGGTAATTCCCTGCCGCTGGTTGCGGCTCTTGCAAAAATACCATTTAGAGTGGCAGTACTTACCCGCAAGAGGCAGCGGGGGGAAGTCCCCTCGCAATCCTCATCTTAAGCGCGAGGAACCCATGCGCCCGCCTGTTGCGCCTTATCTGACCGTTTCCCCAGCGGCAGCGGCGATCGCTTTTTACGTGTCGGTTTTCGGGGCGCGGCAACGGGCGATCATGCCCGCGTTCGATGGTGTGCGGATCATGCATTGCGAGCTTCTGATCAACGGCGGCTCGGTCATGCTTGCCGACGCCTTTTCCGAATTTGGCCATACGCGCGTGCCGCTTCCGGGCGAACTCGCGACATCCTCCGTTAGCTTGGAATATGCCGAGGCCAAGATGGTCGACGATATATTCGCCAAGGCCACAAGTCTCGGCGCCAAGGGCGAGACGAACCCGATGAATTCGTTTTGGGGCACCCGGGTCGCAACTTTTCGCGACCCATTCGGTCATCGCTGGATCTTAAACGCGCCAATCAAGTAATGACTAGCCCGCCCGGGCTCATTCGGCGGCGGGCGCTGCTTTTTTTGCCTTGGCGGCAGCCTTGGTTGCTTTCTGGGTTATCTCCCGCGCGGCCTTGGCGGCGGGCGATTCCATTTTTTCCGCGATCCGTGCCGACTTGCCGCGCCGGTCGCGCAGATAATAGAGCTTGGCGCGCCGGACCTTGCCGCGCCGCACGAGCTTGATTGACTCGATGTTGGGCGAAAAAACCGGGAAAACGCGCTCGACGCCTTCTCCGTAGGAAATCTTTCGAACGGTGAAGCTTTCGTTGATGCCGCCGCCGTTACGGGCTATGCAGACGCCTTCGTAAGCCTGCACGCGGGTGCGTTCGCCTTCCGTCACCTTGACATTCACGATGACGGTGTCGCCTGGCTGAAACGGCGGTATCGTCTTGCCGGCCAACAGCTTGGCAGCTTGCTCGGCCTCCAGTTCTGCGATGATATTCATGCGATAAAACCTGGTCCTTTCGCCGGATTTGTCCGGCGAGCGTTTCGACACGCTGTTTTCAGTTGAACAAGGAGCCTCTACACGAGACATTCCCGCTTGTCGAGGCCAGGGCGGAAAAATCCCGTGAGGGCTCGAAAACGCCAATCTCCATGGAACGGGTCTTCGCCGCGCGCCAGCGTCTGCTCAAAGCACAGGGCGCGCTGCTCCGTGGTCCACAAACGGCTGCAGAAGGAAAGGCCGGAGCAGCACACCGAGAACAGCGTCCTTGACCAAGGCGGAAGGTTTAAATCCCCAGCAGCTTCCGTCGTAGGTGCCTTGGCGATACAGCGCGATGAGGCGGCCGATGCGGCTTGTCAACGACCCGCAGTCGTAAAGCTCGGCGCGTCCATCGAAACGGGATGCGAGCTGCAAGCAGCGATGCTCACCTGCTATGGCCCGGTCACGCCACACACCGTTAAGCCTGCCCTGGCTTTCTGCGAGGATCATGGCCCGGTCCCGCGCCACAGTGGCCAGCATGCGGAAGCGATCCTGCGGTTTGGTCAACCAATACAGCCACTCGGTCCGGACTCTCGGCAGCAGCCCCATCCCGCGTAATCTCAAGGCATGGGCGAGACTAACATTATTGCCGTGTCTGCGGTAGTCGGTCAGCCGCTGGTCCGAATAGACGACCGTGCCGAAGACCGCTGCCAGGAAGAACAGCCATTGATCATGCGGCGCGCGGAAGTTGCGGTCGATGGGATCCGTCGAGCGCTCCCACAAATCGGAGAACTGCAATAGGGACCGCGAGCACGCCATGGTAAAGCCGAATGGGCTGAAAAAGGCGTGGAGAGTGAGCGGCGGATTGTTAGCAGCCGGCAACTCAAATATGTCGGCTGGTCCGATGCGCGCGCCAGTAGGATCGATGAGCCAGGCATTGTGGAAAAAGAGCAGGACGTCCGGCTGCTCCATCGCCGCCGCCGCCGCCGCCAGCTTGTCCGGATGCCAGACGTCGTCCTGGTCGCACAGCACCAGCAGATCGAAGCTGCACATCGACAAAGCGCGCATAAAGTTGGCGCGGAAACCAAGCCTGGCATCGTTGCGGTTTAGACGGACCGGGAAAGGCGCCGTTTTTGCGAAATGCGTCAGGATCGCCCATGTCTTGTCCGTCGATTGATCATCGCTCACGACGAGCTCGTCGGGACGCCTTGTCTGCGCGACGATGCTATCGAGCTGCTGCTGAAGAAAACGCTCGCCGTTATATGTGGTGAGGGCGACGGAAATCGTCGTCATATACGCTCGCCCCACAATCGGCGGGGTGCCCGTATCAGTTTGGCTGCAATCATTTGGGCCGCATCGCGCAGTATCGGCTCGAGCAAGATGCCGGAGCTGAGGAACGCCGAGCCTAGCATGACCGCCATCTAGCGCAAATCCATCGAATAGGATCTTGTCATTCCCCGTCTCAAATATCATCCTTGAACGTATGACCCACCCGTTATTTGCAAAGCGTGATTTTATCTGGCCCGGTCCTTCAGTGCAGCCGGTCTCGGGTCTTGTCTCTGGTTAAGACCAAGATTCGCGCGGCCAATTCTCCATAATCTTCACTTGGCGATAACGGAATTCCAAGTTGATTTATCCTATCGTCATCCCGTTATAAGCGCGGAGCGCGGGAAGCGATTGGCCGAGGCTTTTTGGGGGCAGCGCGGTGTGAGAACAACTTGCTTCACCGTTTTGGCTGTCAGACTTCATACTTGAGCAGGTTCAGTTTTTCTGAGCCAATCTTGGCAATCACTCCACTCAACGAGAGGTAGCTTACTTATGTTTTCATAAAAATATGAAAATTGCCTATCATCTAATTCATGTCTTAAATCGACTAATGACGGATTATCTTTATTAAGCCTTAGAACCCCAACGCCATGATCGATTTTTATGATCTTAAAATCTATTCCGTCGGTTTGGGCTAATTCAAAAGCCACCTTCCATACATCGCCCGTCCATAAGCCTGTGGTCAAGATAGGAACATGATGTTCTATCCAAGAACGCGGAAGTAGGTCGTGGAGAGCTATCCAGCCGCCTGGCTTAAGGAATTTGATTGAGTTGATAACATCGTTACGAACTTGCTCATAGGTGTGCAATCCATCAATAAATACCACATCAAAGTATGATTGGTTCTCCTGAAAAAATTCGTCCGATGTCTTCCGGATGGTTCCCCCATTTTGGGGATCAACGCCAGTCTTTCGCAAAGCGGGCACAGAATTGAAGAGACCATTGGAATCGCATCCAATTTCCAGATAATTACAATCGGTTGTTTTTGATACAAGAAGATTAACAAGAGCAATACGATTAAAATTTGTTTTTGTCCAATCCCAATCGAATGTTTTATCGAAAGAATTTTGTCTATACTTCTTGTGAAGAGAAGCAAAGTTCAATTTTGATAATATTGAATTAATAGGAGCATAAATAAAATAATTAATTACCTTGTATATTATGTTATTTTCTTTAGTCATAAGATAACTCCATATCGCCTGCAGTTGTATTTAAGCTACCCGCATGCCGATGGAGGCGAGCAGGGCGGAAATCGTCGTCATATGCGCTCGCCCCGCAACCGGACGGACGCCCGTATCAGTTTGACTGCAACCATTTGCGCCGCATCGCGCAGTGTCGGTTCAAGCAAAATGCCGAAGCCGAGGAAAGCCAATCCTAGCATAACGGATAGCCAGAAGGCGACGGTAGGCTGAGCCATGAGACCCTCCGCAAGCAAGAAACAAAGCAGCATGAGCGTGACACCCGGAATCGCGCGCAGCAGGATTCCGCGCAGGCACCCGGCAAGCCATAGGAGCGCGATACAGTCGGCACCTACACGGAGAGACCAGGCTAGGGCCGCACCCGGCAAGCCGGCCAGCCGGATGAGCAACCAAAGCCCGAGAAGGAAGGGGACGATCTCAATCGCATGCACACGGGCCGTGATATGGGGCCTGCCCTGTGCTTGAAGCTGGCTGTAGGGCATGAAAGCTATGCCGTTCATCCACGCCCCGAAGAGCAGGATCTCGGCGACCAGCCGCGAAGACTGCGCAAACTCCCGGCCGATCCAAATTTCCAGGAACGGGCCTGCCATGATGATCGCGGGCCCGCACATCGCACCGAAAACGTAGATCAGTGATATGGTCGCGTTCGTGGCCAGCCGCTGCCCTGTCGCCGCATCCTCGCGCGAGATCCGCGGGAAAAGTGTGCGGGCCAAAGCCGTAGCCAGCATCTGGCTTCGCAGCGCGATATTCATCGGCACGGAATAGTGGGCGACCGCAGCCGGACCAAGCGTGTGGCCAATGAACAATTGGTCGAACGTATCCAATGCCGGGCCGATTAGGCTCGAAACGGTCACCCATGCGCCGTAGCTAAACAGCTTACGCGCCCAGCCGAAGTCAAAGGCGAGCGATCGAATGGGCCATTCGAGCCGAGCGACGACGCCGAGAATGGTGACCGCGACGAGCAGCCGAACCAGCAGAAGCGCGGGGATGACGACACCGAGCGAAGGACCAAATTTGAAGACGCAGAACAACGGCAGTATCTGGCCGAGGACCATGCCGCTGCCGCTGAGCAAGTTGGACAGCAGGAAGCGCTCGCGCGATTCAAGGGCACCCATCGCGACACCGATGACCATGCCCAGCGGCAGCATCGGCACGATCCAGGGAAACGCATCGAGCGTTTCCTGTCGCAGGTCGCTTGGCAAGGAAAATACATGCGACATGAGCGAGCTGCCGCCAAGGTAGAGGAGGAAGCTGGCGGCGAGCCCGAACAGCACGTTCAGGTAGAGCGCCGTGATAAGCACGGGCGCACGCGCCTCCGGCGGCGCATGGGCGAGCTTGCCCAGGGCATTGGCCGACGCCCGTGATAAGCCGAAATCCAGGAAACCGAAATAACCGAGCAGGATCCAAGTAATCGATACGATGCCATAGCGGGCAGCGCCGATGGCGTGGATGTAGAACGGCACCGTGACCATCGAGACGATAACCGGCAGCAAGATGCCGGCCAAGTTGAGCGCCAGGTTGCGTGAAAGACGCGCGTTCATCGCGCCCCGCGTGCGACGGTTCTATTGTACATCTTTGCTATTTACGCAGACGAATTGTGTCATTGAGCAAATCTTAAATTATAGAAATGTTTTTTTTCTAATGCCTTGTCGATCCAGCTTAATGGGTGTCGGCTTGTCGCGCAATCCTCACACGCCAACGCGCTTGAAAACTTCGGCGTCGAGGTGAGAGCGAAGTCCTCAGCGGCGGTCCCATCCACCCGCTTGGCGATTGGCGGCCTTTATGGCACCCGCTCGTACGTCGTCACTCCGTCGGTGTCTGAATCAATAAGATCGAAACGGTTCTTGTTTTGCGGCGTGATCGTCGTCGTGTATTTTTTTCCATCCGAAAGTTGGACAAAGATCCGTCCCGCCTCCGACAGCTGGTATTTGCCAACCAGGGGCGCGGGGCTTTCCGGAGCAGCCGGGGCCGCCGCGGTGCCAGACTCTGGGGCGGCTGGTTCCGCACCTTCTGTCAGCGGAGCAGACGGCACGGGATTGGCTAGCGGCGGCGTGGGCACAACCGTCAAGCTGACTGTTTTGTCCGCCCGGAAAACGAGATGTTCTGGTCCGCGCGTCGATTTCCACTCGCCGACGACTTGACTATTCGCATTGGGCAGTGAGCGCTGAAGCTTCGCGATGCTTAGCCTGTTGTAGCCGATGATGAAAACGACGCCCAGAATCACGACAAAAATATCGAGAAGCCCTATTCTGGTGCGCTTTCCTGGTGGGGTTGTGCCCTTACCTGATGGGGCCGGCCGCGCCATGGTCACTTCCTCCGGTTGATTGTCCTTTGCCGAGAGCGGCGCAACAGTGCCTGATCGCTCCCGCTTGCCTGCTTGAGGGCGCTAGGTAGCATCATTTTGGCCTGGTCTTCAAGATTGGCAAGAAGATTGGAAAGCCGCGGGCAAACACGTTCACGCGATCTTGCCGCGGATTCCGCAAGCCTAGACCCAGTGACCGGATCATGGTCTAAACTGGCAAAGCTGGACAATCCGCCGCTTAACCAACAGATGAAAGCTTGTCTTTATTGCACACTCGTCACGGTTCGAGACCAAATCGCTTTCCTCAAAAATCTAGGATGCCGCCATGGGGCGCAATCCGTGAGCTTGAACATAGCAAATCGCAGCGCGCAGCTAGGGCGGTGTCATGAGCCGAGACCACGCGCTCATCGCTCTCATCGACTTGATCTACGAAGCCACGCTCGACAATGATCTCTGGCCGGAGGTGTTGATCAAGCTAGCCGATGTCATCGGTGCATCGCAGGTTAGCATGACCTCCCGGGACCAGCGCGCCGATATCTTCAAGACGCTCTCGCCGCGCACCGATCCAGATTTCCTTGCTTCATACAGGCGATATTGGAGGCTACAAAATCCGCTTTGGCAGCGAACCATATCCTGGCGGGTCGGTGAAATTTACCGGCTGGACAATCTCGTGCCGAGAAAGGATTATTCGGCCACTCCCGTATTTAACGAATGGTGGCGGCCGTCTGGGCGCGGCCTTGCGGCGGCAGGCGTCAATTTGCTGGTTGAAGAGCAGTTTTCGGCCTTGGTCTACTTTGCCAATCGACCTGGCATGGATGTCCTGACCGACCAGCAACTGCGGACCTTCAATATGGTACTACCGCACCTCACCCGGGCCTTGCGCATAAATCGACGGCTCTGGGAAATGGAGCTGAAGCACGTCGCCGCAACGGAGCGGCTGGAGGCCTTTTCACAGGGCGTTTTGCTGGCCGATGCCTCGGGCAGAGTGGTCCGCGCCAATGCCAGCGCGAAAGCGATGCTCGACGACGGCAGCGGAATCATTTTTGATAAGGGACGTCTCGCCGTCGCCAGCGGCTCGGAACTTTTGCAAAAGATGATCGTCTCCTGTGCCCTAACATCTCCCGTGCGAGGCAGCCCTGGCGGAGAGTTGAAAATCCCGCGCGAGCCTCCCCGATCGCCCCTCGATGTGACGGTTGCGCCGCTTCGCTCCAAGATCCGCCTCACCGAGGTTCCATGGATCGGCGTCGGGACTCCCGTAGCGATCGTCACGGTGAGCGACCCCGATATCGACCGCCGGCGGCGAGAGACCAATCTGCGCCGCCGCTTCAACCTGACCGCCGCGGAGTCGAGACTGGCCGTCGAGATTTTGAAAGGGGATGGCCGCGCCGCCGCCGCGAGACGGCGCGGAATCGCCGACGCAACGGCCAAAACGCAACTCGCAACCATTTTCGAGAAGACCAAAACCCACCGGCAAGCGGAACTCATTCGCCTCCTGCTCGACGCTGCCAATGCGCAAGGCACAGATGAATGATCGCGGGCATCAAAATTGTTGGGCTCGAATCAGCCGACTACGAACGGTTATGCCGCTGTTTGTCAGGCACGAAGTTTGACGCCGCGAAATTGATCTCAAAATAATAAGCTTGGGTTCTCACGTAGAATTTGGCTCAAGAGAGCTTTTGGCAAGTGAAACGCCACGTTCAAGCCAATGCCTTTGACCGCCTTCATGGATTGGCTCACGGCACAGGACTGATTCAATAGCTTGATGAATAATTTTTAATTGTACGCTTGTGCCTTTCATCGTTATAGTGAAATTCGAGCTCTACTTTCTCGACTTAAAGCATAGTTAGAGCGTAAAATGCTATCCATTTCATTTTAAAATATTCTAACCAGTTTGGATACTGCGATGGGCCAGGAAGACGACATTCTTGCCTTGATCGACTTGATCTATGAGACCGCGTTCGACAGCACGCGATGGCCTGCGGCTCTGACGAGGCTTGCCGACACCACGGGTACGGCGCAGGTTGGCTTGGCCTCCCTGGACCGTCGCGCCCGTACCTATGATTCGATCGCCCCGCGAACCGATCCCGTCATGGACGCGAGGTACAAGAATTATTGGGCCTTTCATGATCCGCTTTGGCCTCTCATGACCAAGCAACCAGAAGGCACGGTCTTTTCGTTCGATAACATCATGTCGCGCAAGGACTTTTCCACGACCCCCGTGTTCAACGAATGGTTTCGCCCGGCCGAATTCGGGCTTGCGTCGATGGGGTGTAATCTACTCATCGGAGACCAAGTTTCGGCATTGTTGTGCGTCGCGAACGCGCCCAGGAATGATCACATAACCAGCGAGCAGACGCTTGCTTTCAAAGCCGCGCTGCCGCACATCGGCCGCGCCGTTCGAATTCATCGTGAGCTGCGATTGCGCGATCTCGATCATGATACTGCGCCCGGCCGGCTTGAAAATCTGCAGCGGAGCGTGATGCTGGTTGATGGCGCCGGCAGGCTATTGTTCGCCAATGCCGCGGCCCGGATGTTGCTTGGCTCCGGCGGCGGCCTCAACCTCAAAGGCGGCTGCCTTCACAGTACCGGCGACTCGGACACAATCCAAGGATTGATCGCCTCCTGCACGCGAACGGCCCGCGCGCCAAACGGTCCCGGTGGAGAAATGTCGATAAAACACGGTCGACGCCGTTCGCTCTTGCGTGTGACAGTGACGCCTTTACGATCAAAGGGAACCGTCGTGGAACTTCCCTGGCTCGGCCTCGGTATTCCCGTGGCCATGGTGACCGTCGTCGATTCGGCCAGGGAAAAATGGATGAACTGAGCGGTTGCTCAGGCATTGCTAAGCGGGTGTAAATCCCGCACCATGGATTTCATCCGCTCATCGAGCACATGGGTATAGATCTGCGTCGTTGAAATATCGGCGTGTCCGAGCAATTCCTGCACGACGCGCAAATCGGCACCATTTTGCAAAAGATGACTCGCGAAGGCATGACGGAGCACATGCGGACTTATCCGCGCGGCGGCGATCCCTGCCGCCGCGGCGCATGCTTTGAGATCGCGGGCAAAAGCCTGACGTGTCAGATGGCCGCTCGCGCCATCGGCCGGAAATAGCCAAGGGCCGGCTTCCGCCCCGGCATGCGTTATGTCGAGGAACCCGCGATAGGCCGCAATCGCCTCGCGCGCCGCGCTTGAAAGTGGCACCAGCCGTTCCCGCCCCCCTTTGCCCCGGATAGGAATGAAGGGATCCCTCGTTTGCGCCGCGCGTGCCGGCAATGCCACGAGCTCGGACACGCGCAAACCTGTCGCGTAAAGAAGTTCGAGAAGGCAAGCCAGGCGCAAAGCGCGTAAGCGTTCGCCAACTGGGCGGGCCTCGTCGTCGAGCCCCTCCTTGGAGACAGCCAACAGATGGCCGACTTCGGCGATGGACAGAATCTTCGGCAACCGGCGGCCTTGTCTCGGCGCCTCGATAATTAACGCCGGATCATCGGAGCGGTGCCCATCGCTGACGAGAAACCGGTGGAACTGACGGATCGAAGACAGTTTCCTTGCGCTCGACGCGGATTTGAGACCGCGGCCCGCAAGCAAGGACAGATAGGCGCGAATATCGCCTGTCGCGGCGTTCCGCGGTGTCTTTCCCGCGCGCGCAAGTGCGGCCGCGTAATCGGCGAGATCGCGGGCATAGGCGTCTTTTGTGTTTTTGGAGGCGCCGCGTTCGGCCGCGATCATGTCAAGAAAGGCTTCGATCAGAGGCGGAAGACTGCGCGCAACGGGCATATTGACTTGCCTATTTGTTCAGCCGCGCCGGTGGAACCTGTTGAACCATCTCACGCGGTTGCGGATCGACGAAGGTTACCAGCGCGATCATGCCGGCATAAATGAGCCCCGCAAGGATTCCGACGATCACAAGAAACCGAATGAGGGATGGCACATGATTCTCCCGTTGGCAGTCCGTTCTTTTCGGACAAAGGCAGTCACGAAGCAAGCACGCGTTGGCGGCCTGGTGAAATATGCTTAACCGGATTGGCTCCCGGCAAGCCGCGCGGCGTAACGGGCCATCATATCGACTTCGAGATTGATGTCATCGCCAGCGTGCCTTTCCCCCCAAGTCGTGACTTTTAGCGTATGCGGAACGAGCAGCACGGTAAAAATATCGGATTCGATCGCGTTGACCGTCAAAGAGGTGCCATCGAGCGCGACGGAGCCCTTTTCGGCAATGAACCGCGAAAGCTCTTGCGGTGCGATGATCTCGATGCGCCGCATGCCATCGAAATCGGCGATCGCGACGATCTTGGCAACCGCATCCACATGGCCGGTGACGATATGGCCGCCGAGTTCATCACCGATTCTGAGCGGACGTTCGAGATTGAGTTTGGTCCCCGCTTTCCATTGCCGCGCGGTCGTGCGGGCGAGCGTTTCGGCCGCGACATCAACCTCGAACCAGCTCTGATTGCCGCTGGCGCCGAACGCGGTCACGGTCAAGCAAGGGCCGCCGCAAGCGATCGATATACCGGGTGCGAAAGTTTCCGTCTGATAGGAACAGGCGATGCGCAGATGGCGTAAATTGGTCCCCGCTTCAATCCTCTCCACAACGCCGACGTCGCTGATGATACCGGTGAACATCTAGACCACTCTTTCATGGCGGGTAAGCCGGTCTGCACCAATCCTTCGCGTCTCGATGATGCGGTAGCGGCCGGGATCGTGAAGCCTGGCCGCCGTCGCGGGATCGAGGCCCAAAACGCCTTGGCGCCCGAGCCGTTCGGGTGCCGTGAAAATAAAGACTTCATCAGCAAGCCCCTGCCCGATCAAAGCCGCCGCCACGCCAGGCCCTCCCTCGCAAAAAATCCGTGTCAGACCACGCTTGCCGAGAAGTCTTAGGGCCTCGCCAAGATCGACACGGCCTGCCTGATCGCGCGGCACATGAACAACTTCGATTTGGCTCTCGCGCAAGCGCGCTGCCTTCTCGTCAGATGCCCCCTCGACGGCGATGACGAGGGTTGGAGTCTTGGCGGCCGTCGCGGCAAGCCGCGACGAAAGCGGCAGCCGAAGATCGCTGTCGAGCACAATCCGCAGAGGCCTGCGGTCTTCGAGACCGGCAAGCCGCACGCTCAACAAGGGATCGTCCGTCAAAATGGTGCCGATGCCCACCATCATTGCGTCGTGCATGGCGCGCATGATGTGAACGAGCCCGTTCGCCGGTCTCCCCGTCACAATGAGACGCGGTTCCTCCGCCGGCCCAGCGGCATAAAAATCGGCCGTTAAAGCAAGCTTCAAGGTGACCATCGGGCGGCCGCAGGTCACCCGCAAAAAATGTCCGAGATGGGTCCGCCCCGCCTCCTCGGCGAGCACACCTCGCGAAACGTCAATGCCGGCGCCGGCCAGGATTTGGGCGGCGCGCCCGCTAGCGCGGGGATCGGGATCGTCAACGGCATAGACCACGTGGCCAACCCCGGCCGCGCTAATCGCATCGGTGCAAGGCGGCGTTTGCCCATGATGACTGCAAGGCTCCAAACTCACGTAAAGAGTCGCGCCCCGCGCCTGCGCACCCGCCTCGCGCAAGGCTTCGGTCTCCGCATGCGGGCGGCCGCCGGGGTTGGTCCAGCCGCGCGCCAAAATGGCGCCGTCCTTAACAAGCAGCGCGCCAACGGCGGGATTTGGCGCGCAAAGACCAAGCCCGCGCCGGCCAAGTGAGAGAGCCGCCGCCATGATACGCGTGTCCGCGCCGGAATGGATCATAGCCGTCCCGGTGGAGACGTTTTGACCGGTGGCGGCGTTAATTCATCTTCCGGAATCTCGCCTGACTCATGCGCGAGTTCGTCGACTAGCGCATTGAAATCCCGTGCCTCGCGGAAATTGCGATAGACAGAAGCAAACCGGACATAAGCGACACTGTCGAGCGCGCGCAATCCCTCCATGACGAGTTCACCGATCTTGCCGCTGGCGATTTCGCTCTCGCCCTGACTCTCTAGCTGGCGCACGATGCCATTGACCATCCGTTCCAAGCGATCAGGATCGATGGGTCGCTTGCGCAAGGCGATCTCGAGCGAACGCATAAGCTTATCGCGGTCGAACGGCACCCGCCGGCCGGATTTTTTCAAGACCATCAATTCGCGCAGTTGCACTCGCTCGAAAGTCGTGAAGCGGCCGCCGCAATCGGGACACACCCGGCGGCGGCGGATGGCCGAACCATCGCCGGCCGGGCGCGAGTCCTTCACCTGGGAATCAAGACTGCCGCAGAAAGGGCACCGCATGGCACACAGGCCTCAAGGCACGGTCTCGCGGACGCATGTTCCCAAAACATGCGATACGGGATTGGAAACGCGACCGGCCCGCGGCCATGCCGGATCGCGTGCCACAACACATTGAGCCAATCGATCTTGGAGCCCTATCGATCTTACGATCTTGGCGCCAATCGATCTTGTGACCTCAATAAACCGGGAAGCGTTGCGTCAATTCGCTCGCGGCTGCCTTGACTTTGGCCTCCACCTCCGCATTGCCCTGCTCGCCGTTCTTGGCCAAGCCGTCCAAGGTTTCGGCGATCAGCTCGCCAACCTTTTTGAATTCGGCGATCCCAAAACCGCGCGAGGTCGCGGCGGGCGTCCCGAGCCGAATCCCTGAGGTAACCATGGGGCTTGCGGTATCGAACGGCACGCCATTCTTGTTGCAGGTGATCCCGGCGCGCCCGAGGCTCGCTTCCGCCGCCTTTCCGGTGAGCTGCTTTGGCCGCAAATCCACCAGCATAAGATGATTGTCGGTGCCACCTGTGGTGATTCCGTAGCCGCGCTCGATCAGCGTCGCAGCCAGCGCCTTGGCATTGTCCGCGACCTGCCTTGCATAGATCTTGAATTCGGGCTTGAGCGCTTCACCAAAAGCGACAGCCTTGGCCGCGATCACATGCATCAAGGGGCCACCCTGAAGGCCGGGGAAGACCGCCGAGTTGATCTTCTTGGCGATCGCCTCGTCATTGGTGAGAACCAAGCCGCCGCGCGGGCCGCGCAAGGTCTTATGTGTCGTCGATGTCACCACATGGGCATGCGGAAATGGCGAGGGATGCACACCACCCGCGACGAGGCCGGCGAAATGCGCCATGTCGACGAAGAAATAAGCGCCGACCGAATCGGCGATCTCGCGGAATTTCGCGAAATCCCAATGCCTTGGATAGCCAGAGCCGCCAGCGATGATGAGCTTCGGCTTATGCTCCTCGGCAAGCCGCGCGACCGCTTCCATGTCGATCCGATGATCGTCCCGGCGAACCCCATAGGGAATTGGCTTGAACCAGCGGCCGGAGAGATTGACCGGCGAGCCATGCGTCAGATGGCCGCCCGCCGCGAGATCGAGCCCCAAAAAGGTATCGCCCGGCTGCAACAGCGCGAGAAACACCGCCTGGTTCGCCTGGCTGCCGGAATTTGGCTGCACATTGGCGAATTTGCAGTCGAAGAGCCGGGTGACGCGCTCGATCGCCAGGGTCTCGGCCATATCGACGAATTGGCAGCCGCCGTAATAGCGCCGGCCGGGATAGCCCTCGGCGTATTTGTTGGTCAAAACCGAGCCCTGCGCTTCGAGCACGGCTTTGGAGACAATATTTTCCGACGCGATCAACTCGATTTCATGCCGCTGGCGGCCGAGCTCCAGCTCGATGGCCCTGGCAATCTCGGGATCGGTATCGGCGAGCCCAGCCGCGAAAAATGAGTTCGGCACGGTGCGGCTGGTGACGGTTTGGCTCATGCTGCGAGTTCCTGCGAGTGCGGCCCGGCGCAAGAATCGCGGCTAGGAACGCCAGCGAAACGGCCCGGCACGGGGGATGACAGAATAAACGAGAAAGCGGGATACCATGTCAAGCCGCCCGCGGGAAGGCGGTGACTGCAGTTTTGCTTCCGTCAACCGATCCGCGACGCTATCCTCACCGCTTTACGGGAGACCGAGGTGGATCTGCCGGCTAGAGGCAAAAATCGACGCCTCTGGCAATATTCTCCAATGCTCTGCGACTTACTGGGAACCAGTTCTATGCCGCAAGCGGCATCGGCTCCATGACGGCTTTTTCGAGGCCGCGAAGGCGCAGCGCCTCTAGAAGCTCCGGTCCCGGGCTCAATGTTCCCGTGAACACGGCATAATTTGGCGTTGCAGAGGGCGGACTATCCGCCGGAAAACCAAGTTGTTCCCGCAGAACATGGCTGGTCTGCCGGGCGATGGCCGGAGCCGGGTCGATCCATTCGACGGGCCACGGCGCCAAACGCTCGAAGTGCCCAAGCAGCAAAGGATAATGCGTGCAGGCGAGCACGATGCAATCGGTGCGAACTTGGCCGGAGGTCACGAAGGCGGGCGCGATTTCCCGCGCAATGTCGGCGTCCAAAACGGTTTTCCCTTGCATGAAAGCCTCGGCAAGAGACGCAAGCTTGCTTGAGCCAGCAAGGGTCACCTCGCAATGGGCGGCATAGGTGCGCACCAAATCGCGGGTATAATCACGGGCGACGGTGCCGGGCGTCGCCAGCACTGAAATCAGCCCCGAGCGCGACTGGCTCGCGGCTGGTTTGATCGCGGGCACCGTCCCGATGAAAGGAATTTTTGGGAAATTTCCGCGGAGATGCGGCAGCGCCAGCGTCGAGGCCGTATTGCAAGCAATGACAATAGCGTCGGGGTCGCATAGGGCGATCAAGCGATGCATCACCGACAGGACCCGCGCGATCAAAACATCTTCCCGCAGTCCGCCATAAGGGAAAGCGGCATCGTCGGCTGCATAGATCAGGCGGGCGTCTGGAAGCAGACGTGCCACCTCTACGCTGACGGTCAAGCCGCCGAGGCCGGAATCGAAGATCAGGATTTTTGGCGCGCGAGACATGGATGAAGCCAACGAAACCGCAGGTTTGCTTACTGGCCGGGTTGATACCTTGATCGCTTCAAGCTGAATCGTTCATGGTCTCCACTTCTTTGTTTTGCCACATGATCTTATCCAAAAAATCTGCAGCTTTTTGGATTAGATCATACTTTGTGTCCGGATGGCATGCCGGAGGATCAAGGCAGATTTTGGTTAATGGCCAGTTGAACACAAATTGTCTCACTTGAGGCGTCAAAACTATTCCGCCTCCCAAGGACCGCCAATACTTTGGCCGCAGGGGTTTCGATAATTCGATTTTCGGCCAGCCACATTAAGGGGCGATGATGCGCGAGGCGGCCAATACAATTCTCGAAACCCGGGTTCCGGCCCGTCTCGACCGCCTTCCCTGGGGCAGATTTCATACGCTGGTGGTCATAGCCCTCGGAGTTACCTGGGTTTTGGATGGTCTTGAAGTCACCCTTGCTGGCTCGATCGCCGGCGCTCTTGAAGCGAGCCCCAGCCTGCGTTTCACGGCGTCCGGCATCGGGCTCGCGTCTAGCTTTTATCTTGCTGGCGCTGTCATGGGTGCGCTCGGTTTCGGCTGGATGACCGACAGGCTTGGCCGCAGGCCCTTATTTTTTATCACCTTGGGTCTCTATCTCGTGTCGACCGCAGCCACGGCAGGCGCCTGGAATCTAGAAAGCTTTTGTCTGTTCCGGATGCTGACCGGCGCTGGGATCGGCGGCGAATACAGCGCGGTGAATTCCACGATTCAAGAGATGATCCCGGCGCGCTATCGCGGATGGACCGACCTTGCCATCAACGGTACGTTTTGGATCGGCGCTGCCCTCGGGGCGGGTGGATCGCTCATCGTTCTCGATCCCGGCCGCTTTGCCCCCGATACCGGCTGGCGGCTCGCCTTTCTCATCGGTTCCGTGCTCGGTCTGGTGATTTTTTTCGTCAGGGCATGGATCCCGGAAAGCCCCCGCTGGCTGGTCATCCATGGCAGGGAAGCCGAGGCCGAAAAGAGTCTTGACGCAATCGAAAGCAAGTTCCGCCTGCATGGGGCGAGCCTTTCAGACGCTTCGGCGCTCCCGCCGATTCGATTGCGCCCGCGCGCATACACCCCGCTAAAACAGGTCATTCAAACGCTTTTTGTCACGTATCGTGTAAGAACCTGTCTGGGGCTTGCTCTCATGAGTGCTCAAGCATTTTTTTATAACGCAATTTTCTTCACCTATGCTCTCGTCCTGACGAATTTTTATGATGTGCCATCCTATCAAGTGGGCTGGTATATTCTTCCCTTTGCGCTTGGCAATGTTCTTGGGCCTTTGTTCCTTGGTCCTTTATTTGACCGGATAGGCCGCAAGCCCATGATCGTCTTCACCTATACGGCTTCTGGTTTGCTCCTCGCCGGAAGCGGCTGGCTGTTCGCGCATCATCGTCTCGACGCGAGTGAGCAGACGGTCATCTGGACCGTGGTTTTCTTTTTTGCGTCTGCCGCGGCGGGCGCCGCTTATTTAACGGTCTCCGAGATCTTTCCGGTGGAAATTCGGGCGTTGGCAATTGCCTTTTTTTACGCAACCGGCACTGCGGTTGGCGGCGTCGGTGCGCCGCTCTTGTTCGGGCTTCTCGTAGAAACCGGATCGCGCGACAATGTTTTCATCGGTTACCTCATTGGTTCGTGTCTCATGGTTTTGGCCGCAGTTATCGAAGAGATTTGGGGCGTGGCAGCCGAGCGCAAACCCCTGGAGGCGGTAGCACTACCCCTATCGTCGGCACAAGATTGAGCACCACCCCTCCGCCTTGCGCTCGGGCCTGCCGCTGCCGGTTTCCTTCCGAAACGGAAAGGGTTAGACTGCTATCATCGATCAAGATTAGGATACATTACTACCGATTGAAATTTCTACACTTAATTGAAGACGATCGTTTTTCTATCCACAAGGGGGCGGGGGTAAGTCCGGGTGAGGCTAGGCAATGCCGGATAGAAGGGCAGAACAGGCTCCGTTTGTGGCCCATTCTATAAACTGCGTCTGGTTGCTCGCGCGAGCAAGGAGTCGGATATGAGAAACATACGGGTTCCTAAATCGGCATCCAACCAGAGCGACCGGCCCTTCGACATCGGCGCGCTGCTGGCCGAACGGGAAGCGGAGCGTTATACGCTGCACACCGAGCATTTGAACGAAATGATGGTTCGTGTGTTGCAGACGCTTGGCTTCGACGTCGGTTTTCGCAGCGGCCAAGGACAATATCTTATTGATCGCGCCGGCAGCCGGTATCTGGACCTCCTGAGCGGATGGGGCGTGTTTGGGATTGGCCGCAATCATCCGTTGCTGCGCGATACGTTGAGCCAGGTTCTTGCGAGCGATCTGCCCAATCTTGTGCAAATGGATGTGTCCGTTCTTGCTGGCCTGCTCGCGGAGAAATTGCTCGGCTTTGTTCCCTTTCTCGATAAGGTTTTCTTCACGAATTCCGGCTCCGAGGCTGCCGAAGCGGCGATCAAATTCGCCCGACGCGCGACGCGCCGTCACGGCATTGTCTATTGTGATCACGCTTTCCACGGCTTGACCTATGGCGCCTTGTCGGCGAACGGGGATGAGATTTTTAGGGAGGGTTTTGGCCCACTGGTTCCTGGCTTCTCGGCAATTCCCTTCAACAATCTCGCCGCCTTGGAGAGGGCCTTGTCGGGGCGCGATGTCGCGGCCTTCATCGTCGAGCCGATCCAGGGCAAGGGCGTCAATCTTCCGGACGACCTCTATCTTCGCGGCGTTCAGGCCTTATGCCGCAAATATGGCACCTTATTCATCGCCGACGAAATCCAGACCGGGATGGGCCGTACCGGTCGCTTTCTCGCGATCGAACATTGGGGCGTCGAGCCAGATATCGTCTTGCTCGCCAAAACTCTGTCCGGCGGCCATGTGCCGGTCGGCGCGGTTTTGACCCGCAAGGCAATTTTTGAAAAAATGTTCAACCGCATGGACCGGGCCGTGGTGCATGGCTCGACTTTCGGCAAGAATGATCTTGCAATGGCGGCCGGTCTCGCCACCCTCGAAGTGATTGAAGCCGAAGGGCTCATTCATAAGGCAGCGCAGACAGGAGCCAGGCTTCTCGCCGCCTTCGAGGCCATGGCACATCGCTATGAACTCGTGCACGCCGTACGGGGCAAAGGTCTCATGATCGGCATCGAATTCGGGCCCCCCCGCTCCCTCAAGCTGAGGGCGGCCTGGTCCCTGCTCGAAACGGTCAGCGCCGGCCTGTTTTGTCAGCTCATCACGATTCCTCTGTTCAAGGATCACAAAATCCTCGTCCAGGTCGCGGGCCACGCAAACCCCACCATCAAGCTACTTCCGGCGCTTGTCATCACGGAATCCGATTGTGAGTGGATCGAACGTGCTTTCGATGCGGTCATCGCCGATAGCCACCGCGTTCCAGGCGCGGTTTGGTCGCTTGGCAAAACCTTGGCCGACCATGCGATCAAGGCCTATGCGACGAAGTAGCCACACGCGCGCTCGGCGTCGCTTCCCTACGGACCGTGACCTCGATGGGAGGGGGCCGGACTACAACTTGTCGAGCGCCGAAATTGTTTGCTCCAATTTCGGCAATTCGCGCGTGGCAATGGCGCGCAAGCCGGGATCGGTGCCGGTTTGAAGATAATCGCGATATAGGCTTTGGAGTTGGACCAAAGCCTCCAGCTGAGTAGAAACAAAGAGCTTGTCGAAGCCGCTCCCTTGCGCGGCCGAGAGGCGCTGCAAATTGCTGACTTGGGACGGAAGCAAATTCGGCGCGCTTATCTTGGCAACGCCCGGACTGGTCTGTCCCGGATAGGGCGCGCGGCGGACGACGACGGGGCCATTCACATTGACCCAAGCCCCTAGGGAATGGGCAACAGCCGACTGATCCTTGGCGAGTGCCTCCGCGAATTTCTGAATTTTGCTGCTGTGGGAATTGGAAATCGCCAAACGGCTTGCCGTGGCACTGAAATTAGCCGTGGGGATTGCGCTCGCCACAAAATGCGACAGAAGCTCGGTGGGAGAAGAGTCCGAAGGAGCGGGAGCAGGAGAAGAGGCAGCAGGGGGAGGAACCGCCTCAACCCCCGTCTGTGCGGCGGCCGGCGCCACGGCCGCCAGCGCTTGAACCGCGAATACAGACACGAAAAGGCGCTTGCACAAGCGGGTCTTCGGCAAGCAGGACCCGGGCAAGCAGGACTTGGGCAAGCAGGTTTTGGGAAACAAAGTGATTTCCACGTTTTTCTCCTTGAGCCTCGGCAGCATCCGCTTGGTCCTCAAAACTTCGGCGTCAATTTATGTTGGATCGAAGAAACAGGATAGAGAAAAACGCGAGAGTGAGCCGAGCTGGCGGCTATTCTGCCGGCCCTGCGCCAAAATTGGGGGTTCCAGAGCAATGAAATAGCCACCTCGGCCTTTCTCTTAGTGAGGACCGGACCCTAGCGGTGGCGTTTGCTGCAAGTCCGAATTGAGGTTTGGCGCCGGCTTTTGTCTCGCGGCCGCCTTTCTCGCCGTCGTCTTTGCCGGTCCTGTTTTTAGAGTGGTGCGGTCCTCGACAGCCGCCTGCAAAGCGAGAACGCGCGCTTGGGTGAACCGCAGCGCACAAAATCCATGCACCTCCTCCCCCAAATAATTGCGGCAGATCACTTCCCGCTCCGATGAGAACCCCGCTTGTTCGCCGGCCATTTTCTTGATTGCGTTTTGATCCTTTCCGGCGCTCGTCATCAGCCCGCGAAACCCGGCCCGCATCGAGGACTCCGCATTGCCCCGTTCGCGTTCCAACTGCTTTACCTGGTCGGGTCCAAAACTGTTGCCCGGCGGACCCCAAAGACCGGCCGGGACGGTGCGGCAATCGGCCGCCGGGAAATCACATGTCGGCGGAACGCGGGTGATGATTACGGCGCCATCAAGCACATCAAACGAAAACGGACAGGCTGCGATTTCCGCCTCATATCGCGCGATGCCTTTGGGCTTTCCTGCCAATTTTGTTTGGATCGGATCATCCGCCACCACATCCACGCGGCATTGCACGCCCGGATGCGAGATTTGCTCTCCCGCTAGCGAAAGCCTTGTGATCTCGATCCCCTTATCGGATGCGCGCTGAAAGGCTATGGTTCCGGCAAAACCGTCACGCAAGAGGTCACGGCCGAAAATCGTCTCCTCGGAGGGCGGCTTGAGTCCAGCCGGTTTCGGTTTCGCCGGCGCGGCTCCAGCGGGATTATGCGCCGTATCACCCGCCGTGGAAGGCGATGCCTGGAGGGCTCCGGGCAGCAGGAGTTGAGCGTGCACCGGCACCTGCAGCAAGAGCGTTGAGAGAAGCACGCTCAAAGGAAAATGTTTCAATGGGAATCTTGCCTCGATCAAATGCCGCCACATGTTACCATTTCGAGCCGCTTCCGTGTAGAGTTCACGATTGTACCATCGAATCAAGGCAAACTTACCGGATTCCCTCTAGGAACCCGGCACAGCGGGCCATTGCATGCCGCCCTCATGCGGTTTCGAAACTCCGGCTCATCCAGCAAGTCCGTTCGCCCTTCGTCTTGCGCGCCTCGATTGTACTCCTATATTCGGTTTGTTCGGCGCATCTTGCGTTCATGCGCTGCAATACCAATTTGAACACAATCGGGGACCGGGCGGAAAGCTGTCCGCCCATATGCCGGACCGCTTCGGGGTCTGGTGGTCTTGCGGATCGAAAGGAAGAGCAATCATGGGTAAAGTAATCGGAATCGACCTCGGTACCACCAATTCTTGCGTGGCAGTCATGGAGGGTTCGACGCCGAAAGTTATCGAGAACGCTGAGGGCGCCCGGACGACACCTTCGATCGTCGCATTCACGGATGACGGGGAGCGTCTCGTCGGGCAGCCGGCCAAGCGGCAGGGCGTCACCAATCCCGAACGGACATTTTTCGCGATCAAGCGGCTGATCGGCCGGACGTTCGACGACCCGATGACCAAAAAGGATATGGGCCTCGTCCCCTACAAGATTATTCGCGCGCCCAATGGCGACGCCTGGGTCGAGGCCGACGGAAAGCAATATTCCCCTTCGCAGATTTCAGCCTTTATCTTGCAAAAGATGAAGGAAACCGCCGAAGCCTATCTTGGCCAGCAAGTCAGCCAGGCGGTCATTACCGTTCCTGCTTATTTCAATGATGCCCAGCGGCAGGCGACCAAGGATGCCGGCAAGATCGCCGGCCTCGAGGTCCTGCGTATCATCAATGAGCCGACCGCGGGGGCGCTCGCCTACGGCCTCGACAAGAAAGGTTCGGGGACGATTGCGGTCTACGATCTCGGCGGCGGCACTTTCGACGTCTCCATCCTCGAAATCGGCGATGGGGTGTTCGAAGTGAAATCGACCAACGGCGATACGTTCCTGGGCGGCGAGGATTTCGACGTCCGCCTTGTCGAATATCTCACCGCAGAGTTCAAGAAGGACAATGGGATCGACCTGAAAAAGGACAAGCTCGCGCTCCAACGCTTGAAGGAAGCGGCCGAAAAGGCAAAGATCGAATTATCGTCTGCAACACAGACCGAGATCAACTTGCCTTATATCACCGCCGACGCGACGGGACCGAAACATCTCACCTTGAAACTCACAAGGGCGAAGTTCGAGGCGCTGGTTGACGATCTGATCCAAAAAACCGTCGAACCGTGCCGCAAGGCTTTGAAGGACGCGGGACTCAGCGCGGGCGAGATCAATGAGGTCGTGCTGGTTGGCGGCATGACTCGCATGCCCAAGGTGCAGGAGGTCGTCCGCAGTTTCTTTGGCAAGGAACCGCATAAAGGTGTCAATCCAGACGAAGTCGTGGCGATCGGCGCGGCGGTTCAGGCCGGTGTCCTCCAAGGCGACGTGAAGGACGTGCTTTTGCTGGACGTGACTCCTCTGTCCCTCGGCATCGAGACCCTTGGCGGCGTGTTCACCCGTTTGATCGATCGAAATACGACCATTCCAACTAAAAAGAGCCAAGTCTTTTCAACCGCCGAAGACAATCAGACGGCGGTCACCATTCGCGTCTTCCAGGGTGAACGGGAAATGGCCGCCGACAATAAGCTGCTCGGCCAGTTCGATCTCGTCGGAATTCCGGGCGCCCCGCGCGGCGTGCCTCAGATCGAGGTCACTTTCGATATCGATGCCAATGGCATCGTCAATGTCTCCGCGAAAGACAAGGCGACAAATAAGGAGCAGCAGATCCGCATCCAGGCCTCTGGCGGTCTGAGCGACTCCGATATCGACAAAATGGTAAAGGACGCCGAATCGCATGCAGCGGAGGATAAGAAACGCCGTGAACTCGTCGACGCCAAGAATCATGGCGAGGCATTGATTCACACGACTCAGAAATCTCTCGAGGAGTATGGGGCCAAGGTTGCCCAATCCGACAAGAGTGCGGTCGAGGCCGCGATCAGCGCTTTGAAGTCGGCTCTCGAGGGAGAGGATGCCGAAGCGATCAAGGCCAGGACGAATGATCTCACGCAAGCGTCCATGAAACTCGGCGAAGCAATTTACAAGGCGCATGGCGCGGAACCCGGCGGAGACCCCGCAAAGGCGGAACCCAAGGACGATGTCATCGACGCCGACTTCAAGGAAGTTGGCCCGGACGACAAGACAAAATCGGCATAATCCTAAGGTGGGGAGGGCCACGCCGCTCAGTGACGCGTGCCGGTTGCGTTCCGGGCTCGCCAAGCAGGTCACGCTCGAGACCATGAGCTCTTCAAGAGGAACTGCTCATGGTCTCCATCTCCTTCTTTTCACGCATGAACCGGTCCAAAAATTCCGCAATTTTTCGGACGATCATGATTTAGTGGGCGGCGCGTGAATGGTGTAGGCGAGAGTGGATTTCCGCTGTGTTGGGGGTCCTCGAACGCCTGCCGCATTTTGCCGGGGGTTTCGCAAAGCTATACCTCGACCTCGTCGCCTGCGTCCTTTATGGTAGGGACGCGAGCGTGCCGCCGAGATGGACCGGGTATAGTAGCTTTGGCGCCAGGATGGATGAATTTTGCTTGAGCACGCGGGCGGGCCTGGACACAATCGTGGAGAAGCTCTCGGGGCGTATTGATTGGAATGCGAAGCACGATGAATAGGCGGTGTTACTACGAAGTTCTTGGCGTTTCCAAAAGCTGCACGGACGCCGAGATGAAAGCCGCTTTCCGTAAGGCGGCGATGCAATGTCATCCCGACCGCAACCCCGACAATGCGGAAGCTGAGATTCAGTTCAAGGAACTGAATGAAGCCTACCAGATCTTGTCCGATGGACAGAAGCGGGCGGCTTACGATCGCTATGGTCACGCCGCTTTCGAGCATGGAGGTATTGGCGCCGGAACGGATGGGTTCGCCGCGTCGATGGCCGATATTTTCGACGATCTCTTCGGCGATGTGATGGGTGCGCGGCGCGGCGGCGGACGTAGGGGCCCCGCGCGTGGCTCGGATCTCCGCTACAATATGGAAATTGCCCTCGAAGAGGCCTTTCACGGCAAGACTGTATCGATCAGCCTGCCGACTTTGAGCTGTTGCGAGGCATGTGCGGGTTCCGGCGCCAAACCGGGCGCGAAACCAAGGCATTGTCCGACCTGCGGCGGACACGGGCGGGTGCGCGCGCAGCAAGGCTTTTTTGCGATCGAACGGACCTGTCCCCATTGCCATGGCGGCGGTGAAATCATCGACGATCCATGCCAATCCTGCGGCGGTTCGGGCCGGGTTACAAGGCAGCGCAGTCTTTCCGTCAACATTCCGCCTGGCGTCGAGGACGGGACGCGGATTCGTCTTGGCGGCGAAGGCGAGGCCGGAGCAAAAGGCGGTCCAGCCGGCGATCTTTACATTTTCGTGTCGACGAAGCCGCATCCATTTTTTCAGCGCGAGGGCGCCGATCTCTTCTGCCGCGTTCCAATCTCGATGGTGCAGGCGGCGCTCGGCGCCGAAGTGAGCGTGCATACGCTGGGGGGTGGCGAAGCCAAGGTCAAAATCCCGGAGGGAGCTCAATCCGGCAAACAGTTCAAATTGAAAAACAAGGGTATGCCGGTGCTGCGGTCGCGCGACACTGGCGATCTTTATATCGAGGTGAGTGTTGAAACACCGCAGAATCTCACCAAGCGGCAACGCGAACTGCTCGCCGAATTCGAAACATTATCCTCGTCGAAGACACACCCGGAATCCGCTGGGTTTTTTGCTAAGATGAAAGACTTCTTCGAGAATTTGAGCGGGCCGTGAGCCCCTCCCTGCGCACGCGCCCTTGCCCGTTTCATTTATTTATGTTTGATGACACGGTGCCAGTGGTTGGCGATTTTGCAGGCGAAATGTCTCCTGCACGAGGGAGGATTTGTTTCTTGCGTAGCCTACCCGTGCGTGCGAACCGGCGCAATTCACCAAAGCCCAATACGCCGATCGAAATACGGCTCGCCGATGAGGCGCGTTTCTTCAGATCGTGGCTCGACAATCCGGCGATTGCCGGCGCGGTCTCCCCTTCGGGACGATTTCTGGCGCGCATGATGGCGCGTTATGTCGATCCGCTGAAAGCGGGGCCGATCGTTGAACTCGGACCCGGCACAGGCGCGATCACCGAGGCGCTTTTGGAGCGCGGTATCGCGCCGGGACGGCTGTTTCTCGTTGAATTTGACCCCGGCTTCTGCAAACTCTTGAAACGGCGCTTTCCCGGCGTCCATGTCATCAGGGGCGATGCCTATAACTTAACCGAGACCTTGCGAAACCGGCTCCGCCGGCCGCCAGCTGCGATCGTGTCAAGTTTGCCGCTTCTATTGAAGCCCGAGATACAAAGGCTGGCGCTTCTTGCCGATGCTTTTCAATGCATGATACCGGACGGGTGTTTCATCCAATTCACTTATGGTCCCCTCTCGCCGATACCCCGCGACAAAGCATCGGCGCTTGATTTTCATGTTGAAGCGTCGCCGCCGGTCTGGTGGAATCTGCCGCCGGCGCGTGTCTGGATTTACCGGCGCCAGCCGCAGGAAGCCACCCGGACGGCGCAACGGCAGCCGAACCCGGCACAAGAATTTCTCGACAGGCTCAAACTCGGAACCGAGAAGATACATCTCGACTTGAAGAAAGAAATTGCCGCTGCCAAAGCCAGGCTCTGGCTCGAACCAAGACGTGGTCAAATTTCGCGGCAAGGACCAAGGCCTGACTCCACTTTAAAGGGCGGGCACGGTAAGCCGTCTGGCATCGATCATTCACGCCATCTGTGATGTGTGAGGTTGCCCCTGGCCCGCAAAAAATGGCCGCAGCTTGTGAAAAACTGATTGTGGCGCTCGATTTCCCGACATTGCGGGAAGCCGGGGCACTGGTGACCAGCCTCGGCAATGCGGTAAGTTTTTATAAAATCGGCTTGGAACTAGCCTATGGCGGCGGACTTCCCTTTGCCCAAGACTTGATAAGGGATGGCAAGCAAGTCTTTCTCGATCTTAAGCTGCATGACATTCCCGCCACGGTGAGCCGGGCCTGTGCCCAGGTCGCCGGTTCCGGCGCAAGATTTCTGACCGTTCATGCCTATCCGCAAACCATGAGGGCGGCCAAACTCGCTGCCGCGGGAACGCCGTTGCAAATTCTCGGCGTGACGGTGTTGACCTCTTGCGACGATCGGGATCTTGCCGATGCCGGTTATGCGTATGGCGTTCGGGATCTCGTGGCGCGCCGCGCGGCGCAGGCCTATGAAGCCGGACTCGACGGCTTAATTTTATCGGCTGAAGAAGCAAGCGTCATACGGGCAAGCTTTGGAAGCAAAATGATCCTTGTGACTCCTGGAATCCGCCAGGAAGGAGCAATGGCCGCTGATCAGAAAAGGACCACAACCCCTGCCGCCGCGATTGCCGCCGGGGCAGATTACCTTGTTGTCGGCCGACCGGTCACGCGGGCAAAGAATCCGCGCGAGGCAGCGGAGGCGATCATCGCTGAAATTGCCCTCGCTCTCAGAGCGAAGTGAAGAACGCAACCGGGCGGCGAACCTGGATTTCCTTCGTGCTCTAAGTCGAAGAATTGGAATATGTTCTCAGCGAGAAAGCCGAGCAATTATTCGGGACATGCTCTAACTTAATATCCGCATCACTATAGCATTCACCCGATCTGCTTGGCTGAGGGCCGTGCCGGGCAATTCCCCAAAATAAGCCTCGCGCGCCAATTGGCCGAGGAAGCCGATAATAGCCGAGGCTTGCAGGTTGCGCTCAATCAGCGATCCGGCCCTCGCATCGATCAATGCCCGGATATGACCAAGCAGCGAAAACTGCCTTGTTTCCGGGCTCGCTTGCCGCCAGAACCGGCGCAAATTTTCTTGCACATAGAGGACCGCTTCTTGATCTTGATCGATCAGACGCAAAGCACATGTGACGATGGCCGCGAGCTTTTGCTCCGTGCCGCCGGTGATGGCTTCACTGGCGGCTCTAAACTCACTCCCCATCCAAATGTAGCAACGTTCAAACAGGCAAAGCGCCATGGCTTCCTTGCTATCGAAATGCTTAAAAATGGCCGGATTGGTAAACCCGCTCCCAGCCGCGATGTCACGCACGCTCGTCGCATCTATGCCATTGCGTACAAAAAGCTTGAGTGCCGTGCGAAGGCCGGCAACTTTTGCCGCCGCGTCTTCTTCCGCAAGATAGGGCCGAAGTTCCGCGCTTTCTCTTTCCGCATTCATCCCGGCACGATTTCGTTTTCGGCCAATCTTCGCGCGGCATCAGGATCATGTGAGGGCAGAAGCACCTCCGGATTTTTCTGAGCCAATGCCTTTAGCCGTCCGATGCTATCCGCCGCGCGGCGGGCATCCATGTGAGCGCCAGCCAACTCGCCGGCAAGGAGCTGACCTTGGTTGTAAACGGCATCCCCCGTAAAGATATATGTGAGCCCGCCGCGCTTCAGAATGATTGAACAATGGTTCGGCGTATGGCCGGGTGTCGGCACGGCGATCACATCGCCTGCCCTGGTAATTGGAAAGGACTGCCCAAAAATGGCATCACCATTTGGCTCAAATGAGAAACACTTTGGTTTCAAAGGTGCGAGCAAGGCTTTTGGCGCCCCGGACGGATGCGCCCACTCGGCCTCATTGACCAGGATTTCGCAGCCCTCTAGCTCGCTCAACCCATCGACATGGTCAATATGAAGATGAGTCATGACGACGCGCAGACCCCGTGTTCCGCTAGGGCGAATTAGGGGAAGCTGCTCGCCAATCTGCTCGCCTGGTTTGAGGGCGAAAGTACAGAGCTGCCGTGTGAGCCAAGCGTCTAATCGTCCTAGCGAATCGAGATAACCGGGTCGAAGCAGTGCGCCGCTCATCCCCGAGTCAACAAGAATGTCTCCCTCCGAATGTGCGATCAACCAAGAAAAAAATCGGAAGTCCGGGGGTAAACTCCTGGCTCGCGAGTATGCGCAGCCGGCTGGTGATTGGTCCACCTTGGCGTGTCAAAAATGGTTTCTTGACGCGAACCAGACCCGTGCAAATCGGGGTGATGCCGTGATTCAACATGCGAATGCTCCTCTGCTGAGAGCGTGAGTTAGCATTTGCTAACTCTATTCGCAAGACATGAAACCAACGGATGAAAGAGGGTGCCAAAAACGCGAAACGCCGGGCGTACCTCCGGCCCGGCGCGCGATCCCGGTGCGCGCATCGACGCGCCAGGACCAAAAGCGTGAATAGGAGATTGCCATGACGGCACAATGACGAGGCACACTTTCCCTCGCGGCCGCTAGGGATTATAGACAAGGTTGGGAACAGGCCTCGGGGGGATCGGTCATGGGCGACATGCGGCTGGTCGTAGCCGGAGCGGCTGGACGCATGGGCCGTGTCCTCATTGAAATCATACGCCAAACGCCGGGCGCCCACCTTTCCGGCGCGATCGAACAGCCAGATTCGATTGCAATCGGTCAGGACGCGGGGCTGCTTGCCGGCTGCGGCCAAATGGGCGTGCCGATCAGTGGCGACGCTCTCGCGGTCGTTGCGGGCGCGGATGGGATCCTTGATTTCACGTCCCCGCAATCGACGGTCGAACTCGCGGCGTTGGCGGCCCAGGCGCGCATTGTTCACGTCATAGGCACAACCGGTTTGAACGAGGATCATCTTGCTAAGTTAGAGGCCGCCGCGCGTCATGCAATCCTTGTGCGCTCCGGCAACATGAGCCTTGGCGTCAATCTCCTCGCCGCTCTCGTTAAAAAAGCCGCCCGCACGCTGGGGCCAGAATATGACGTCGAGATCGTCGAAATGCATCATCGCATGAAGGTCGACGCGCCATCCGGCACCGCTCTTCTTCTCGGTGGGGCGGCGGCGGAAGGCCGTGGCGTCACACTCGAAAAGCATTCTGTCCGCGCGCGCGATGGCCATACTGGCTTGCGCGGAATCGGCGATATCGGCTTTGTATCGCTTCGCGGAGGGACGGTGATCGGCGATCACAAAGTGATTTTCGCGGGACCGTGCGAGAGGATTGAGCTCGCTCACGTCGCGGAAGACCGCAGCATTTTCGCGCGCGGCGCCGTCCAAGCCGCACTTTGGGGCAAAAACCAAAAGCCGGGTCTTTATTCCATGGCCGATGTTCTGGGGCTCGCCGGCTAGATCCGCGATGTCCGCGCCACGAATCGCGCCTTTGGACGGCATGACAATTGCCGTGCGTTTTGGTTGGGATCGCCGGCGAGCCTGCAAACGGATCGCGGCGGCACTATATTTTAGTTTTCGCGGCGCCAACGAAAATTCACATGACATCGGACTCAGCCGTTCCCGCTTTCTCGGCGCCCTATGCGGAGAAAGACGAAGATCTCGCCGTTGGACTTCTCGCTGGCGCGGTTTTGGACGCAGAAGCGGAAGCGCGGATCGACCAGTGCGCGCTGCGCCTCATCTCTGCGGTGCGGACACAATCGAGCCGCATCGGCGGAGTCGAAGATCTCTTACGCGAATATTCACTGTCGTCGGAAGAAGGTCTTGCGCTGATGGTGCTCGCCGAATCCCTTCTCCGGATTCCCGACGATTTCACCGCTGATAGGCTCATCGAAGACAAACTCACGTCTGCGGATTGGAGCCGACACGCGGGAGATTCGGAAGCGCTTCTCGTCTCGGCCGCCGCCTGGGCGCTTGGGATCACCGCGCGCGTCATCGGCAAGGGAAAATCGGCGGAGGGGGTGGTCGCCTCCCTCGCGCACAGGATCGGCATGGGCACCCTGCGTGCTGCCGCCCGTCAGGCCGTGCAGCTCATGGGTTCGCATTTCGTCTTTGGTCAAACGATTGAGGACGCTTTGGCACGGGCTTGCTCGAACGATGGGCGACTTCACCGCTATTCCTTCGATATGTTGGGCGAAGGCGCGCGGACCGGGGCCGACGCGCGGCGCTATTGTGAGTCCTATGCTCATGCCATCGAGACCATCGGTGCAACGGCGCGACCCGGCCCCTTGCCGGAGCGTCCGGGAATTTCCGTCAAGCTCTCGGCGTTGCATCCGCGCTTCGAGCCGATGTCGCGTCCCCGCGTCCTCGCCGAGCTTGGTCCGCGGATTGCCGGACTGGCGCGGTTGGCGAAACAGCATGATTTGAATTTTACCATCGATGCCGAGGAAGCCGACCGGCTCGAGCTTTCCCTCGAAATTGTCGATGGCTTGCTGGCCGATCCGTCGCTTGCGGAATGGCGCGGCTTTGGCCTCGCGGTGCAGGCCTATCAGAAGCGGGCCTTGGCGGTGATCGATTACGTTGCCGCGGCGGCGCGCCACTATAATCGCCGTTTGATGCTGCGGCTGGTCAAAGGCGCTTATTGGGATACGGAGATCAAGCGGGCGCAAGAACGAGGTCTTCCCGATTATCCGGTTTTTTCGCGCAAGGCGATGACCGATCTTAATTATGTAGCGTGCGTGAAAAAACTTCTCGCCATGCGGGACATCCTCTATCCGCAATTCGCCACCCACAATGCGCTGACGATTGCGACAATCGTTGAACTAGCGGGAAAGACGGGCGGCTTTGAATTCCAGCGTCTGCACGGCATGGGCGAAGAGCTTTTTGCCGCCTTGCGGAGCGAGCGGCCCGAGAGCGCATGCCGCGTTTACGCGCCGGTCGGCGTTCATGAAAATCTGCTCGCCTATCTCGTGCGCCGCCTTCTCGAAAACGGCGCCAACTCATCTTTCGTTGCGCGCCTCGGCGATCCCGATGTTCCCGCGGCAGAGCTTATCATCCGGCCGCAGACCGTCATAGGCGATAGGACACGCGCCCGCGCATCAGGCCTGCCATTGCCAACCGAGATTCATATGCCGTCGCGAATGCTCGCGGCGGCAATTGAATTCGGCGATCGCCGCGCGCTCGGATCTCTTGTTGCCGCGGTCGCGAACGCCACGCCCCGTCTCGAAGCGTCGCCGGTCATATCGGGGACTCGCCGTGATGGAAAATTGCAAAAGATTGTTTCGCCGATCGACGGGAAGGCGATAGGCAGCGTTCGGGAAGTTTCGCCCGATTTGCTGACTGTGGCCATGCGCGATGCGCGCGCGGGCTTCCGCCTGTGGTCTCATGAGTCCGTCAAACTGCGCGCCGCCTGTCTCGATCGTGCCGCGCAATTGATCGAAGCCGAGGCGCCAAACTTGCTCTGGTTGCTCCAGACCGAAGCCGGCAAGACCATCGATGACGCCATCGGCGAATGGCGGGAGGCGATCGATTTCTGCCGCTATTACGCGCAAGAAGCGCGGCTGCGATTGGAACGCCCAACTGCGTTGCAAGGACCAACTGGAGAAGACAATAGCCTCCATTGCCATGGACGCGGCGTGTTTCTTTGCGTCAGCCCTTGGAACTTTCCTTTGTCGATCTTTCTCGGGCAGATCGCCGCGGCTCTGGTCGCCGGGAATAGTGTCCTGGCCAAGCCCGCCGAACAGACTCCCTTGATCGCTGCCGCCGTTGTCGACATTTTTCATCGCGCCAGGGTTCCAGTTTCGGCCTTGCATCTTTTGCTGGGAGATGGCGAGCTCGGCGCAAAGCTCGTCGCCTTGCCAAGGATAGCGGGGGTGGCTTTCACGGGCTCGACGGAAACCGCGACGAAGATCCATCGCGGCTTGGCCGCGAAGGATGGGCCAATTCCGGTATTCATCGCGGAAACCGGCGGTATCAACACAATGATTGCCGACGCGACGGCTCTGCCCGAGCAAGTCTGCGACGACGTGCTCGCCTCCGCGTTTCGCTCGGCCGGACAACGCTGCTCGGCGCTTCGGCTTCTCTGCGTCCAGGAGGATATAGCGGATCGAATGATCGCGATGATCGCCGGGGCGGCGCGCGAACTCTTGATCGGCGATCCCCGCGATACGCAAGTTCATATCGGCCCCGTGATCGACAGCGATGCCAAGGCGAGGCTCGATGCGCATATCGCGTGGATGCGAAGCGCGGCGATCGTCCATTACGCCGGCGAGATTCCATCGCGCGCGCCTATGGGCGGATTTTATGTCGCCCCGCATATTTTCGAAATTGCCGCCGTGCCTGATCTTAAATGCGAGGTTTTCGGTCCGGTCCTCCATGTCGTTCGCTACAAGGCGGCTGAACTTGATGAATTGCTCGATTCCATTGAATCCAGAGAGTTTGGGCTGACCTTGGGCGTGCATTCGCGCATCGATGCAACGATCAATCGCATTTTGGGGCGGCGGCTGGCCGGCAATTGCTATGTCAATCGCACCATGATCGGCGCCGTCGTCGGCACCCAACCTTTCGGCGGCTTCAATCTGTCGGGCACCGGCCCCAAAGCGGGGGGGCCGCATTATCTCAACCGTTTTTGTCTTGAACAAACGGTTACGATCAATACGGCGGCGGTTGGCGGCAATGCGCCTCTCATCAACAGCACGCAATGATCGAGCTAAGAACCGGTTCCCTACCGCGACGCCACGCGCCGCCATTTGGATTCGAGGTGTTGGGTAATCGCCTTCACCCTTGCTTCTTCCGCGGCCCAAAAGGCACGGCTGACCGCTTCCGTGCGAATTCGTGGTGGCCCGCGTCTCGCCGAATGCGCATGCGCTTGCGGTAAAGCTGGCTCGAAAACAGATGGCACGGAAATTAACGCCGCGAAAGGCGAGCCGGCCGCCGCCAGATGCGCGCGTGCCCGGCCGCAATAGGTCGCGGAAAGCGCCGACATCATCTCCTCGCCATGGCCAGCCCGGTATTTCATCAGGGCGCGGCAAAGATCGCCGTTGGCAAGACGCCAAGCTTGGCCAAGGTAAGTCACGCCGTAATGAATATTCACGTCCGGCCTTGCAAGTTCAGCGAGGTCGCCTTTGAAGCCCAGCATCGCCGCCGTTTCGGGCCGGACCTGCATCAATCCAATTTCTCCGACGCTGCCGACGACGCCAGGATCATAGCCGCTCTCGATCGCCGTGACGGCATCGGCAATGTCAGTCGGCAAACCGTTTTTTTCGGCTTCCCGTTTGATGAGTGCCTGATAGGTTTTTCTCGAGGAGGGTTCCGCAGGGTTCAAGACTTGAGGATTCAAGGCTTGATTGTGCGAGTTAAAGTCCTGGCGGCGCGCTTCCGGCTGGGCATCATCTTGGGCGTGGCTCGCCGCTGTTGCCGGTCTTGGAACCGGCAGAGGCGGGTTATCTTCGGCCCGAGTCCCGCCCGCTTGGATCAGGAAAAAAGCGCAAAAAAGGCCGCGAGAGTGTCTCCGGAACGGCATTTGTTTCGCGAGCCCCTGCCCTCTTACCTTGGTTCTTGTGACAATAACGGCGGAACCCTTAAAAGGTTCTTTTTCAGCGCGATTCCAAAAAAACGCAAAGTGTTTGGAGAAGATAATAAATAAAAACAAAGACATACGGTCCATGAGCGGTCCCGCCTAAAGCCATTATGATAAAAATATTGAGAGAGATTATCCCGAAAGCCTGTTTCTTGAAAATGCCCTCGCGTTAGGCTTCCTTCGCATCGCGCCTGGGCGTAAAAGCCTAGCCCTTCCGATCCCCATCGTAACAGGAGATAGCATGACCGCAATCATCGACATCGTCGCGCGAGAAATTTTGGACAGCCGCGGCAATCCGACCGTCGAGGTCGATGTCACCTTGGAAGATGGGTCGAGCGGGCGCGCGGCGGTGCCTTCCGGCGCCTCGACCGGCGCCCATGAGGCGGTCGAATTGCGCGACGGCGACAAAGGGCGCTTTTCCGGCAAGGGCGTTCTCAAAGCGGTCGAAAGCGTCAATCGCGATATTTTCGATGCCTTGAGCGGGTTCGAGGCAGAGGATCAGGGCAAGATCGACGCGACGATGATTGCACTCGACGGCACGCCGAATAAGGCGAGGCTTGGCGCCAACGCCATTTTGGGGGTCTCGCTCGCCGTCGCCAAGGCGGCGGCCGACGTCTCCGGTTTGCCGCTTTATCGCTATGTCGGCGGCGTCCAGGCGCATGTTTTACCGGTCCCGCAGATGAACATCATCAACGGCGGCGTCCATGCCGACAACCCGATCGACTTTCAGGAATTCATGATTATTCCTCTCGGTGCGCCTTCACTGACGGAGGCGGTGCGCTGGGGTTCAGAGGTTTTCCATGTCTTGAAAAGCGCATTGAAAAAAGCCGGCCACAACACCAATGTCGGCGATGAAGGCGGTTTCGCACCCAATCTGCCGTCCGCGGAGGCGGCGCTTGATTTCTGCCGTAAGGCGATCACGGACGCGGGCTTCAATCCCGGGGAGGACATCGCGCTCGGCGTCGACTGCGCCTCGAACGAATTTTTTCAAGATGGTAAATATGTCTATGCCGGCGAGGGCAAGACGCGCACGCCGCAGGAGCAGGCGCAATATCTGGCGAAGCTTCTCGCGGAATATCCGATCGTCTCGATCGAAGACGCCATGTCAGAGGATGATTGGGATGGCTGGAAGATACTCACGGAGCTAATCGGTAAGAAATGCCAACTCGTAGGCGACGATCTTTTCGTCACCAATGTCACGCGTCTATCGCGCGGAATTGCCGGAGGCATCGCCAATTCGATCCTAGTCAAGGTCAATCAAATCGGCACGCTGACGGAAACCCTCGCCGCGGTCGATCTGGCGCAGCGGGCGGGCTACACCGCGGTCATGTCGCACCGCTCCGGCGAGACCGAGGATTCAACGATAGCCGATCTCGCCGTCGCCACCAATTGCGGTCAGATCAAAACCGGCTCGCTCGCCCGTTCCGACCGGCTTGCAAAATATAATCAATTGATCAGGATCGAGGAGGAGCTAGGCAGCCAAGCCCGCTATGCGGGACACGGCGCCTTGAAGTCGTCCGGAAGCTCTTAATCCAAACCAAATCTTCGGAATGAACTCAATTTGGAGGAACTTACCAAGAATATTGGGCGATGTTGCTTTTGTGCCACGCATCCTCGCATATGGGCAAAAACCTGCCCAAAAATGGGAAATGGACCCTGCTGGACTTTGACGGAGTGCGGACTTGGCTTATAGTTTTGGTTCCATGCGGAGCACCAAGCACGCGCCGGTGCCGGGCGCTGGAGTCTTGTGACACAAAAGCTTCGCGGGTGTAGCTCAATGGTAGAGCAGCAGCCT
>CAYTRB010000014.1:0-35519 GCA_964440215.1 uncultured Methylocapsa sp.
CCCGCGCATGATGACCGTCTGGTCATGCTACGAGGCTTTCAAGAATATTGCCTACAGCCTGTCATGGGAGGACGGCCTTATCGAACAGGCCTGCCGGCAGCATCCCGACTGGTGCGTCGCGGGCATATCCGAGAGTGAATTTTCCGCCTTCGCCGATGCCTTCGGCGGACTAACCCAGCGGGAGGCCCATGCGTTCTATGCCAAGCATGATTTCTGGTGCGTCCGGGCCGGTGTCAGCCAGTCGTTATGACTTGTGCGGAATTCTTGGATATCGTTGAAAAACACCGCGCGCGATCGCCTCGCCTTCGCGGCTGCCGCGAACCGGCTGATGCCGGACGCTCCGCTTTCGACGTTGACGCCGTTCTCGGCTCGATCGCAATGGAACCTCGGGCTAGCTTCCGCCCGTCCTTCGAGACGCAGGCTTCGCCTGCTTCTCAAGATGAGCGCGAGGCTTTTAGGCCCGGCTCACATGAGGAGCCGGGTGTCATGGACTGCGTGCCTCACGCTCACCTCTGCGGGGCGGGAAGCAGCAAGGGTTCCTTGAGCTTGATGATTTGGTGAGCCTCCTGCGCATCGATGATTTCAATGCTCACCAACTCCCCGACACCTTCCTCGATCTGGATCTCGCGCGGGTTGCGGATCAAATGGTCGTACCCCTCAAGCGCCACTTCGACCAAATCGTCCTTTGGGTCATAGACGAGACCAATGAACGGGACCCAGTCGGCCAGCACATGGCCGCCGAGCGAAAGCGCCCCCACATCGATTTCCACCTGGGAGCCGGAGAGCGTCTTCGAGAGATAATTGAAAAAAGGACTCCACTCTGTCTTTTCTAGATAGCGGACGGTCATGAAAGCCTCCGTGTTTCAAAGTCTCGGTAAGTGTGGCGATGGCATGCGAAGAACGGTGTCCCGGTCACGTATCGGCACGGCTGAGCCTCATAGCTAATCCCCACCGTTGCGAAGGCAAGACGATCGCTTGAGTCCCGCGATTTCATCGGCCGGGCGGCTCAGTTGAGGCGAATGAAAAATACCTCTTGACACATATGTAAGTTGTGACTTACGGATAGTCATGGCTTACGCGAATACACTCACCGTTCTCGCCGACCCGACCCGCAGGACCGTGTTTGAGCGCCTGCGCGAGGGACCGCGCCCGGTGAATGCGCTCGCCGCCGGCCTGCCGGTCTCCCGCCCGGCGGTCTCGCAACATCTGAAGGTTCTGCGGGAGGCCGGCCTTGTCGAAGAGCGCAGCGAAGGTGTCCGCCGGATTTATTCGCTGCGCCGCGAGGGTCTCATGGAATTGCGCGACTGGCTCGACAGTTTTTGGGACGATGCGCTGGAGGCTTTCAAAGCGGAAGCGGAAAAACTCTGAGGAGAAGTGGAATGAACACCACAACAGTGATCGCGCCGGTGCGCAAATCCGTTCGCGTGAAGGCGCCCGTGGCGCATGCGTTCGATGTTTTCACGCGCGGCCTCACGCGCTGGTGGCCGCATGACCACAGTATCGCTAAGAAACCAATCGAGAAGGTTCTGCTGGAGCCGCGCCTTGGCGGGCGCTGGCTCGAAATCTCTAAAGATGGGACGGAGATCAGCGTCGCCACGATCATTCTTTGGGAACCGCCGAACCACTTTGTGATGGTCTGGCAGGTCAACGCCCAATGGAAGCCGGACTTGGCGATGAAATCGGAAGTTGACGTGCGCTTCACCGCCGAGGGACCGGACGTAACGTTCGTGGAACTTGTCCATCACAAGTTTGAGACGATGGGCGCGGAAGCCGGCGCTTCGATGCGCAGTGATGTCGATCGCGGCTGGCCTTCCCTCATCGAGCGCTTTGCGCAAGAAGTCGTACGCAGCAACAATTGAAAAGAGCCGCACATGCCTGACATCATGCATCTCATCAAGATCAAAGTTCTGCCCAAGCAGGTCTACCAGGCGCTTACGACAGCCGAGGGTATTCGCAATTGGTGGACGCGCGACGCGGACCTCGATTCAAAGATTGGCGGGACTGGCGAGTTCCGTTTCTATGAAGGTCAGCGCGTCACCAAAGTGAGAGTTGATGAGCTCAAGCCGCCGGTCCACGTAGGTTGGGCGACGATCTCTTCGTTCCACCTGGAATGGAACGGCACGAGGATCACCTTTGATCTGCGCGCGGAGGGCAGCAACACGGTGCTCGCCTTCGCGCACCGTGGCTTCAAAGAAGCGGGCGACATCTACGCGCTTTGCACGACGGGGTGGGGCTATTATCTCGTCAGCTTGCAGCAATATTTGGAGATGGGAGTAGGGGCACCGAGCCCGGATATCGATTTTGCGCGTGTGATCAGGTCAAGCCCTGAGAGAGCAGCCGCGTCGAGAAACTAAAGTCCCAAGTGAGGAGGGTGTTATGTCAGACTTCATCGTCCATTCAATTCCTGGCAGCCCATTTGGGCGCGCCGTCTTGGCCACGCTTGAGGAGAAGGGCGCGTCTTATCGCCTTTCGCCCCTTTCGCCGGGCACTCTCCGTTCGCCGGAGCATTTGGCCCGCCATCCTTTTGGCCGGGTGCCAGTGCTGGAGCATGATAAGTTCAGCCTTTACGAGACCCAAGCCATTCTACGCTATCTCGACCGGGTTCTGCCGAACCCTGCCCTCACTCCTGTTGATCCTAAGGCCGCCGCGCGGATGGATCAGGCGATGAATGTCAATGACTGGTATCTCTTCCAGGGCGTATGCAATGTCATAAGCTTTCAGCGCGTGATAGGGCCGCGTCTAATGGGTCTGACGCCGGACGAAGCGGTTATCGAAGCCGCCATGCCCAAGGCGCTCGCTGTGTTCAACGAACTGGCAAGGCTGCTCGGCGATCAGCTCACCTTCGCCGGTGAGACACTCTCCCTCGCTGATCTGTTGATCGCGCCGCAGATCGATTTCTTAAGCGAGACGCCGGAGTGGACGGTGCTGGGTGTGCCGCACACCAACCTCCTCACCTGGCTGGCACGCATGAAGGAGCGGCCAAGCCTGAAGGCCACCACTTGGGAGCGCGTGGCTCAAATGGCCAAGGCGGCCTGATCTTAGCTCGGGCCTAATATGAGATCAAACGCCGAGAACTCTCCAGAAGCGCTCTTCCAATCGCTTGCAGAGCATCACGGCGGCCTCGCAGACGGGCCGCCGAAACGAGCGTTTGGATCGGACGCCCTCAAGGTCAGCGGCAAAATATTTGCCGTCCTTACCAAGGGGCGATTGCTTCTCAAGCTGCCAAGCGAACGGGTTGACACACTTGTGACCGAAAACCTCGCCGATCGGTTCTCGACAGGGGCTGGACGGCCAATGAAAGAATGGGTCACGATCGCGCCATCAAATGCAGCGCTTTGGATGCAGCTCTCGGACGAAGCGCGCCGCTATGTAAGCTCTCTGTCGAGATAGTGCCCACCCTCAACGCTCTTTGCGGCAGCAAGCTTTGTCCAATTGGCACGAGCTGAAAAATCGTCCAACCGATGGGCCATGCGTGGCACTCTTTGCCCGCCGCCACTTTTGTTCCGGGAATTTCATGGTACACGGGGCGCCCAAACCGGCGAATGGCCGTTTATAGATTGTTTAGATGGCTTAGCCCCGCAGGACCATGCCCATGCCAGATCCGGTGATCACCCGTTTCGCCCCTTCGCCAACGGGTTTTCTGCATATTGGCGGCGCCCGCACAGCGCTGTTCAGCTGGCTCTATGCCCGCCAAGCCGGCGGCAAAATGCTGCTGCGGATCGAGGACACAGACCGCGAGCGCTCGACCGATACTGCGATCGCCGCCATTCTTGACGGGCTGTCCTGGCTCGGCCTCGATTGGGATGGCGATGTCATCTACCAGTTTCAGCGCGCCGCACGCCATCGCGAGATTGCGGAAAGCCTGCTCGCCTCGGGCCACGCCTATCATTGCTACGCCACGCCGGACGAGCTCAACGACATGCGCGCGAAAGCGAGAGCCGAAGGACGCACGCCCCGCTATGACGGGCGCTGGCGCGACCGCGCCGCCTCGAAAGCGCCAGAAGGTGTGAAGCCGGTGATCAGGCTTAAGGCGCCGCAAGATGGCGACACCGTCCTCGACGACAAAGTGCAAGGGCGGGTCACTTGGGCCAATAAGGATCTCGACGATCTCATTCTGCTGCGCTCCGACGCCACGCCGACCTATATGCTGGCCGTCGTCGCCGATGATCACGACATGGGCGTGACGCATATCATTCGCGGCGACGATCATCTCACCAATGCGGCGCGGCAGATGCAAATCTATCAGGCGCTCGGCTGGCCTATCCCGGTGATGGCCCATATCCCGCTCATCCATGGCGCTGACGGGGCCAAATTGTCGAAACGCCACGGCGCGCTGGGCGTCGATGCCTACCGGGCGATGGGCTATCTGCCGGAAGCGCTGCGCAATTATCTGGTGCGGCTCGGCTGGAGCCAAGGCGACAAGGAGTTTTTTTCGACGCAGGAGATGATCGAGGCGTTTGATCTCGCCCATGTCGGACGTTCGCCCGCCCGCTTCGACTTTGTTAAGCTTGAGAGCATGAATGGGCATTATATCCGCGCCAGCCGGGACGCGGACCTCGTGGCCGCGCTCGAAGCCGCTCTGCCCTATCTCCCGAACGGCGCGAAGGTAAGGCAAAAACTCGATGATTCGATGCGGGCGAAATTGCTCGCCGCCATGCCGGGCCTCAAGGAGCGTGCGAAAAGCTTGATCGAACTTCTGGAGGGCGCGAATTTTCTGTTCGCGGACCGGCCGCTCATCCTCGATGCCAAGGCTATGGCCATTCTTGACGCGGGCGGGCGGGCGCATATCGCCGCGCTGATCCCGCGTTTGACGGTGCTGGCGGAGTGGAATGCGGCTGGCGCGGAGGCCGCCGTGCGCGACTATGCCGCCGGGACCAAGATCAAGCTCGGCGACGCGGCGCAACCGCTCCGCGCGGCCTTGACCGGGCGGGCGACATCGCCTGGCATATTCGATGTTCTGGAAGTCCTCGGCCGGGAGGAAAGCCTCGCGCGTCTGCAAGATCAGGTGAAGTGAGAGACGAGTCCGGCCCGTTTAGCACGTGCCTTCCACCCCATTGAAGCGGCCCTCACTGGCAGACGCGCACCTGACCAATATGGATGTGGTAGGGCTGCTGCACCATTTGCTGTTCCCACACGCAATCTTGCTGTGGCGGCGGTGGATAGAACGGGGGTGGTTGCATGCCCGTGACGGCCTGGCCTGCCATGGCGCCGGCAACGCCGCCTGCGACACCCGCAGCGATCGCACCGCCGTCATGGGCAAAGGCGGAAACGGTGAAGCCCGTCACCGCCGAGGCGGTGACGCTCAAAGCCAGAACTTTTCGGATCGATCGAGCCAAAATCGTAGACATATGTCCTCCAAAGCTGAGGACATAAATATACAAAGTGTCCGTTCGCGGCCGCTTAAAGAATTCATTCCAATTGGTGCTAGAGCACGTTCAGTGTCCGCGGACTCTGAAGGAATTAATCCGGCCAGGACAAGCCCATCAGTTGCAGTAGCGTACCTGCTGGACGACATAGGCGTAGCCGTTCCACACTTGTTGCGGCTGGTACCAACAGCGCGGCGGCGGCGGTGGCGGAGGTGCGGCATAGACCGGCGCGTAATAGACAGGCGGCGGAGGCGGAGGCGGACTCGCAGCGGCGGTTCCTGCAATAAAGCCGAGCGCGGTGCCTCCGAGTATGCCCGCGGCGACCGCTCCGCCATCGCCGGCATGCGCCGGAAGCGAGACGGCCGTCAGCGACGCCATGGTGACGCTCACAGATAAAAGAGTTTTGATTGGTCGAACCAAAAGTGCGGGCATGTAACCTCCACAGCCTAGGCCTAAACCTGCGCAACATTTCTTCGCCGGGCGGTGATTAACGCGCACGTGAATGAAGCGCATTTGAACATTTCGGGCTGAAGATTTTCTTACCATTGCGGCAGGGATGAGGCCATGCCGGAGCCGGAAACGCAGGCGTCGCACCGCGTGGTTAACGGGCATCAATTCCATAATGTTATGCAGAACACACAACGCTGCGCGCGTCTTGCTCCCGGTGGCGGCGGTGCAGCGCTGACAGATGATGTTTTTGAGTGATCATCATCGATGCCTGTTTCACGCGGCGAGGGGTGGCCGCGGAATTTTTATGGCGCTGAACCGCCGTATAGTAGGGCATTTTCCTACGCTTGACGAAAACCGCGCATAGGATAGTGTTGTGCGCCGCATCATTCGGGACCATTCGAACGGATGCCGGTGCAAAAGCCCGTCTGAACCCTTGCCGCTTGGCAAGACTCAGCAAACCAAAGAGAAGGCAGCCTCCATGAGCGCCACGACAGGCACCTTTAGTATCGGCGATACCACTGTCTCAATGCCCGTCAAGACCGGATCGATCGGTCCTTCGGTCGTCGATATCGGCAAGCTTTACGCCTCAACCGGGATGTTCACTTATGACCCCGGATTTACTTCGACGGCAAGCTGCGAATCGTCGATTACCTATATCGACGGCGACGAAGGTGTCTTGCTCTATCGCGGTTATCCGATCGATCAGATCGCCGAACAAGGCGACTTTCTCGAAACCGCTTATCTGTTGCTCTACGGGGAATTGCCGTCCCCAACGCAGAAAAAGGATTTCGACTACAGGATCACCCGCCATACGATGGTGCACGAGCAGATGGCCAGGTTTTTCCAAGGCCTTCGCCGGGACTCCCATCCGATGGCCGTGCTGTGTGCGAGCGTTGGTGCGCTATCGGCCTTTTATCATGATTCGACCGATATTTCGGATCCGAAGCAGCGCATGGTCGCGTCGTTCCGTCTGATCGGTAAAATGCCGACGCTTGCCGCGATGGCCTATAAATATTCGCTCGGCCAGCCCTTCATCTATCCAAAAAACGACCTCGACTATTCCTCGAATTTCCTGCGCATGTGCTATGCGGTGCCGTGCGAGGAATATAAGATCAGTTCGATTTTTGCCCGCGCGCTCGACCGTATTTTCATTCTCCATGCCGACCATGAGCAGAATGCCTCGACATCGACGGTGCGGCTGGCTGGCTCCTCCGGCGCAAATCCCTTCGCCTGCATCGCGGCGGGGGTTGCCTGCTTATGGGGTCCAGCCCATGGCGGCGCCAATGAAGCCGCGCTCAAAATGTTGATGGAAATCGGCACGGTCGAAAATATCCCGAAGTTCATTGCCCGCGCCAAGGACAAGAACGATCCGTTCCGGCTCATGGGGTTTGGTCACCGCGTCTACAAAAACTATGACCCCCGCGCCAAGATCATGCAGAGAACATGCTACGAGGTCTTGAACGAACTCGGCATCAAGGATAGCCCGTTGCTGGAGGTCGCGATGGCGTTAGAGAAAATCGCCCTCAGCGACGAGTATTTCATCGAGAAGAAGCTCTATCCGAATATCGATTTCTATTCCGGGATCACGCTGAAAGCGATGGGTTTCCCGGTGTCCATGTTCACCGTGCTTTTCGCGGTGGCGCGCACCTCGGGCTGGATCGCGCAATGGAAGGAAATGATCGAGGATCCAAGTCAGAAGATCGGGCGGCCGCGCCAGCTCTACGTCGGCGCGGCGAAGCGCGACTACATCCCGATCACCGCGCGGACGTAACGAAGGCCGCGAAGCGACAAGGGGCGCTTGATGAGTTTAATCTTAACCCTGCAATCCGGCAGCTGATGAGATTTGAAGAACATCGTCTGCCCTCGATGTTGCAGGGCGCGGATCGAATGGTTTTGGATGGCACCATGGGCCGCACAGCGCGGCCCATGAGTTTTTCTTAGAGATTTTAAATTCTAAACGGCGGGCAACAGATCATTTACTTGCGTTGCATGCCTTTTGGCAACCTTTGGAATCATATTCGCACAATTCCTCTGAACTGCCGTCGTGAAGACATTGCTTTTCGTCCGCCTTGCACTTTTCAACGCAGCTTGCGGCGTCCTGTGCGTAGGCACGGCCGGTTATATTGAAGCCGCCGGCTAACAGTAAAAGTGCCGCGGCCACCCTTATCCGATTATTGGATAGCAGGCGAACAAACCGCCCGCCCGCACTGAAATGTCCCTCAGCATCGCTCGCTCTCCCAGAGCTGACTTCTATCATGGCGTATCCTCCTCTTCGTATGGTAACTCTTGTTCCAAGCAAAGCCTGACCCATGAGAGCTATCTCCGGATCTTGGCGAGATGCGCTGGGCTCAGGCAGCCGTTCGGCTCGGGGCGAGCTTGCCTCGTTCCAGCGCCGGTATTTGGCATTGGCGTGACGTTTCAGCAACTGTTTTTTATACATCGCCCCAATGTGGTGCTTCCGCGCACCAAGGCCCGGTCTTTGAAAACAGCGGCGAGCGCGACGCTTGCCATCAAAATCAAATGAGTAAGTCTCCTAGACTCGAATTCATTGGGCGAGTTCTTGGGGGCATGTTAAAAAAGCGGGTTGTTCCTGGTTTGAACCGGCCCGGATCAAGACGGTCCATCGGGCATCCGGCGCGAGACCATATTCGCTTCGGATTTGCTTGCTTGTGATCTCCACGACTTTAGTTTTGTCGCGGATCTTATCCAATAACTCTGCAACAATTTCACGGTCGTGCTCTAAGCCGCCGTGTGACGAAGTCCAATTTTTTCAGGGTATGCGATGCGATCTTTAAGAGTGGCGGGTTGAAAACGCTTCGGTCAAGCGAGCATGGCGGCTGATTGTTAAGCTTGATCACAACCGGAATCGCATCGCCAAAATGGCTGGAAAGGGCCACGGCAACGTCGTATCGTCGCCCTGCCGGCGGGCTAGGCCAGAATCGCTTTCAATCGCATCGCTCGTGGACTTTCTAAGCCTGGACGCAAGCGTGACTGATCGTAAATGGTTTCATGAGTCTTGAGATGCGCGAATGAATCAAATTGCCGTTGAAGACTTCGCAAAATATTTGGCAAACAAAAATCTGCTTCCGGCCAGTGAAATTGAGTCTGCGTCCTCTCACCACACCGGCGCCGATCGATCCCTTCGCAAGCTTTGGGACACCACGGAACTCACCGCAAATGGGTTCGCCGATGAGGTGGCTCATTTTTATGGCTTGAAGCGGCTTGCTTTGCCGCAACTCGTCGCCGCGCCGTCATTGGCCGCCCGCTTTTCGCCGCGCTTCTTGCGCGACACCGCGGTCTTCCCCTTCGAAATTCCGAAAGGTCATTACCGGCTTGCCGTCGCTGATCCGAGTGACACCGCCGCCATTCACGCCGCCGAAATCGTCCTTGGCGGAGCTGTAACGGTCGAGGTCGCCTCCTTCGAGGATATTGCGACCGTTCTCGGCGAGCAGCTTGGCGGTGAGGAAACGGCGGCCGCGGAGAGCGGAGCCACGGGTGCCCGCGCCGATGACGACATTGAAAGTCTGCGTGATCTTGCGAGCGGTGCTCCGGTCGTGCGCGCGGTCAACGACATGCTCGAAAAGGCCATGGAACTGCGGGCCAGCGATATCCATATCGAACCGTTCCGGAATGGCCTCGTGGTGCGCATGCGCGTCGATGGCTTGCTCCGCGCCGTGGCGGCGCCGGTCAATGCCTTGCCGCAAGCGTTGATCTCCCGGATCAAGATTCTGGCGGGCCTGAACATCGCCGAACGGCGCCTACCGCAAGATGGCGCGGCACGGCTGAAGGTAGCGCGCTCTGAAATCGATATTCGAGTCGCCACCATGCCGAGCCAACATGGTGAATCGGCCGTGATCCGCCTCTTGCCGCGTGATCGCGGTTTGCTTGAACTCGCAAAACTTGGCTTGCTGGCCAAGGATGAGAAAACCATGCGCCAGCTGCTTGCGCTGCCGCATGGCTTGATCATCGTGACCGGGCCAACCGGCAGCGGCAAGACGACGACCCTTGCGACCATGCTCTCGCTCCTCAACGAGCCTTCGCGGAAAATTCTGACCGTCGAGGATCCGGTCGAATATGAAATTCAGGGGGTGAATCAGTCGCAGGTGAAACCCTCGATCGGCCTTACTTTCGCCGCCGCGATGCGGGCTTTCGTCCGCCAGGATCCAGATGTCATCATGGTGGGCGAAGTGCGCGACCCAGAGACCGCCAGTATCGCCATTCACGCCGCCCTCACCGGCCATCTTGTGCTGACTACTTTGCACACCGAAACCGCGGCGGCGGCGGTGCCGCGTTTGCTTGATCTTGGTGTCGAGGGTTTCTTGCTCAAGTCAACCTTGCGGGCGGTAATCGCGCAGCGTTTGGTCCGCATCCTGTGTGACAGATGCAAGAAAAAACGCATCCTCGAAAGAGCCGATCTCGCCGCCGATCCCCGTTACGAGGCGCTTGGGTTTCAGGCAGGCGATTGCGTTCATGAACCCGTCGGCTGCGAGCGCTGCGGCGGCGTTGGCTATCGCGGCCGCTGTGGCGTCTTTGAAATGCTTGAATTGAAAGACACGGTCTATGAGCTTGTCCGTCCGGACGCGGATGCCCGCGTGATCGATCTCGCCGCGAGGCGCGCCGGGATGACGACGATGGTCGAGGACGCCGTCGCGAAATGCCGCGCGGGCATTACTTCCGCCGCCGAAGTTCTTCGCGTCACAACCGTGCGCTGAGCTATGATGACTTTCCGCTACCGGGCTCTGGCCCCCAATGGCGAAGTGGTGAGCGGGTCGATCTCGGCGTCCTCGGCCGCCGAAGTCGCCGAGCGGGTGGAATATCTCGGCCTCATTCCGATCGAAACCGTCCGCGAGGAGGGCGGAACCGGCGTGGGGTTCAATTGGAACTTCACGCTCTCTGGTCCTCGCACCGAGGACGTGACAATTTTCACCGGCGATCTTGCCTTGCTTTTGCAAACAGGCGCCCGCATCAATGATGCTCTCGAATTATTGTCCGCCGACGCCGATATCGGCCGGTTGCGTCCGACGGTTGCCAAGCTCACCGCGGCCATCCTCTCCGGCGAAAGTTTCGCCGATGCGCTGGCCCACCATCCGGCTTTGTTTCCCCCGATGTATGTCGAGCTCGCGCGGGTTGGGGAGAGTTCCGGCACGCTGGTCAATATATTGGAGGTGCTTGGCGCCGAACGGGTCCGCGCCGATGCGCTTCGCCGGCGCTTCACCGACGCCTTGCGTTATCCCGCTTTTGTCTTGGCCGCGGCAAGCGCGGTGCTTTTGTTTTTCCTCACTTTCGTGCTGCCGCAGTTTGGCGCGGTGTTGCGCGATTTCAATACCAAACTTGACCCGATCCTGGCTGGGTTCCTTTCTCTTTCGGAGTTTATGCGGGACCACACCACGCCGCTAGCGGTGGCCCTCACCCTTCTCATCGGCGGCGGCTGGTTTTTCTTGCGCCGTCCCAAGGTGCGTGGCGCGATCATGGGTGCGCTCGCGCATTTGCCTTTCGTCGGCCGGGTTTTGGAGTTTCATCGAACGACTGTCTTCTGCCGCAATCTCGGCGTTCTCCTTGCGAGCGGCGTTCCGCTGGCGACGACGCTGCGGATCCTCGCCGATTTGATGGCGACGACCGGACGCTCCGCCGCCTGGAGCGGAACCGTCGATCTCGTCCGTCACGGCGGCAAGCTTTCCGACGCGCTCGCGAAAACGCAGGCGCTGCCGCCGATGGCCATTCGCACTTTGCGTCTTGGCGAAGACTCAGGCCAATTGCCCATGCTTGCACAACGAATTGCGGAGTTTTACGAAGCTAAACTTCAACGCAGTCTCGATAAGCTCGTGGGCATAGCTGGTCCGGCGGCGATCATCGGCATCAGCATCATCGTCGGCGGTCTGATCGTTTCGGTCATGACCGCTCTTATGTCAGTCAGTCAAGTTGTCGGATAAAAGGTGCCGGATGAACAGGAACCCATCATCATGAAGTTTTGCAACCTATGCCTCGGCGGGCTCCGTCGGCGGCAGGAGACCATGGACCGCGGTTTGCGGGAAGCGTCCGGCCGCAAGGCGGGCACCGCCCGTGATGGCCGGGAAGACGGCTTTACCCTGGTCGAGATCCTGGTGGTGATCACGATCATCGGCCTCATCATGGGTCTCGTCGGCCCTCGCGTTTTGAACTACCTCAGCGAATCCAAGGTGAAGGCGGCGACGATCCAGATCCTGAGCTTCGCCAGTTCGCTCGATCTTTTTTATCTCGATCTTGGACGCTATCCGACGAGCACCGAAGGTCTTGGCGCCTTGGTGCAAAGGCCGGGCGGAGCGAGCGGCTGGAACGGCCCTTATTTGAAGAACAATACGGTGCCGAATGATCCTTGGGGACATCCCTACAAGTATCGTTCGCCAGGTGATCGTAACCCCTATGAAATTATATCGCTTGGTTCCGATGGCCAGGAAGGGGGAACCGGCAACGCCGCCGACATCAAGAGCTCGGAGCTCAAATGACGGAGCGTTCGTACGAGAGCGGTTTTACCTTGCTCGAGACGATCTGCGTCCTCGCCATCATCGCCATGCTCGCGGCCGTCGTCCTGCCGGCGATCCCTCACGCAACTTCGCGCGCGGCGCTCGAATCCTATGCAATGAAGACGGCGGCCTTGCTCAAGAGCGATCGCAACGCGGCCGTCCGGAACGGCTCCACGGTGCAGACCGTCCTTAGCCCGCAAGCGGGGACGATCCGTTCGGGCGCGAGCGAGCGAATGGTGCAACTGCCGAGGGATGTCACCTTTAACGCGATCCTTGCCGAGCAATGCGGCGGCCATGCGAGCGGGACAACAATCGAATTTCTTCCGTCGGGAATGTCCTGCGGCGGCACGATTTTCCTGTCGCGGCCCGGTGCCGGTTTCGAAGTCCGCATCTCTTGGCTGACGGGGGGAATAGAAATTGTTCCAGCCAACATCCTTTGAGCGCCCGCCTGCCATGGAGGACATCGACGGTTGCGCGGGATTTACCCTTATCGAGATCCTCGTCACGCTTGCCGTCGCGGCGATCTGCTTGGCTGCTATCGGCTCGCTCATGGCGGGCAATATTCGGGGGTCCGGAAGGATCGCGCAGCATATCGCACTCGTCGAGACAATGCGCGCGGTGGAGGCCGGCCTTCCCGCTCGCGCTAGCCTCGTGGCCGGAACGCTCACCGGTGAGATGCATGGCCAAGCTTGGTCTGTCGATGTCGCGCCTTTTCAAGGGGACGCCGGCGCTAATCCGCGCGCGGCCAAGGTCTGGGCGCCTCAAACGATTTTCGTGACTGTGCAGTCGCCGTCGGGAGCGCTGCTGCGGCTCGAAACCATCCGTCTCGTCAAGGGAACCGTCGCGCAATGAAACATCGGCAGTATTTTGTTCCAGGCATCGCGTCCGGGGAGAGCGGGTTCTCGCTTCTCGAAGCCCTTGTCGCGGTCGCCCTGATGGGCGTGCTTCTCGCGATGCTTGCGACGATCACGGGCCATTGGATGGCGAATTGGAGGACGGGCTTTGATCGCGTGCAGAACGCTGATTTACTCGGTCTCGGCATCGACCGGATCGCGGCTGACATTGCGGCGGCGCAATATGTGTCGCTGGGCGGCGATGCGCGGACTTTCTTTGAAGGAACGGGCACATCCGTCACCTTCGTGCGATCCGCGATAGGCCCAAACGCCGCGCCCGGACTCGAAATCGTGCGGCTAGGCGAAGATGAGGACGCGCGGGGCCGCGTTCTGGTTCGCGCGCGGGCTCCATTTGCGCTGGTCACGGCCAGGGCCGTCGACGACGGCGAGGTTGAATTCACCAATCCGATCGTGCTGGTGCGGCCGCCGTTTCATGTTTCCTTCGCCTTCGCGGGCCATGACCGCATCTGGCAAGATATATGGCTGGACGCTAAGAAATTGCCTGACGCGGTTCGTGTGACCGTCCGCGATGGCTTGACCGACGAGATCTTACCGGTTTCGACGGCCACCTTGATCAGTGTGAACGCGCCCGCCGAATGTGTGCAGGGCACGCCGGCGGCTTGCGGTGGCCTATGAAAGTTTTCTCATTCATGCGCCGGCCGGTTCTAAAAGCAGCGTTAGGCGCGGACGGCTTCATTCTCGTTGCGGTCCTCTGGATCCTCGCCGCCCTGGCGGCGCTCGCCTCCATCTATGCGGCTTATATTGCCAACACGGCGATATCGGCGCGGGCTTATGACCATAGGCTCCAGAGCAAAGCTCTGATCTCAGCGGGTCTCGAACTCGCCGCCTACCGGGTGATCGGTTTCGACGACAACACGCGCCCCAGTTCAGGCGCTTTCGATTTCCGCATTGGAGGATCGGACATTGGCGTGGAATTCAAATCCGAGGGGGCGCGCATCGATCTCAACCTCGCACCCAAGGCATTACTCTCCGGCTTGCTGACGGCAATCGGAGTGAAGCCGCAAGACGCGGATGTTTTTGCGAACCATATCATCGCCTGGCGGACAAAGCCTACTTTGGGAGCCCAAAACCCGGAAGCCGACGCCTATAAGAACGCGGGCTTGACTTACGGCCCGCGGCAGTCGCCTTTTCAGAGCACTGCCGAATTGCGGCTCGTGCTAGGATTGCCGGCGGCGGTTGTGGACGCCGCGCTTCCCTTCGTGACGGTTTTCAATGGCAGAGCGGAGATCGATGCCAACGAGGCTGCCCCCGAGGTCATCACAGCCTTGCCGCATATGAATCCGGATACGGTCGCCAAAATCATCAATCAGCGCGACCCGCAAAATCCGCAGGCGGTCTTGAGTCTGCTTGGGGAAGCGCGCGCGAGCGTCGCGCTCGGAGGACGCAAGGCGATACGCGCCGCCGTTCACATTACGCTCGGCACCGTCAGGAAGGTGAACGCCGATGTCGTCCTCCTCATCATGGAGGGTGGTGAGGACCCTTACCGCGTTCTCGCTTGGAGCGACGATTTTGACGGTCCCATATGAGCGTTGAGCCCGAACGGAGATGAAATGACCTCTTACCGCGCCCTTGCCGATGCGTGTTCCCGCTGGATAAACCGTGTCGCGGCGACGATTCTCGCGGGGCGTGAATCCTTGCGCGCACGGCCTCATATCCGGCTCACCGAACAGCAAGATGGCACTTTCACGTTGCAAGGATCCTCTCAAAGAGAAGGGCTGGACGTGCCCGGCTTTCAGATCCGTATCGCCGGCGAGCGCGTCGATCCCGCTGTTGCGGAAAAACTCGCGGATATCGTGCGCGGCACGCACGTCGAACTCGTGTTGCAACCCAATCGTTTCATATTCCGGCCGCTCGAATTGCCGCGCCGCGCTCTTGATTTCATCGACGGAATTGTCCGCTCTCAGATCGATCGCCTGACGCCGTGGAGTGCGGCGGAGGCCGCCTTCGGCTGGCATCCTTCGATTGACACCGCGAACGACCGGATGGAAGTCACAATTGCCGCGACGGCGCGGACGCTGATCGCGCCTTTCATCAGCGCGATCGCGGCTCTCGGCGCCGATACGGTCACCATATCGGCCGCTCTGCAGCAGCCAGAGCCGGATATTGCCGCCATCAAGATATGTGAGCAACAGGCTGGGCAGGCAGCCGACTTGCAGCACATCCGGCGCATTCTGATCGGGCTTGTTGCCGGCGGCGGCGCGCTTGCTTCGGTGTCGCTCGCGGTGAGTGCGATCGCCGGCAGCGCACTCGAGACTCAACGGGATGATCTTACCCGCCGCATCGAGGAGCGCCGTGCCGTGCTCCAGCATGGGTACGGCGGGACGAGCGAGGCGGCGCGTGCTTTGGAACGGCGCAAGCATGAAGCGCCATCGAGTGTGATTGTCATCGAAGCTTTATCGCAGGTATTGCCGGATGATACTTATTTGACCGAGCTTAGAATCCTTGGCGATAAGATGCAGATCGTTGGCATGACCAAGGATGCTCCGTCCTTGATCCGGTTCATCGAACAAACATCGCATTTTAGCCGGGCAACTTTTTTTGCCCCGACGACGCGCTCAGCAACCGAGCATAGCGAGCATTTTCACATCGAGGCTCATATCGAGCCAGTTTACACGCCAGGCCTGTGATGATCGAGACGCTTCGCGCGCACCCCATCCAAAAGCTGTTTACGCGGGCCCACGCTTTGCCGCTTTTCGGCTATGTGGCGCTGCTTTTGGGGTTTGCCGCCGCGATCTGGCTCGCGCTTGCAAGCCTTGCCGGCGATTATGCGGATTACACGGCCGCCACCGATTTGCTCGACCGTATCGAAGGCCGCAAACCGTCGGCCGCGACGTCCGGCCTGGATAAATCCGGCTCGCCGTTTCTTGAAGGGCGGACTGTGACAATTGCCGGTGCGGCGCTGCAACAGCGGGTCGTCGCGGCAGTCAATGATGCCGGCGGGAATGTGCTGTCCTCGCAGGTCGATTTGCAAGGCTCCGAGACCAAGCCAGGCACTGTGAGCCTCTCGGCGAATCTTGAGATTGAACAAAGCAATTTGCAGCAATTGCTTTATGAGATAGAAACGGGAATGCCGTTCTTATTTATTGATCAGCTTGTAGTACAAATGCCACAATCGGCGAGCAGGATCGGTAGCGGAGAAGAGTTCCCCCGGATGCGCGTCCAAATCGATGTGTCGGGGCAATGGCAGGTGAGCAAATGATCAGACGTTGCGCTTATCTGATCGCGGCAATGGCCTCCTTTTCCGTGAATGGAGCCATTGGCCAGGAGCCCGCCGGCGCGAGTCTGCGAGGGAATGTCACGGATCAAGCCAGCCTAGCCACGGCACAACAAACAGAACAACATTTGGCCGCCACCAAAAATCCGGATCAGCGGCAGCCGCCGCCGGGTGGCAATCCGCTGTGGGGAATTCCTATTAGTGCACTCTCAGGCACCCGTGAAAGGCCGCTCTTTTCCGCGTCGCGCCGGCCGCCGGCACCCCCCGCGCCGCCGGCGCCCCCCATGCCAGTTGCTGAAGCGCCGCCGCCGCCCGCCGAACCAGAAAAGCCTGCTTTAACGCTTGTAGGAACCGCGATCGGCAATCCGCAAAGCGTCGCGCTTATTCTCAATCAAATGACGAAAAGCTTCATTCGTCTTCATGTCGGCGAAGCGGCCTCGGGCTGGTATTTGCGTTCGGTCGAGCTGCGGACAATGACACTTGAGAAAAATAACCAGGTGGTGACCCTGTCACTGCCGGCGCCGGGCTCGATGCCTGCGAGTGCGCCGCCGCTTGCCTTTGCCGCCCGGGTTGGCCGCGAATTTTAGGCATGCACTTGAAAGAGCCGTAGCCTATATCCCCGGACGGCAAGCGGCGGTTATGCTTTATCCTTAATAAAACTGCTGGGCACGTCTTGCCCAGCAGCAAAGTGGAGGCGGCACAGGTTCCCTATTCCGCCTCATATCAATTTTTTGGATAATAGAGTCACATAAACAGCGGCTCTTTTTCCAAGCTGGTGTACAGCCCGGCAACGAACTCGCCATAGCCATTGAAAATCTGGGTCGGCCGCCGCGCCGCCGTGCCAAGCACCTCTTCGGTCGCCTGGCTCCAGCGGGGATGCGGCACGGCCGGATTGACATTGGCCCAAAAGCCATATTCCGAGGCTTGCAAATGCTCCCAGTAGGAGACGGGACGTTCCGCCACCAGCGACACGCGGGTGATCGACTTGATGGATTTGAATCCATATTTCCAAGGTGCCGCGAGACGCAGCGGCGCGCCATAGCTTTTGCCGAGCGGCTTCCCATAGGCGCCGGTCACCATGAAGGTGAGATCATTGCCGGCTTCCTCTATGGTCAAGCCCTCGACATAAGGCCAGGGATACCAGAATTGCCGCTGCCCCGGCGCCATGGCCCGGTCCAAAAATGTTTCCATCCGGACATATTTGGCCGATCCAAGCGGTTTTGCCCGGGCGAGCAAGGCCGCCAACGGAAACCCCGTCCATGGCACCGCCATCGCCCAAGTCTCGACACAGCGGTGCCGGTAAAGCCTTTCCTCCAAGGGCATGGCTTTGAGGAGGTCATCGATGGCGATCTCTTGCGGGGTTTCGACCATGCCGTCGATTTTCAAGGTCCATGGCCGGGTTTTGAGCGATTCCGCAGCGTCGGCGATGTTTTTGCTCATGCCGAATTCATAGAAATTATTGTAGTGAGACGAGATCTTTTCGGGTGTGACTTCCCGGTCGAGAACGAATTTTTCATTGCGTTTAGCGGGGTAAAGCGCGCGGGATGGATCATCGAACGCGTCCGCGATGGATGGGGCCGTGGTGCCCAAAGCGGCCAAGGCGGGCAAGATGGCCGCCGCCTTGAGAACATCGCGGCGCTTGAAAAACACAAGCTCGGGCGTGGCTTGGCTCTCGGGAATTTCCCAGCCCTTCCGGCGGCGTATCAACATGCGGCTCTCCTTGCTGACCTTGCTGAGCATCCCATCAAGTCATACGAGCAGACAGCCCATTTTGTTACGCGGCCCCCGCGTTTAAGACAAATCACGAGGCCGCGACGGTTCGCGGGTTAGCAGGCAGCGCTTACGAGCGATTTTTCTTGCGTTTTTCTTGCGCGCCTCGCCAGGCCAGTTAAAACTGCGGCGCTCAAGGAGCAGGAGCCGGCATGACAAAAGCAATCGTGGGTATCATCGGCGGATCGGGTGTTTATGAACTGCCGGGGCTCGAAGACATTCGCGAGGAATGGGTCGTGACCCCTTGGGGCGATACCTCGGACGCGCTTCACTTCGGCCGCATCGGGGCGACCGACGCCGTGTTCTTGCCCCGCCACGGGCGCGGTCATAAATTATCGCCGTCGGGCATCAATTACCGCGCCAATATCGATGCGCTGAAACGCGCCGGTGTCACGGATATCGTTTCGGTTTCCGCATGCGGCTCGTTCAAGCCGGATTTGCATCCGGGGCTTTTCGTGCTCGTCGATCAGTTCATCGACCGGACTTTTGCGCGGGCCAGCTCGTTTTTCGGCAATGGCTGCGTCGCCCATGTCTCATTGGCGCATCCGGTCGCGCCCTTGCTGCAACAAATGATCGCCGATGCCGCGGCGGCCGAAAAAATCAATGTTGTGAAAGGCGGGACCTATATTTGCATCGAAGGCCCGCAATTTTCATCTCTCTCCGAATCGCTCGCCTATAAGGCCAATGGCTGCGATGTCATCGGCATGACCGCGATGCCCGAAGCCAAGCTCGCCCGCGAGGCGGAGATTTCCTACGCGACGATCGCCATGGTCACCGATTTCGATTGCTGGCATCCGGCGCATGACAATGTCGACGTCGCCTCCGTGATAAGAGTTGTGGAAGCCAATGCCGGCAATGCGGCAAAACTCTTGGCGCGCCTCTTGCGAGATTTTCCCGCCGAGCACGAAGCCTGTCCGGTCGGGTCCGACACGGCGCTCGACAATGCCATATTGACCGCGCCCTCGGCGCGCGATCCTGTGCTATTGAAAAAATTGGAGGCGATTTTGCAACGGGTCAAACCAGCATGACGGATGATCTCAAAAACATCATCCGCACGATTCCCGATTATCCGAAACCAGGCATTCTGTTCCGGGACATCACGACGCTGCTTGGCGATGCGCGGGCGTTTCGCCGCGCGATCGACGAATTGGTGCAGCCCTGGGCCGGAACCAAGATCGACAAGGTCGCCGGCATGGAAGCACGGGGTTTTATCTTAGGCGGCGCGGTGGCGCATCAGCTCTCGGCGGGTTTTGTGCCGATCCGCAAAAAGGGAAAACTGCCGCACACAAAGGTGTCGATTGCTTATTCGCTCGAATATGGGCTGGACGAGATGGAAGTTCACGAGGATGCGGTGGCGCCGGGCGAACGGGTGATCCTCGTCGATGATCTCATCGCCACCGGCGGCACCGCCGTGGGTGCCGTCGGGCTTTTGAAAAAAATCGGCGCCGATGTGGTGGCGGCTTGTTTCGTCATCGATCTGCCGGATCTCGGCGGCGCCAAGAAGATCAAGGCCCTCGGCGTGCCGGTGCGGACACTGATATCCTTTGAGGGGCATTGAAAAGGGTTGCCGTGGCGCCTCCGGTTGCGCAAATCGGGCTGAACCCCTAGAAGTAATCCTTAAAACAAACGGGGGGATTCATGCGTCCGTCTAAGCGCGCCGCAGGCGAATTGCGGCCAGTTTCGCTCGAACGCAATGTCGCGCGCTATGCCGAAGGCTCTTGTCTCGTCAAATTCGGGCAAACCCATGTGCTGTGCACGGCGTCGCTCGAAGACAAGCCGCCGGCCTGGCTGCGCGGTCAGGCCCGGGGCTGGATCACCGCCGAATACGCCATGCTGCCGCGCGCGACCCATACAAGGACGCGGCGGGAAGCAGCCTCCGGTAAGCAATCCGGGCGCACCCACGAAATTCAGCGCTTGATCGGCCGCAGTCTGCGCGCGGTCACCAATCTTCCGGCCCTGGGCGAACGGCAGATCACCCTTGACTGCGATGTTCTCCAAGCCGATGGCGGCACGAGAACCGCCTCGATCACCGGGGCCTGGGTCGCCTTGCATGATTGCTTGAAATGGATGCACGGCCGCTCGATCATCAAGGATCATCCCTTGCGCGACCATGTCGCGGCGATTTCCTGCGGCATTTCGAATGGCGAAGCGGTCCTCGACCTCGATTACGAAGAGGATTCGGCCGCCGAAACCGACGCGAATTTCGTCATGACGGGCGAGGGTTCTCTCGTCGAGGTGCAGGCGACGGCGGAAGCGGCGGTCTTCACCGACGCGCAGCTGCATGATTTGATCGCGCTTGCCAAAACAGGAATAGCCAAGCTCGTGGAGTTGCAAAAGGGCGCGATTGCCTGACGATTGTCACTGGCTTTTAGCCAGCGTCAAGAAGTGCAGCACATCGCCGTTGAACTGCCGCGGATTCTGCAAAAATGAGAAATGGCTGACGCCCGGCTGAAAGACGAGCCTCGCGCCGGGGATCTCTTTTGCCATGAATTCGGTATTCTCGCGTTTGATCGCCTCGTCGTGATCGCCGTCGACGATCCAGACCGGCACGCTAATGGCTTGCAGCTTCTCCGCGGAAAAATCCGGCTGCGTCGCCCACATCTTGGTGATCTCATCAAGGAATTTTTCGTACTGATCCGGCGTCGGCGAAAGCTGCTCATACTCCTTCTTCGCCCGCGCGATAAAACGGGTAAAGACGGGGCTTTGATTGACGTCATTGACGCCGCTCGGATCGGAGTTCGCGGCAAAAGCAAAGAGCTTTGTGACACGCTCGGGATGATGAATGGCGATGTCGAGGCCGATGATCGCCCCATCGCTCCAGCCGATAATGGCCGCTTTCTGTATCTTCAGAAAATCCATCAGCGCGACGACGTCGGAGGCCATCAGATCATAGCCGAAAGGCGTCGCGTCGCGGGTGCTGCGCCCGTGGCCGCGGCTATCCACGACGATCACAAGGTAGCGTTTCGCCAGCAAGCGCACTTGGTTGCCCCAGTAATTCGCGTTGGCGAGGCCGCCATGCAGCAGGATCACGGGCTCGCCATGGCCGAATTCCGCGTACCAGATTTTAATACCATTGACCGGCGCGGTGCCGCTGTCTTCCGGTTTAGGCAGCGTTGGAGTCGGCGGCAGGCTTTGCCATGGCGGCGCCGCGCGGGCCGTTTCCGCAATGCCGAGGAAAGCCAAGAGAACGACCGGAAAGAAGCAGGCGCGCATGAGAGTGAGGATGAGCCGGGAACAAAAAAAGCGATCCCGCCTTATACAGCAGGCATACGGGCTTTTCATCGTGGGTCAGCGCGGGAGCCCCGGTCTCAAATGATTGGCGCCGCCGTCTATTGAGACGTCCGGCGCAGGCCGCCGTCAGCCCGCGAGCGCCTCTTCTTGTGGCGCCAGCGCGCGCACCTTCGAGGACTGGATCGCGTTGGCCAATTCGAGCGTGACCGGCACCGGGCTTCGTAGAATGTCGAGAACGGGGCAATGCTGGTCAACGGTCTCCTTAAGCCTTATCAAATCGGCGACCGGCGCCGCACTGTCGAGCGTGACCACCGCCTCGATATTTTGAAATCCAGGCCGGACTGATGAATCGACCGCGAAGAACCCCCGCAGGTCGATATCGCCTCGGACTTTGACCGAAACCTTCCGCAGCGGGATCTCCAAGGCGTCGGCATAAAGCCGATAGGTGATCTCCTGGCAGGATCCAAGGGCTGCGAGCACCAGTTCCACTGGGTTAGGCGCCGTGTCCGTGCCTCCGAGGGTTTCCGGCTCGTCGATGGCCACAGTGAACTGGCGGATGGACGCGGTGCTGCGCAGTCCCTTGCCGAGTTTTGTGATGGCCTCGAACGAGGCTTTCGCTTGATCCGGACCTTGCCGGAAAGCTTCTTGGGTTGCCCCGAAGATGTTTTTAAAGGTAACGGTCATCCTGCTCTCTCCATAAGTATAGTTAATCTATCGACAATAAATTGAATGTCAAATTGTTGGGAAGCTAGCTTCGCGCTCAGGGCTCGGCAGAAATTTTTGCTGGAGGCCCAATGCGTTGCGTGCTGAAAACGCAAAAAGCGCTCATGTTCGCGCGAGATGCGGGCGATCGCTCATGGTGGAAGGATTTCATGCCTCGGAAGCTCATCGAAACACTTGTTATCGCGACCCATAATGCGGGCAAGCTCACCGAGATGCGTGAACTCCTCGCACCCTACGGGGTCGTATCGATTCCGGCCTCGGAACTCGGCCTGCCGGAGCCGGAAGAAACCGGTGTTACTTTCGTCGCCAATGCGGAACTCAAGGCGCGCGCCGCCGCCGACCGCGCAAACATCCCCGCGCTTGCCGATGATTCAGGCCTTTGCGTCGAGGCGCTTGGTGGCGCTCCGGGCATCAGCTCGGCGCGCTGGGCGGGTCCTTCGCGGGATTTCGGCGCCGCCATGAGCAAAGTCGAACAAGCGTTGCGCGCGGCTAAAGCACGCCCGCCGTTTAAGGCGCACTTCGCTTGCGCCCTTGCCCTCGCCTTCCCGAGCGGGGAGATGCACAGTTTCGAAGGCAAGGTTTTTGGCGAACTCGTTTTCCCGCAGCGTGGCAGCCTCGGCTTTGGCTACGACCCCATTTTTTTGCCGGAAGGCTATACGCGGACGTTTGGTGAAATGACGGGCCAGGAGAAACACGGCATCCCCACGGATGGCTCGCCCGGCTTGTCGCATCGCGCCCGCGCCTTTCAAATTTTCGTGCAAGCCTGCCTTGGCGGGCGGACGCCCCACTGAACGTCTTCCCCCATGGCCGCGAGGCGCGACACAGCGGAGCCTTGATTTTGTGTGCTTTGCAAAATATTATTGCAATGCACAAAGTCGCGGGGGCCGCGGGCATCTGGAATATTTGCAATGTCGACCGTTTGGAAGACGAAATATGGAACGCGGCGGGTACGATATGATCCGCCGACGCTCAAGGAGGCCATTGCCGCCGCGCGCGGGTTGACGGACGAGCTTCAACAGCAAGCCGAAATCGCCGCCGCGCTGATGGATCTACCGATTGAAGACGTGCGCGCCGAGCTCTTGAAACATGCGCCGCCGCGCAACAGCACGCAAATCGTGACCGCCAGCGGCCGCGAAGGAACGGCAAGAACCGTGATCGTCGAACGCAAGACGAGCCGCCGTCTGGCCGCCGCGACTGGCGCCGTTAGAGCCGGATTGGCCGGGAAGCCAGATCATGGTCAAACCGAGCCGGAGCAAAGTCAAAGCAGCGGTGTTTCTTTAGGCCGCGAACCGCAAGACCGGAAACTCGTCCCTCGATAGAGAGCGGCGGACTGGTGTGGTTCAGCGGTCCATGTCCGTGTAGGCGCTGAAGTCGGGCGGGAGAATCGGCTGCGCGCCGGTAATCAGTTTCGGCAAGCCAAACCGGGCAAGCCCGCGCACAGCAAAAAGCACGGCGTTCGTGTGCCTTTGCGGCCGCACGGGGGCAGCTTCCGTGGTCAGGGCGACGGCCGGTTCCTGTGAGGCTTGACCGTCGGTTCCGGCCGTCGCGCCGGCTGTTTCTTGAACGGATACTTGGAACGTCGCCGTCGTTGCGGCACCAGCGGATTGCGTGAGTTCAACCGGGCGTGGCGGCGGCATCGGTATCTCCGCCACCAAAACCTGGCCCGGAGCTTGTTTTGCGGCCGGGCGAGGCGGGGCAATCGCAGCCCGTTCGGGCATGGCGCTTGCCGTCTCGCCGGCGCCGAAGACCGACAGCATTTTGTCCATGAGGCCAGCAAGGAGCGGCTTGGCTTGGCCCGTCTGGTCTTCGCGGGCCTGTGGCTGCGCGGCCTGCGGCGGCTTCCTTGCGGCGGCCGAAGCGACCATGGTTCGCGGCTCGATCGTCTTGGGCGCGTTGCAATCCCTGATACCGAGGCTGATCAGCTCGTTTCCTCTCAGCACCTTATATTCGCGGGTCAAGGTTCCGAGCCTCGCCCGAACGGCGGCGGGATAGCTATCGAACATTTGTTGCGAGACATCCGCATTCGGTTGATGATTGCGCGGATCGTAGGCAAGATGAAATTTCAGGATGCTATCTTGATAGACGCAAACATTCGGCAAGCTGAGCGCCAGCGTGCAAGCCGAGCGGCACTCATGCAATCGGACTTCGCGTTCCGATGCACGGTAGATCGCGGTTTGCGTCTGGTAATCCGTGACGAAACCGCCAACATCCTTCGTCACGATGACGACAGCCGGCGCCGGTGGCGGTGCAAGATAACTCAATACTCACCTTTACTCATGAGCCGTTACGCAAGAGCCGCGAGGTCTCAATCTGGGCGCTGTCCGGCCCCTATGCTTTGCAAGCTAGGGAAACGTGGTGAACGTATTCTTAATAAATCACAGCGAATCTGCTCTTTACGGCGCGGGTTTCTTGTTCGGACCGCAATCAACCGGAGTTTGACTTCGAATGTGGCGCGACTTTGACAGCGCGAGGATCTAGGCTGCAGCTTCGATCTCTTATGGTTTTGATTTGTGGGATGTCTCGCGCTATTTTTGTCAAATCTTATCCCAAAAGTCAGCAATGCCATGGAATCATGCTCTAGCGCGGGACGAGGAAAAGTGGATACCGGTCTTTGGCCCGCATTCCGCTTTAACCTCTAAGAATTGATCACGTTCATGATTTGGGATTGTATCAATCCAAAATCGTCGTGCTCTCAGCGTCATTGCCCAAAAGGGACTGCCTGTTCCCGGGAGAAAATGATGTAAGATTGAAAGCCCCAAGCAAGATGACTTTGGCAGGCCGAGGCAATTTTGCCAAAAGCATGTTCTTTGGTCGGTGCAGGAGATGGCATGAGCAAATTGAAGATATCTCCGCGAAGCAAGATTGGCCCCGGTCCAGGTTTCGGGGTCTATGTGCATTGGCCGTTTTGCCTCTCCAAATGTCCCTATTGCGATTTCAACAGCCATGTGCGGGCGAAGCCGGTTGATGATGCCCGCTTTGTCGAGGCCTATAAAGCGGAGCTCGCGCACCGCGCGGGGTTTACGGAAGGGCGTACCGTTTCGTCGATTTTTTTCGGCGGCGGCACGCCCTCCTTGATGAAGCCTTCGACGGTCGGCGCCATTCTTGATGCGATCGCGGGGTTCTGGCCGGTTGCACCGGGCGCCGAGGTCACGCTCGAAGCCAATCCGACCAGTGTCGAGGCGGAGCGGTTCCGCGGCTTCCGGCTGGCCGGCGTCAACCGCGTCTCGCTTGGGGTGCAAGCGCTCAATGATGCCGATCTCAAAGCGCTCGGCCGCGGCCACACGGCGGCGGAAGCGCTGCGCGCAGTGGCGCTCGCGGCGTCGATCTTCGATCGCTATTCCTTCGATCTAATCTATGCGCGGCCAGGTCAAACGGTGGCGGGCTGGCGGCAGGAATTGGAAGGCGCGCTCGCCCACGCCCGAGACCATCTCTCGCTCTATCAGCTCACGATCGAATATGGCACCATGTTCGCGCGATTGCGCGACGCGGGTAAACTCGCCCTTCCCGATAATGATCTTGCCCGAGCGCTCTGGGATGTGACGCAGGAGGTCACGTCGCGGGCTGGTTTTCCCGCCTATGAAATCTCCAACCATGCGCGTCCTGGCGCGGAGAGCCGCCACAATCTCATCTATTGGCGTTATGGCGAATATATCGGCGTCGGCCCTGGCGCGCATGGCCGGATTTTCTCGGAAAAAGGCCGCCGCGCGCAAGCCACCGAATCGCATCCCGAGATGTGGCTGACCGTGGTCGAGAGTGATGGCCATGCCCTGGTCGAGGACGAATTTTTGTCCGCCGAGGAGCAGGCCGATGAATTTCTGCTGATGGGCTTGCGGCTTTCAGAAGGGATCGAGCCGGCCGAATTTGAGGCCATGTCTGGACGCGATCTTGATCCCGGCCGCGTCGCCTCGCTCATCGCCGATGGCATGGTCGAATATACGCCACGCGGACGCTTGCGTGTGAGCGCGGAAGGCTTTCCAGTGCTCGACGCTGTCGTCGCCGATCTGGCGGCTTGAGCAGAGGCGGCTTAAGCACCAAAGTAGAGTCGAGAGGCTTATACGATCCGCCGCAAGAATCGCTATCACGATTGCGCGCGATTGGCCGTGATTTGGTCGAGCTTTTGCGAATATTCAGCGATGGCATGGTCCGCCACACCCAGGATCGATCCGGCTTTGACCCATTGAACCAAGCCCTGGCCGATTTGCCAGAGACGGGTGAGCGGGCCCGGTTCGAACCGGTAGGGCGATGTCCCTGCATGTTCTGGAAGATAGCGTGGATCGCCGGAATGCCGGTATTGGAAGAGCACCGGCAACGGCAATGGCACCTGAGGTACGATGTCCGCGTAATTCACAAGCCGGTAGCTTGGCACTTTGACCCATAGATCAAAATAGGTATTGCCGACGCGGGGAGATCCAAACGTATAGCAGGCGGCAACCTGATCGTCACCAGTGACGGCGGAAGCAATCTGTGCCAGCGCGCCGCCGAGCGAATGCCCTGTAATGTAGATTGGAATCTGACCTCCAGTTTGTTTCTTGAGCTCGTCGAGCCTGACCACAAGCCCATCGACACCTTCCGCGAGTTTTTCAAAGGCACGGTAAAAACCCTTATGGACACGCAGATGGGAATCCGTGCCATGCGGATGAACCAGAGCGACATGAAAATCCGTTTCCCAGTCCTGAATCGACTTCGTTCCACGGAAGGACAAGACGATGAGATCCGGGCCACGGGCGATGTAGGCCCAGCCATTTGTCATGCCGTTATGAAATGCCCAAAACTCCGTAAATCCCAGCACGGAAAGTTGTTGTGGCACGGATATCGGGGGCTTTGCCTCGATGCTGGGATCATACGCAAATGCCGCTAGATGAGCCATCAAACCCGCGGTGCGGTCCGAATAGGCTGCCCGCAAAGCCGGCAGGCTGGCAGGACTTGCAACGAAGGCTTGCGCCGAGGATGAATCCTGTTCTGGCAGCGGCATGGATGTCCCCCCTGTTCGATGAGTTTGACCAAGGCAAACATGAGCCGCCCGCTGAAGCAAGGAGAAACTGAGACGGTCCCATCCGGTTACTTTGGCATTGTTTCACCGGCCGCTTTCTCACGCCATCGGCGACGGCGGTGGACCGGGCGGTGGCATGAGCAGAGATCAAATTTGAGAGCGAAGTAATGCTCGCGCGGTGTTTTGTCACCAACCCGCGTCTTGCTCACTGCGGGTGCGGAGGCATTGCTGCTAAGACGTTGATGCGAGCGTCAGGGTTATGCATCCGGAGTTTTTTGCAAAGCTTGTATATGATCTTCATATCGCCAGACTCCGCGCGGGATCTCACCGGAAGCGGTGATGGACACGCGATGGCCACGGAAATGGCGGTGCCTTCCTGCTGGCGAACTATACACGCCGGGATTTCACCTGAGCGGTTCGCTGTGTTCGCAGCCAATGCAAGAGGTCGGCGATGTGAAACACGCTTTGTCCGAGAGCGTAACCGACGGCATTGCTTGTAATCAAGACCGCAAGTTTCAAACCGATCGATGCAGGGCCATCGCTTGAATATGCGGAGGCGGCGAGAACGATTAAAACTAAGAGCACGTCCGAAAGGACGAGGGCCAAGACCTTGAAAAACTGTCCAAGGATTACGCCGAATAGCAAAGCTGAAACCACAAGGGTTATCATTGCTTTCTGCCTTTAGCCCAACAGTAATATATGTTCCAAAAACAAACTAATCATACGATACAAATAAGTCAATAGTGAATGCTATTATACTACCTAATCGTTAAGCTTAGGATATGCCAAAAACGTGGCAAATATGAGAATGCAAAATAAAATTCACCGTCGCTTTGAAATCACGGAACCAAAATGCAGAAAATAATCTGACCTGTGTCAGTCATGGCGTTCGAATCCGCTGTGCTCGGATGACTTGCCACTCGGCCTTATTGCCCAAGCGAGATCGAAAAATCACCCTCTCAGTCTTCTCCCGTAATAAGGCGAGAGTATGGGCAAAACCTATGCGATTGGCCGCGGCATATGCGTCAGCGGATTCAAAGTCGAGAGCGAGGCCGCCGGGCACGTTAGCATTGTTTCGCCGGCCGCTTTATCACGCCGGCGGCGACGACGAAAAATCGCGCGGCGGCATGAGCAGCGATCAAATTTGAGAACGTAAGAGTGCTCACATGGTGTTTTTGCACCAACCGGCGACTTTCCGACTCTGGGCGCGGAAGCATCGCTGCTAAGACTTTGATGCGGGCGTCACGATTCTGCAACCGGAGTTTTTGCAAGGCTTGAATGTTATCTTTGTATCGCCGGACGACACGCTGAATTTCATCGGAAACGGTGACGGACGCCGTGGTCAGGGGCACGGCGGTGCCCTCCTATTGGCGAACGATAGCCGCCGTGATTTGACCTGAAGGGCTCGGTGTGTACGCAGCCAATGCCAGAGGTCCGGGATGTGAAACACGCTCTGTCCGAGAGCGTAACCAACGGCATTGCTCGGAATTAAGACCGCGATTTTCAAAGCGACAGATGCCAAGCCGTCGTTTGAATATGCGGAGGCAACGAGAATGAAAAGAATTAAGACCGCGTCAGCGGGGAAAAGGATCACCACTTTGAAAAATTGACCAAGGATTGCGCCAAAAAGCAAAGCTAGAAGAATAAGCGTAATCATTACTCCCACCCTTAGCTGAACAGTAACGAATATTAACGAATCATTAACATCACAAAGCATAGGTAAGTCAACAGTAAATGTTGTTTATCACAACAATAGCCAAGCTTATGATTAAGCTTAGGGGCAACAAATACGTAATGGAAACAAAATCAAGTCTTTGGGGCTTTGACATCACAGAGTGAACGCGCGGACAATAAACTGACCCAGGCCAGAAACTGACCCAGGCCAGTCATGGCGTTCGCAAGCCGCTGTGCTAGCATGGCTTGCCTCCGTGCTCCGCTGCCCTGCGAGGACAGATATGCGCAAATCCATTTTCATTACCTTAGCCGTGACGCTGGTTTTTTGGGTCGGGCAAGCCCAGGCGCGGCCAAGTTTTCTGAGCGATGAGCTGGACAGTGACGCGACGCGTCTCGAACAGAATATCGGCCAGGATTTGGGTCCTCTCACGGCACACCCGCTCTCGCAACTGCGCAAGGATTTGGCGTCAGCCCTCGCCCGCAAGGATTTCAAAGCCGCGCTCAAATTGAGCGCCGCGATCATCGCGGCAAATCCGAAGGACTCTGGCGCCTGGATCGCCTATTCGCGCGCGGCGATCGCGGCCGGGGATGATGATGAATTCCAAACCGCTGGCACGGCGGCGGCCTATATCGCCTATGAGCGGGCTGGCGCCAAGCCGGAGCAAGCAGCGGCGCTCGCTTGGCTTGGCGAAATCTTTGCCAAGCGCGGCCTGTGGCGCCCCGCCCTCGACGCCTATCGCGCAAGCCTCGACCTCGTTGACGCCGCGCAAGTGCGCAACGTCTACACGGACATGCGCGAAAAACATGGGTTCCGCATTCTTGACTATAAAATCGACAATGAATCGGCCTCGCCGCGCGCGTGCTTCCAATTTTCCGAACAGCTTGTTTCGCGAGTCGATTACACGCCCTTCGTGACGGTCTCCGGGTTCGCCAATGCTGCTCTCTCGATCGAGGACCAGCAGCTCTGCGTTGAGGGTCTGAAGCACGGCGAGCATTATAAAATCGTGCTCCGCGAGGGCTTGCCTTCAACCGTCGATGAAGCGCTGTTGAAACCGGCACACTATGACATCTATGTCCGCGACCGCTCGCCCCTCGTGCATTTCACCGGCAAGAATTATGTGCTGCCTCGCACCGGACAGGAAGGCATTCCTATCGTCTCCGTCAACACGCGGAAAATCGCCGTTGACATCGTGAAGATCGGCGATCGCAATCTTTTGCCGACGGTACACTCCGGCGATTTTCTAAGTCAGCTCTCGCCCTACCGGATCAAGCAATTGATCGAGACCGATGGTAAGGAAATCTGGTCGGGCACGCTCGATGTCAATTCCGAACTCAATGCCGAGGTCACAACCGCTTTCCCGGTCATGGAGGCGGCTGGGTCACTCGATCCCGGAGTCTATGTCATGGCCGCGAAACCCGCAGGCGACACGGACGCCACGGATGACGACGACAGCGGTGGAACCCGGGCGACCCAATGGTTCCTCGTCTCCGATCTCGGCCTCACCGCGTTCACCGGCAAGGACGGCATTCATGTATTCCTGCGCTCGCTCGCAAGCGCCGCGCCGCTCGCCGGAGTCGAGGTGCGCCTCATCGCGCGTGACAATGAGATTTTAACATCAAGGCGCACCGACGACGCCGGCCACATTCATTTCGATCCGGGATTTGCGCGAGGCGCGGGAGGCGTGGCGCCGAGCCTTGTTGTCGCCGAGGACGGCAAGGGCGATTACGGTTTCCTCGATCTCGAGGCGACGTCTTTTGACCTCACCGACCGCGGCGTCAAGGGCCGCGCGGCTCCGGTGGCACTCGACGCCCTGCTCTATACGGAGCGAGGCGTCTACCGTTCGGGCGAGACGGTTTTCATCACGGCCCTGCTCCGGGACGGGCAGGGCACGGCCATGGCTTCGGCACCGCTGACCCTTGTGGTCAAACGTCCCGATGGCGTCGAATATAAGCGGGTCCAAACCGAAGATCAGGGAGACGGCGGCCGCAGTGTTGCGCTTGCCTTGCTCCCCGGCATCGCGACGGGAACTTGGCGCGTCGAGGCCTTTGCGGACCCGAAAGCAAGCCCCATTGGGCAGACAAGCTTCCTCGTCGAAGACTATGTGCCGGAACGCCTCGATTTGACCTTGGCGCCGCAGACGGCGGCGGCGCGCTTCGGCGTGCCAGTCGAAGTTGCGGCGCTGGCGCGCTATCTTTACGGCGCGCCGGGCGCCAATCTCGACATCACCGGCGCTGTCGAGATCGACGCCGATAATCAAGCCTCCTTGCCCGCCCTCAAAGGTTATGTGGCCGGGCTGCAAGACGAGTCCTTCGACAAGATCAGCAATGAGATCGAGGATACCGCGGCGACCGATGCCAAGGGTTCGGCAAAGATTCTCGCTCCCATTCCAGAGATAGCCGCGTCGCGCCCCCTCGAGGCCAAAATCATTCTGCGTGCCGGCGAGCCGGGCGGCCGTGCCGTCGAGCGCTCGCTGGTTTTGCCGATCCTGCCAAAAGGCGGTCTTATTGGCGTCAAGAAGAATTTCACCACTTTGACCGATGGCGCGGCGGCGAATTTCGATGTCATTGCGGTGGGGGCTGACGGCGCCCGCGCCGCGCGCAAGGGCGTTGCCTGGTCGCTTTATCGGGTAAGCAACGATTACCAATGGTACCGGGCCGATGGCCGCTGGAATTTCGAGCGGGTGAAATCCTCAAAACGCGTTGCCGAAGGAAAGATCGATATTGGCCTCGACACGTCAGCCAAAATTTCTGCGATTGTCGGACTTGGCCAATACCGCCTCGATCTTGCCAGCGGCGACAACGGCGATCTGCCGACGAGTCTAGCCTTCGAGAGTGGCTGGTCGGGCGATGCCAGCGCGCAAGCCCCTGACCTCCTCGATGTCAGTCTCGACAAGCCAAATTACAAGCCAGGCGAAGAGATGAGGCTGCGTATCGCTTCGCGCTTTGCCGGCACCGCGACGATCGCGATCGTGAGCGAGAGCTTGAACACACTGACGACGCTCGCTGTGAAAGAGGGCGATACGGTTAAGGCTGTTCCGGTCTCGGGCGATTGGGGTGGTGGCGCCTATGCCGTGGTGCTAGCCTATCGCCCGCTCGACAAGGCGGCCAATCGCATGCCCGGCCGGGCCATCGGGCTCGCCTGGTTTGGCATCGATCCGCAAGCCCATGAGCTTGAAGTGAGGATCGCGGCGCCAGCCAAGACGCGGCCGCGCGGACCCTTGGCGATTCCGCTTGAGATCAAGGGCCTTGCGAAAGGCGAAGAGGCGTTCGTGACTCTCGCCGCGGTCGATCAAGGCATTCTCAACCTCACCCATTATGAAACGCCCGATCCACGTGGATATTTTTTCGGTCAGCGCCAATTGAGCACGGAAATCCGCGATCTCTACGGTTTCTTGATCGATGGCATGCAGGGTTCCCGTGGTGCCATCCGCTCCGGCGGCGACGCCTCCCCGGAGCTAACCTCCGAGCGGCCGACGCAAGAGCCGCTCGCGCGTTTTTCCGGCATCGTCAAAACCGGCCCGGATGGAAAGGCGCGGATCGATTTCGATCTGCCCGCCTTCAACGGCTCCTTGCGAGTGATGGCGGTTGCCTGGACAAAAACCAAGGCAGGCAGCGCCAGCACGGAGGTGATCGTCCGCGATCCCGTCGTCGCGCTGGTAACGGCACCGCGCTTTTTAGCACTTGGCGACCGTTCGCAATTTTCCGTCGCAATCGACAATGTCGAAGGCAAGCCCGGGGAGTATGCCCTCGATCTTGACGTGAGCGGCCCGCTCGCGGCCACGCCCGAGGTCCTGCACCGCAAATTCAAACTCGAATCTGGCGCGCGTAAATCGCTGACGATTCCCGTCACGGCCACGGGAATTGGCCACGCCGCCGTGGATCTGAAGCTGACCGGCCCAGGTCTGGCCGCGCCGCAGACACTCGCGCTCGATGTCTCGCCCGGAACCTCCGAGCTTTACCGCCGCTCCGTGCGCACGCTGGCACCGGGGGAAAGCCTCGCGCTCTCGAGCGACCTTGTCGCCGATTTCGTGCCCGGCACCGGCGCCGTTTCGCTCGCCGTCTCCTCGCTCGCGGGCATCGATGTTCCGGCCCTCCTGCAGGCGCTCGATCGCTATCCCTATGGCTGTTCGGAGCAGATCGTCAGCCGCGCGCTGCCGCTTCTTTACGTGAACAAGCTTGCCACGAGCGAGGCGCTTGGGATCGATCCGGGCGCCGATCAGCGCATCCGCGATGCGATCGAGCGTGTGCTGGCGCGCCAGGACTCGAACGGCGCTTTCGGCGTCTGGTCGGCAGGCGATGCCGACGACATGTGGCTGCATGCCTTCGTCACCGATTTTTTGACCCGCGCGCGGGAAAGCAAATTCGATGTGCCGCAAAAGAAATTCGATGCCGCCCTGGAACGTTTGCGCAATCTCATCGCCAATGCAAACGAGATTGGCGCGGGACAGGGTGCCCCGATCGCCTATGCCGCTTATGTCCTTGCGCGCAACGGCCGCGAAGTGATGGGCGATTTGCGTTATCTCACCGACGCTAAGCTCGACTCTTTCGAGAGCCCGCTCGCGCGCGCCCAGCTTGCCGCCGCGCTCGCTTTGCTCGGCGACCGCCCGCGCGCCGAGGCGGTTTTTGAAAAGGCGGTGGAGCGTCTTTCGACGCTCGGCAATCCGCTTTATTCGGATGCCGATTATGGGTCGCGGTTGCGCGATGGCGCGGGCGTCCTCGCGCTTGCCGTCGAGACGCAAATGCCTGCCGCCGGGATTGTGCGGACCTCGAAAATTGTCGAAGACGCGCGCGCGAAAACCGGGCTGACCAGCACCCAGGAAAATGTGTTCATGGTTCTCGCCGCCGAGGCGCTCGCCGACAAGTCGGAGACGATTGCCTTGTCGGTCGATGGCGCGCCCCGGCAAGGCGCCTTCTTCAAGAACTGGAATGCCGCCGCCCTCGCCAGCAAAACCGTCACGATCGCCAATAGCGGGCAAGGACCCGTGAGCGCCGTTGTGACGGTTTCCGGCAATCCACTGACGTCGGAACCCGCCGCCGAGCGGGGCTACAAGATCGAGCGGGCCTATTTCACGCTCGACGGAAAGCCGCTCGATGCGGCGGCGGTCAAGCAGAACGATCGCTTCGTCGTCGACTTGACGGTGACCGAATATGAAGCCGCATTCGCGCGGCTGCTCCTCGTTGACCGTTTGCCTTCAGGATTGGAGATCGACAACCCGGAGCTTTTCGAGGGCGGCTCGACCGAGGCTCTGTCCTTTCTTAAGAAGACCGTCGAGCCTGTCCATACGGAATACCGCGACGACCGTTTCGTCGCGGCCTTCGCGCGCGACGGACACGACAAGGCGAGTTTCTCCGTGGCCTATATCGTCCGCGCGGTGACGCCTGGCCATTATGTGAGCCCGCCGGCGACGATCGAGGACATGTACCGGCCGGAGCGGTTTGGCCGCACGGCCTATGGCGCGATCGATGTCTCACCGCCAAAATGAGATGTTTCATGCATCGTTTTTGTCCGGTGCCAAGTGATTTCCTTACCAAAATGTTTCACGTGAAACATTTTGGTAAGGTCGCGGGGTTTTTCCTTACATCGGCGATGCTCGTTCTTACAGCGTCCACGCTTGTACGTTTGTCGGGTCCGCTTGATCTGACGCGTGCGAGCCAAGGCTCGCCTGTCGTGCTCGATCGCAATGGACAGCTGTTGCGGGCCTTCACCACGCCAGATGGGCGCTGGCGGCTTCCGGTCACGGCAAAGGACGTCGATCCTCGTTTCCTCGCGATGCTCATCGCTTACGAGGACCATCGCTTTTATGCGCATCCTGGCGTTGATCCTCTTGGCCTTGGTCGCGCCGCGCTGCAATGGGCAAGCCATGGCCATATTGTTTCGGGCGGCTCGACCTTGACGATGCAGGCGGCAAGGCTGAGCGAGCCCCGCACTGGCAAATCACTGGCCGGAAAGTTCAGTCAAATTTTGCGTGCGATCAAGATCGAACAGCGCATGAACAAGGCTGGCGTTCTCGATCTTTACCTGGCGCTAGCTCCCTATGGCGGCAATATCGAGGGCCTCAGGGCGGCGAGCCTTTCTTATTTCGGCCGTGAACCGAAGCGGCTCTCGATCGGCGAGGCGGCCTTGCTGGTGGCCTTGCCGCAATCGCCGGAAACACGGCGGCCAGATCGTTTTCCCGAGGCCGCGCGGAAGACTCGCGATGCGGTCCTCGACCGCGTCTTTGCGCGCGGCGTGATCACAGCGGGCGAGCGCGACGCCGCCAAGCGCGAGGCCGTGCCGCATGAGCGTCAGGCCTTTCCAACGCTTGCCGCGCATGCAAGCGAAGAAGCGCTCAGGCGCGCGCCAGCGCAGCGCGTCCACCGGCTCACCTTGGACGCCAAGCTGCAAGCCTCGCTCGAAACATTGGCGCGCGAGGCAGCGGTTGCGATCGGACCGAAACTCTCATGCGCGATCCTCGTCATCGACAATGCGAGCGGCGATATTCGCGCCCATGTTGGGGCGGCGGATTATTTTTCGCAAGCGCGCGCCGGATCGATCGATATGACCGCCGCCATCCGCTCGCCCGGCTCGACGCTCAAACCTTTCATCTATGCACTCGCCTTCGAGAACGGCCTCGCGCATCCCGAAACGATCTTGGATGATAAGCCGCGCCATTACGGCAGTTACGCGCCGGAAAATTTCGACCTTTC
>CAYTRB010000015.1:0-33934 GCA_964440215.1 uncultured Methylocapsa sp.
CGGCCCAATGCCAGCCGCCAAGTTCGGTCGCGCAATAGACCGCCTGCTCGGGACTATAGGCGACCGCCCCATTCGGTGTTGCCACACCGAAATTCGCCAAGATCTCCTTGGCCTGATACTCATGAATGTCCAAACACCCCTCCTTACAACTTCGTTACAACGTCGCGCCACGCGAGGCAGGCCGGGCTTGCTCAATTGGATTGTCTTACCAGTGTCGTGCAACCTGCTTGCCCGGCAGGCACGCAATCAGGTCATGCAGCGGAAGGCTTATTGCCAAATTTGGGCCTTAGCAACCCTCCTGTTGGCACCCTCTGACGAATTGCGCAAGATCGCGGTAACACCTATTCCCATGCGCCTCGGGGGCTCTGGCTTCCTGCGAACCATCCGCGTCAAATGAAAGTCACATGGAAGCGTCGCTGTGGAAAGGGCGGCGATCGATGCGGGCATCGGAGTCACATCCCTTGAATTCGCATCGTCTGTTGCGGCGCAACAGACGGCTGGCGAGAAAATAGTTGAAAGCCCGCGATTTATGGGTATGTAACGGCACCAACGGAAGAGCGCGTCCCAAGGCGCTTGCCGGGCTTTTGTGCCCGGGCCCCTATTTGATGACCCCGCATCCATTTTAACGAGAAGTTCAAAACGCAATGACAATCGATGCGCGTTCGCTGCTTCGCAGCATGTTTGATGCAGCGGTCGGCGCGGCTTTGCCTTCGAAATGCTTGGCCCCGCATCTTCCACCGCGGCCGCCGGGCCGCACCATTGTCGTAGGCGCAGGCAAAGCCGGCGGCGCGATGGCCAAGGCGGTCGAGGATCATTGGCCGGGTCCGCTCGAAGGCTTGGTGGTCACGCGCTATGGCCACGGCGCCCCATGCCGGCGGATCGAGGTGGTCGAGGCCAGTCATCCGGTTCCCGACGCCGCCGGGCTCGAAGCGGCCAAACGCATTCTCGCCATGCTCAAGGGTTTGACGTCTGAGGATCTTGTGCTTTGCCTCATTTCGGGCGGCGGCTCGGCCCTTCTCGCGCTCCCCGCCGATGGCGTGACGCTCGCCGACAAGCAGGCGATCAACAAGGCGCTGTTGAAGAGCGGCGCGACCATCTCGGAAATGAACTGCGTTCGCCGGCATTTGTCAGCGATCAAGGGTGGCCGGCTCGCCGCCGCTGCCGCACCCGCACGGGTGGTCACCCTAATGATTTCGGACGTGCCGGGCGATGATCCTTGCGTGATCGCCTCGGGGCCGACCGTCGCCGACCCGACGACGTCGGCAGACGCGCTGGCAATTCTGCAAAAATACGCCATCGCCGCGCCAGATAACGTCCTCGCACATCTAACCTCGGCCGGTGCCGAGACCTTGAAACCGGGCGATCCACGCCTCGCTGGCGTCACCAATGTGATGATCGCAACGCCGCAAATGGCGCTTGAAGCCGCCGCCGAAGTCGTGCGCAAGGCCGGTATCACCCCGCTCATCCTCGCCAATGCCATCGAGGGCGAAGCGCGCGACGTGGCTTTGGTGCATGCGGCGATCGCACAGCAAGTTCACGCATTTGCACAGCCAGTGGCGCCGCCTTGTGTTCTGATTTCCGGCGGCGAAACGTCGGTAACCCTTCGGGGATCGGGGCGCGGCGGCCGCAACTCCGAATTTCTCCTCGCGCTTGGCATCGCCTTGGATGGCCATCCTAACATTTACGCGCTTGCTGCAGATACCGACGGAATCGACGGCTCAGAAGATAACGCTGGCGCGCTGCTTTTGCCGGATAGCCTTTCGCGCGCGGCGAATTTGGGCATATCGGCTAAAGCTATGCTCGCCAATAACGACCCCTATAGTTTTTTCGCTGCTCTAGGGGATCTGGTCGTCACCGGGCCAACCCTCACCAATGTGAACGATTTCCGCGCCATTTTGGTGATTCCGTAAGGCAGAACTGATCATGGAGCGTCCCCGATCTCGTCACCCTGGCGCGGACGCGCGCGAGATGCTGCTATGCCGCATCTTCGGGCCGCGAAACCTGTTTCCAGTTTTGAATAGCATGGTCTATGAAGAGGAATATCTTAGGCGCGTCCACGGCGGTTGCGCTTGATCCAATGGTTTTGTTAAGAGTGTAACCTGGCTAACACATGGAGGATTAATATGGCGGGCCGCCACTTTCTTTTCGTCCCAGGGCCGACGAACGTCCCTGACCGCGTCACCCGCGCCATGATGGTCGCGATGGAGGATCACCGCTCCTCGAAATTTCCGGAGCTCACGCTGCCCTTGTTTCAGGATTTGAAGAAAGTCTTCAAGAGCACCGATGGGCAAGTGTTTATTTTCCCCTCGTCCGGAACCGGTGCTTGGGAAGCGTCTCTCTCCAACACGCTATCGCCCGGCGACAAGGTGTTGGCCTCGCGGTTCGGTCAGTTCAGCCATTTGTGGATTGATCTGGCGCAGCGGCTCGGCCTCGACGTCCAGATTTTGGAAGAAGAATGGGGAACAGGCGTCAAGCCGGATAAAATCGAAGCCATTTTGCGCGCCGATAAAAGCCACCAAATCAAGGCCGTGCTGGCCGTTCAAAACGAGACCGCGACCGGCGTGACGAGCGATATTGGCGCGGTCCGCAAGGCGATCGACGCCGCCAATCATCCGGCGCTGCTGTACGTCGACGGCGTGAGTTCGATCGGCAGCATCGATTTCCGCCAGGATGACTGGCGCGTCGATCTTGCTGTCGCTGGCTCCCAGAAAGGTCTGATGCTGCCGGCCGGCCTCGGCATCGTTTGCGCGAGCCCCCGCGCGCTGGCCGCCTATAAGGGCGCTGGTCTCAAGCGGGTCTATTTCGATTTCGGCGATATGATCAAGGCCAATGCGACGGGTTATTTCCCCTACACCCCAGCCTTACCGATGCTGTATGGCCTGCGGGAAGCGTTAAAGATCCTGTTCGAGGAAAAGCTCGAACGTGTGTTCGAGCGCCATAATGTTCTGGCGAGCGGCGTGCGCGCGGCGGTCAAGGCTTGGGGGCTGCATCCCTGTGCCAAGGAACCGAAATGGTATTCCGATACGGTGACCGCGATCGTCGTCCCGCCGGGCTTCAACGGCGCCGATGTCATCGACGCCGCTTTCCGCCGCTACAATTTGTCGCTCGGTGCCGGCCTGTCCCAGGTCGCGGGCAAGGTGTTCCGGATCGGCCATCTCGGCGATCTGAACGACCTCATGGTTCTTGGCGCGATTTCCGGGGCCGAAATGGCGATGCGCGATGTCGGTATCGAGATTAAGCTCGGCAGCGGTGTTGCCGCCGCCCAGGAGCATTTCCGCTCGACGATCATGGCCAAGGAAAAGAAGCCGACGGAGCAGGAGCATTTCGCCGAGCTGCACCCGGAAGGCGTCCTCAACGACTGAGACCTTGAACCCGTGTCTTGCGTTCCATGGCCGTCTACGCCAGCAATCGCGGGCGGCCACAAAGGCCACCCGCGATTGCGCCGTGCGGCGATACCCTTTGGGTCGACGCCATGCGGCGGCTGGAGGAAGAAAGCCTGGACGGCCTCTACGAGCGCGGGACGAGGAAAAGGAAGCCGCTCTTAGGCCTCCCTCTTCTCTCAATTTCGGACTCGACGACGCTCATGATTTTGGATTGAATCAGTCTAAAATCATCGTGCACGCGTCCAGATGGGACCCGGAGCGGGTCTCACGGGCATGCTTTACCGGGCCCTATCGAATCAAAGAAAGATTACGCCGTGCCACATTCGATCGTCTTTCTCGACCGTTCGACCCTTGAGGCCAATCTGCGAACACCGGACTTTCCGCATAGCTATAAGGAATATGCGGTCACCTGGCCGGACGAGATCGTCGATCGCCTCGAGACTGCGACAATCGCGATTATCAACAAGGTGCCCATGCGCGAAGCGACGCTCGCGCGGCTGCCCAATCTTAAATTGATCGCGGTCGCGGCGACCGGCACCGATGTCGTGGACAAGGCCTACTGCAAAGCGCATGGCATCACCGTCTCGAACATCCGCAATTATGCGTTCAATACGGTTCCGGAACATGTCTTCGCGCTGGCCTTCGCCCTTCGCCGGAATATCCTCGCCTACCGCGATGATGTGCGCGCCGGGCGCTGGCAGGAATGCGACCAATTCTGTTTCTTCGACCATCCGATCCGCGATATGCGCGGCTCGACGCTGGGCATCGTCGGCTATGGCGCGATTGGCAAGGCGGTGGCGCGGATCGCCGAGGCCTTTGGCCAGAAGGTTCTGGCGTACGACATCTTTCCGCAACCGGGCCTGACCGATTTCGAAATTTTGCTGCGCGAGAGCGACATTATTACTTTGCATCTGCCGCTGACGCCGCAGACCAAGAATATGATCGGCGCGCGCGAGTTGAAGCTGATGAAGAAAGACGCCATTTTGATCAACACCGGCCGCGGCGGCCTCGTCGATGAGCAAGCCTTGGCCGAGGCGCTGACCAACAAAACCATCGGCGGCGCGGGTTTCGACGTATTGACAGTCGAGCCGCCCAAGCAAGGCAATATTCTGCTCGATTTGCGGCTGCCGAATTTCATCGTCACGCCTCATGTCGCTTGGGCGAGCCGCGAGGCCATGCAGATCCTCGCCGACCAGCTTATCGATAATGTAGAAGCGTTCGCGGCGGGCAAACCGCAAAACGTCGTGGAAGCCTGAGATCGGCTTCGAGTGGAGGGACTATGCCGGCGGATATCGAAATTGCGCAACAAGCCCATATGCGCCGTATCAGCGAAGTGGCGCAGGAAAAACTCGGTATCGGGGACGAGAACCTGGAGCCGTTTGGCTATTACAAGGCCAAGATATCGTTGGAATATGTGGATAGTCTCAAGGACCGGCCGGACGGCAAGCTGATCCTTGTGACGGCGATCAGTCCCACTCCGGCAGGAGAAGGCAAGACGACAACAACGGTTGGACTTGGCGACGCGCTGAACCTGATCGGCAAGAAGGCGTCCATTTGCCTCCGCGAGCCCTCGCTCGGACCGGTTTTTGGGATGAAGGGCGGTGCCGCCGGAGGCGGTTATGCGCAGGTTGTGCCGATGGAGGACATCAATCTGCATTTTACGGGCGACTTCGGTGCCATTGGCCTTGCCCATAATCTTCTCTCCGCGATGATCGACAATCATATTCACCACGGCAACGAACTGAATTTCGATGTGCGCCGCATCGCATGGAAACGCGTTGTCGATATGAACGACCGGGCCCTGCGGCAGATCACCGTGGCTTTGGGAGGGGTCGGAAACGGCTATCCGCGCGAGGATGGTTTCGACATCGTGGTCGCTTCCGAAATCATGGCTATCTTCTGCCTTGCCACCTCGATCAAGGATTTGAAGGACCGGCTGGGACGGATCGTGATTGGCTACACGCGAGAGCAAAAGCCCATTCACGCGGCCGATCTGAGCGCGCACGGCGCCATGGCGGTGCTTTTGAAAAATGCGCTTAAGCCGAACCTCGTGCAAACACTCGAAAACAACCCGGCCTTCATTCACGGCGGGCCGTTCGCCAACATCGCGCATGGCTGCAATTCCGTGCTCGCCACCAAGACTGCGCTAAAACTTTCCGATTATGTGGTAACCGAGGCTGGATTTGGCGCCGATCTCGGCGCCGAGAAATTCATCGACATCAAATGCCGCAAATCCGGCCTTCGCCCGCAAGTGGTGGTGATTGTCGCGACCATTCGCGCCCTCAAATATCATGGGGGCGCCGATCTGAAGGTACTCAATACGGAAAACCTCGATGCTTTGGCAAAAGGCGTTGCCAATTTGGAACGCCATGTCAACAACATCCGCAACCATTACGGGTTGCCTTGCGTCGTCGCGATCAATCATTTCACCTTTGACACGGACGCCGAAATCGAACTGTTGAAGAAAAAAATGGCGCATCACGAAGCCCCGATCGTCGTTTGCCGGCATTGGGCGGAAGGCGGCAAGGGCGCCGTTGAACTGGCCCGCACCGTCGTCGATATCGTCGATAAGGTGCCGGTGGATTTTCAATTCGTGTATGGAGACGAAGCGACGCTTTGGGACAAGGTGACGGCGATCGCCACCAAACTCTATGGTGCAAGCAAAGTCACCGCCGAATCGAAGGTTCGCGGGCAAATCAAAAAGCTTCAAGACGGCGGTTATGGCCATTACCCCGTTTGCATCGCCAAAACCCAATATTCGTTCTCGACCGACGCAAGCCTGCGCGGCGCGCCGTCGGGCCATGAGATCAATATCCGCGAAGTCCGCCTCGCCGCCGGCGCCGAGTTCGTCGTCATGGTGTGCGGCGAGATCATGACCATGCCGGGCTTGCCGAAGGTGCCTGCGGCCACCAAGATCGATCTCGATGACAGCGGCAAGGTTACTGGGCTATTTTAAGAGCCCCCTATTCCTCGATTCATGCGTGGTAGCCAAGGGGCACACCAGAGAAAAGGATTCGTCCTGTAGCGGAAACGAAATGAACGCATTGAAGCTCGATCATTGCGTCATTCATGTCTCGGATTGGGGACGTTCGAACAGTTTTTATAGTCAAGTTCTTGGTGCCGAAGTGGTGCATCGGCAAAACGGTTTTTCCTATAAGATCGGCGATATTCTTTTGAATTGTCATGGGCCAGGCATCGTGGCTAATGCGGTCGCCCGGATTCCCGTTCAGCCCGGCAATAGCGACCTTTGTTTCGAATGGCCGGGTCCGATTGCGGCTGCCGTCTCGCATCTCGAAAAGCATCACATCGCCGTCGAACTCGGTCCCGTAGCAACGCGCGGCATAAGGGGTGATGCCATCAGCGTTTATTTTCGCGACCCAGATGGCTCGCTCTTGGAGTTCATCAGCTATCAGCGGGGCGTGTAGAGCACTGCGCCTACCGAAGCTGCGCGGAGTGCTATAAGAATCTCTTACCTGTTATACCGGCCTTTATCGTTCGCCGGAGTTCCGCCGGGCGTCGGCCAATGCTTCGGTCAGAGCCGCCAGTTCCTGTCCCGTCTCGCCCGAGGATCTGCCGGACGAGAAATACGCGATCGTCACATCCGTATGCAGCGCGCGCAAAATAAGGGTGAAGACTAGCCACACGGAGCCGTGACGAAACTCCATGGCGAGCCTTATTACGGGTGAACTATTCCAATCAAGTTCGTAATCCGCGCCCCAACCGAATGACACAGTCCCCGGTTTGAAAAACAATTCCACCGATGAGTTGACGATATCCTGTAAATTGGCAAATTTTTCATCGTGGATAAACGCGATGAAATTACCAGCGTCGACCAGCCGCAATTCAGCGGCAACCGATTCAAAGGCTGCGCTGACGACGTTCGCCAGATGGTCCCCATGCACGTCACGCTGTCCTATCACCATATGGGACGCTCTCATTTCGCTACCCCTTTGCGTGAACTTTTAGCATAGAGAATGTGAATCAATTCCGCTACAGCTTTATAAAATTCAGGCGGAATTGGCCGGTCGACTTCAACGCTGTCGTACATCGATCTTGCCAAAAGCTTATCTTCAACAATTGGAATCAAATGCTGCTCAGCTATTTCACGTATTTTAAGCGCGATGAGATCTTTGCCTTTCGAAAGCACCAGGGGGGCGCCGCCTTCCTCTCGTACGTAACGAAGCGCGATGGCGTAATGGGTGGGATTGGCAATCACCAGCGTTGCGCGGGGAACCGCGGCGATCATGCTCTTGCGTCTTCGATCGAGGGCCAATGAACGAAGCCTGGCTTTCTTCAAGGGGTCGCCCTCGAGTTCTTTCATTTCGTCCTTGATTTCTTGCTTGCTCATGCGGATATCCCTGCGCCAAAGCATACGCACCCAAACAAGATCCACGGCAAGGAGCAGGATTGTCACAACGCCAACGACGGTTAAGAGCCGCATGGCGATCATGAGGAGCAATTCCGGAATGGCATCCGGATCGAGCGACATCGTGTCGGTGAAGGCATTTTGTTGCCAGCGCAACACAGTCCAAATCACGATGCCGATGGATAGCAATTTGCACACGCCTTTGAAAAATTCCGCCTGACCCCGCGCGCTGAATATACGGTGCCAACCGTTGATCAAAGATATACGTGTCCAATCCGGCTTGATCCGGTCGAATACGATGCGGGGCGGATGCTGCAAAAACGAAGAAGCAAGACCCGCCATCAGCAGGATCGCCAGAATCGGAATGAATGGCGTACCAATTTCCCAGACGAGTGTGTTGAAGAATGTTACCGCATCGGCACTGTTTTGAATCAGCACCCCGCTCGGATCGCTTGACAGTTGCTGGAGGGTGTAACCTACGGACCTCAGCAAATCCTTTGCCATAAAGGCGGTGATGGCCAGCATGGCAAGCGTAAAAGCGAAAAAGGAAGCTTCCCGGGAAACCGGAATGTTACCCTTTTCCGCTTCATCGACAATCTTTTTTTCTGTCGGTTCTTCAGTCCTGCTTTCTCTGTCGGCTTGTTGCGCCATTGCCCTTCAACACCCAATCAATCGAAAAACTCATCCTCGTCTTCCGGTGAATTGAGTTCGATCTCTCCGCCGCTCGCCAGCTCGAGCGCCGTATCGGCAATTGTGCGGCGCGCCTTGAGCACATCACGTTGCAAGGCAGGACCGCCAGTCGCGAGTTCGCTATCGACAATGCGCCTCGCCCGCGTGGCGAGCGACGAAAGAATAGAATCCCTAAACGCCGTATCCGTGCCCTTCAAGGCGAGTACAACCAACTCGGTTGGAATTTTGTCGAAAAGCACGCTCCGTGCCTTGGGCTGCAATTTAACAATATCATCAAAGGTAAACATAAGTTTACGCAGGATATCAGCGGTTTTGGGACGTGCAGCAGCTAAACTTTGCATGACGTCCTCCATGTGGTTGCGATCCAATTTATTGATGATATCGGCCATTCGAGCATTTTGATCGCTTCCTACGTGGCGCGAAACATTCGACAAAAGGTCCTCCTGCAACTGCCCTTGAATGATCCGCACTGCTGCCTCCGTGACAGGCCCGATGCTCAACATGCGCCGCATGATCTCATTACGAAGTTCGCGCGGCATTTGGCCGATGACCTTGGCGGCGCAGGCAGGACTAATCTTCGAGACGATGAACGCTGCCGTTTGCGGATGTTCATTAACAAGAAAGCCTGCGAAAACGGCTTCGGGAACATTCGAGAGGCGCTCCCACATCGCGTGATTCGAATTGCCTGTGACGTCCGACATGACATCAGCGATCTGCTCCGGCGGCAGAATGCCATCAAGCATCTGCTGGACCTCGTCGGGCGAACCCAACAGATCAACGCCATTTGCGAACTGGCTGGCGAATTCTTCTACGAGAGCCTCGAGGGTGGGAACCGGCACGGTTCCGAGCTGTGCGATTGAGCGCGATAATTGCTTCAGCTCATCGGAATCGAACTGCCTCAACAGCCGGGATGCAAGCGGTTTTCCCATGCAAAGCAGCAAAGCAGCCGCCTTGTCTGGCCCTTTCAAGGCCCTCGCGCTCGCGCCGCTTTTCGAAGCAACTGGAGAGGCCATCAGTTATGCGACGGTTCGGGCAAGACCGGCAATCTCCGTCAAGGAGACGCCGAGCCGCGCATTGTCATCCTCAACGACAACAATCTCGCCACGCGCAATGACCCGCCCGTTTACGATGATATCCACCGGCTCCCCCACACGGTGATCAAGCGGGATAACCGCGCCGCGCCCCAGCTTAAGAAGATTCGAAACCGGCATCACCGCCGAACCAAGTACAACCTGGACAGACACGGGGATGCGCAAGATAGTCTCGAGATTCCGAGTGGGTTGAGACACCAACTGACTCTCGATGCTGTCCCCTACCCCTGAGAAAGACTCATCACTTTCAGACATGGTCTCGACTGCTCCTATTCAGGGTTCGATAGTACGCAAAGGAATGCTCCGGCGTCACCGCCGCGGCGCCGCGCTGGCAGACACGGTGCTAATCCGTGGATTCCGCCCACATGTTCAGCCCTATGAGCCGTGGCTGGGCAGATGACCGTCCCAAATACGGTATCGTGGCAGCATCAATTAGGCAGGATGACATCGATGAGCTCCCGCTCGCGACTTACGAAATCCTCGACACGAAGTGTATAGAACCCGTCGGCTTGACCAAGCTCGCACCAGAAAAGGGACTCCGCGTTGCATTCGAGCTTGACCCGAGTTTTCGCCGTGGCCTCCAACGTTAGCACTTGTCCTATTTTTAGAGCGGCAATATCCACTAAGCTGAAGTGCCGCTGTTCGATGACTCCCCGGATCTTAACTTCGGTCTGGCCGATCTCGTTTTGAATCTGCTTTTCCCAACGCGGATCACGAACCGATATTTCAGAGGCTACATCACGCGCCAAATCGTGACGAACGGAGTTAAGCGCCGTTTGTGGAATTAGGACAAACATATTACCCTCGCGCCCCAGAATCCGAAGCATAAGTTTTGCTCTCACCCCGAATGCGGTTCGCGGTGCGATGGTGACAAAATCAAGCCTTGTCTCAACGCGGTCCACTTTGAATATTGTTTCACATATGGTCGCGAAAGAATTTTGGAGCGCCTGTGCAAACAGATCGAAGGCTTTCCTCGCGAGACGCAATTCAATGTTCGAAGGTTGACGTTTATCGATCACGGTCGACTCGCTGCCGTCGCCGCCATACAAAGCCTCCGCCAATGCAAATACGAATTCGTGCTCAAGCCCGATTAGCAAACGGGAGTCCCAGGGTTGAGCGTGGATTATCCCGAACACGACGTTGGCTTCATAGCCATCGAGAACATCCCCGATCCGCTCGGTGGCGGCGGATTCGACCAGGAATAATGCGGGTGATGCCGACAATTGCCGTAAGCTCTCAGAGCACTGGGCAGCCATCCGCTCGAAGATGACATGCAACAGAGGCATGCGATCGACGGAGATTCCAGCGCCATCGAGAAGCATCTCCCTGGCCTTCATCACCATATAATCATGAGTGCTTGTTTCTTGCATGTCCTATCACGCCGCTTGTTGTTCGCTGCCCGCGCCACCCGACACCGTCTCGTTCTCAACCATGTCGATTGAAGGCCGATCTTTCGCCGTTATGGTTTTCCGGCCGTGCTCGAGCGCTATTTGCGGCATCGCTCCATTCATGAAAGCCAGAAGTGTCTGCTTGACTATGATATAGAGTCGGCAGCTCTGTTCGCGGGTCGATTTGATCTTGAGAGCGATGGGCTGCAGCAAGGCGTAGGACATAAATATTCCGGCGAAAGTGCCAACGAGTGCCGCTCCGATGAGGTGACCAAGAATTTCCGGGGCTTCGTCGAGAGCGCCCATCGCCTTGATCACGCCCAGCACGGCAGCAACAATCCCAAGCGCTGGAAGGCCGTCACTGACCGAGGTCAAGGCATGATAAGATTTCAGTCTGTCCCGAGTGACTGTTTGAATCTCCTCGTCCATCAAGGCTTCGATCTCATGGGTACGGGCGTTCCCGATTATGATCAGTCGGCAATAATCGCAAATGAAATGCGTCAGATCCTTATCAGCTAGAACCCTTGGGAAACTTTTGAAAATTGTCGACTCACTCGGATTATCGACATGTTGCTCAAGCTCGTTGCGGCCCTTGCCGCGCAATTCCCGCATCAATGTGTAGAGAACACCAAGAACGTCGAGATAATGGCGTTGCGTCGGCGTTCGGTCTAAGATCGCCTCCATCATGGCGCGGCCGGCGTCCTTGATCGTCGACATCGGGTTGGCGATAATGAATGTGCCTAGCGAGGCCCCGCCGATAATGACAAATTCCCAAGGCTGCCAAATAACGGAAAGATGACCGCCCATCGCGGCAAAGCCGCCAAGGATGCAACCGAGGGCAATGACCATTCCGATTACAAAACCCACGCGATCCGCTCCCGCCCGAATGACCTCGCAAATCGTTAAATCGCGGGCCTTGCTCCAAACTGAATTTGAAAGCTCAATTGAAAGCCAAAGCGGAAAATTCTCGATGCCTGACAAGAATTAAGATCCCCCGGCTGTTCGCAGATTGGCGGAACCGCGCGGGTGCAAAGGCGGATGCATAGAATTGCGGCTTCACTGGCAAGGCCCTGGCAAGCTCCATTTGCAAAAGTCGAGAACGTATGCCGAGGCGAGGAGCCATGCTCACAGCTACTCTCTATTACAACGCAATAACAAAAGATTATTCCAAGACTTTGGCCACAACCGCGGCCGAACCGTCGGTTGCCCAGCAAACACAATATTTCCTCGCCAATATCGGCAAGGCGAAAACCGTCAACGATCTTATCAACAACAGCAAGCTGTACACCTATGTCATGACGGCCTTCGGCCTCGCTGACATGACGAACGCCAAAGCGCTGATCCGCCAGGTTCTCGAAGGCGGTGTCTCCAACCCCAAAAGCCTCGCGAATACGCTGAACGATCCCCGTTACTTAGCCTTGGCCTCGGCCTTCAACTTCGCTTCCGACGGCAACACAACAACAAGCTCGACGACGCTCCAACAAACCACGGTCAACAACTATGTCGAGCAGACACTTGAAACCAATGTCGGTCAGCAAAACCAGGGCGCTCAAATGGCGCTGTACTTTCAGCGCATGGCCCCCAATATTACGAGCGCCTACAGCATCCTTGGCGACAAGACTCTCCTGAGCGTGGTCCAGACGGCGCTCGGATTGCCGGTTTCCATGTCGGAAGTGGCCATCAACGTTCAGGTCAAGATGATCACGAGTGAGCTCAACATCGCCGATTTGCAAAATCCCGCTAAGCTGCAAAAATTCATCGAACGGTTCACGGCGAGATATGATTCTCAAAATCAAGCCGCAGCGCCGACGACGCCGCTCACGCCGCTGTTCGACACTTCAAATTCCGTTGGCCTCAGTTCAAACTTGCTCCTAAGTCTTGCGACTCTAAAACTTGGGGGCTCTTGAGTCATGCAGTCTGGGCTCTACGTCACTCTCTCCGCGCAAGTCGCGCTCGACCGGCGATTGACGACAATCGCGACCAATATTGCGAACCAGAGTACCCCCGGCTATAGAGCCGAAGAAGTTGACTTTAAGGCGCTTGTTTCGCGGGCGGGAGACACCCCGGTCGCCTATGTGTCACACGGCGAAACATATATTTCCCGCGAGCCAGGCGTGCCGGTCAAGACTGATAATCCCCTCGATGTCGCTGTCCAGGGCGATGGCTGGCTCGCCCTGCAGACCCCGGCTGGCACTGCCTACACGCGCGATGGGCGCATGCGCATGCAGGCCGGCGGCGCGCTGCAAAGCGTCGATGGTTATCCCGTGCTCGATGCCGGCAACAGCCCTATCCTCCTCAATCCGGATGCGGGCCCCGTGACCATCGCCCAGGATGGGATGATCACGCAGAATGGCCTTCAGGTCGGCGCCATCGGTCTTTTCACGCTCGACAAAACCGCGAAGCTCAAACGCTTCGATAATTCCAGCGTTATGACCAGCAAGCCTGCGACACCTGTTCTCGATTTCACCTCGAACGGTATCGCGCAAGGCTATGTCGAAGGAGCCAACGTCAATCCACTTATGGAAATGGAAAAATTAATCTTGCTCTCAAGAACTTTCGATAACGTCACCTCGGCGATCGAAGGGTCCGAGTCCGCGCTAAAGGATGCGATCAAGATTCTCGGCGGCTCGGCATGACCCAACACGCACTCGCCCGTCTCGCACAGTGCGTGAAAGAGGCACAGGACGAACTGGGACAGATCCGCATTTCCGGCTCGGTCAACGAAGTCACACCGGCCTATGCACGGGTCGCAGGCTTATCGCGCTTTTTGAAACTCGGAGAATGCGTCTCCTTCCAGGCCGGTGGCCTTACCCAAATCGCCGAAGTCGTGCGCATTGACGAGCTAGGCGCGACAGTGAAATCCTTCGACACTCTGGCTCTTGCACGCCTTGGTGAGAGAGTCTATTGCGCCGATGCCTTGCGTATCTTTCCCGATCAAAGCTGGAAAGGACGCGTGATAAATGCCCTCGGTGTCCCGATTGACGCTTTGGGTCCGCTGCATCCTGGGAACAAACCCGCACGCCTCGACGCGCCGCCACCCCCTGCCATGCGCCGCGCCCGTGTCCAGAAGCCGCTGAAGACCGGCGTGAGGGTCATTGATCTGTTCACCCCGGTTTGCGCTGGCCAGCGCATCGGTATTTTTGCGGGTTCCGGTGTTGGTAAATCGACGCTTCTGGCGATGCTTGCCGGATCGCGGGATTTTGACACAGTGGTGATCGGGCTTGTCGGCGAGCGCGGCCGCGAAGTGCGCGAGTTCCTCGACGATGCCTTGGCTCTCAATCGTTCAGCCTCGGTAGCCGTGGTGGCGACGGGAGATGAGAGCCCAATCATGCGGCGCCTTGCGCCAAAAACGGCGATGAGCATCGCTGAGTTCTTTCGCGATCAAGGCCAGTCCGTGCTTCTGATCATCGACTCGATCACCCGCTACGCACATGCCGCGCGTGATGTCGCGATGGCAGCAGGCGAACTGGCGGTCGCGCGCGGCTATGCACCGAGCGTCTTCAGCGATCTGCCAAAGCTTCTCGAAAGAGCGGGACCGGGAGAAGAGGGACAAGGCGCGATCACCGGCATTTTTTCGGTTCTCGTCGATGGAGACGACCTCAACGATCCTGTCGCCGACGCCATTCGTGGCACGCTCGACGGACATATCGTCCTCGACCGCGCCATCGCCGACCAGGGACGCTATCCGGCCGTCAACGTTCTAACCTCGATCTCGCGGTTGGCGCAGACGGCGTGGACCCGCGAACAAAGCAACCTTGTCGCCAAACTTCGTGCCCTAGTCGCACGCTACGAAGATACGCGCGATCTGCGTCTTATGGGAGGCTACCGGCAAGGCGCCGACGCGGAACTCGACCAGGCCGTTGTGCTCGTCCCCAAAATCTATGAAGCAATCGTGCAATCCCCGCGATCCGGTCCAAGCAAGGACGTGTTTCGAGAACTCACGGAATTCTTGCAGCCCAAGTAAAGGCAGTGCAAGCGGATTTGAAAACAAAGTGAATTTGGAACCCAAGTGAAGCTTCGCGATTCGAACCTTTGCCGGTCCCGAATCGTTCCAAAATGGTCCCCGTGAAAAATTTTTGTCCGATCCATGGGGGCGAAGCTCAACGCCGGCTATTCGGCGGTTCGAGAGGCGTGGGATCGTGCGGACGCGTGGACCATTAACGGTTGGTAGGTATGCCAGCCACGCGAACTGAATCTAACTTGACGTTCGTTAGCACCATGTCGTCTCGATCCCAAGGCGCCGACTGCCACAGCGGCGAATATTAAACAGATATCAAAAATCGCAGTGGCGGCTGCCTCACCCCTCTCCATGGCTCCGTGATCGCCGCCAGCACGTCCGGCGCGTCAGGGATTTTGCGGTGTCTCGTTGACTCCGAAGTCCGGAACCTGAGGCACCCCAGGGATTTTGTCGAGCGAGAGCAAGCTAAATCCATAGACAACATTTTGATAGCGGTGGGCGCCGACGCGCGTTTTTGATTAGACATAATCCATAAAGATTGTGAGCTTATTGGGGTAAGGTTCACCAGCGGCTTAGGCGAACAGAGCAATGGCTGACGATCCCCCGTTCAACGCCAACCTTCATACTTGAGCGCAGCAACGCTCCTTGCCTAATTTCGATGCTGATGACAGATTTTTGAGCATGATCAATGGACCAAAGGATGTCGAACATCGTCGCTCTATGAGATCACTCTGCGCGAGCGCCCGCACACGAGACCGCTATGACCAGACTGGCACGTGTCATGGATAATGAGTGAGGAAGAAGGATTCGCTCATGTTGCGAAAAATTCATACTATCGAAATGGCCATGTAATCTGGTTTACCCCATTTGGATGACCGAAGTTAGATCACTGTCCTCAATTTTGCATCGGCATAGTCAATCGTAAATCAAATGTCTGTTGGAAGAGATTCGGGATCAAAAATGACCATTTTGGACATGAACTCGGAAGTCTGCAACCTGCGCGCTGAGGAAGAGCGTATTCTCGCTTCCTTCACCCGTCGCTTGATCGAGATTGCCTCGGCCGCTGGAGCACGCGGATCGGGCGCTTCCCCGACCGCCGCGCTCAATGCGATGCGGCTGCCCGCGATCGCAGTTGACCAGCACGGCGTTGTCGTCGACGTGAACGCCACGGCCAACGTCGTTTTCGATGATGACATCAAGGTCAAGGACAGGCGGCTGTTCATTCGCGATCCACAAGCCCGGACACACCTCAAAGAAGCCATCGATCAATTGAAAACGCCGGCCAGTCTTCGCCCCATCGAGCCGGTCATCGTTCCCCGCCTGGAGAAATTACCCGTCATTGTGCGGATTTGGCCATTCGACGGGCCGTCGCATCAGCCGGGGCAGGAGGTGCGTGCGCTTTTGACGTTCAATGCCTTGGGGCCCAAGCCAGGGCCGCCCGCGGCGATCCTCGCCAAAACGTTCCGCCTGACGCCTTCGGAAGCCAAGCTCGCCTGCATCATCGCGCGCGGCGCCCCTCCCGATATCGCCGCCCGCGAATTGAAGATTTCCCGGGAGACGGCCCGCAATCAGCTGAAATCCGTCTTTGCCAAGACGGACACGCATCGGCAAAGCGAGCTAGTCGCGCTGCTTTTGCAAGTCGAGTAAGCAGCGGGCGCCATAGATTGAGCCTTTAATCCTCCGGCTCAATCGCCTTGGCGCCTGCATTGCTCACCCTGGGCTTCACGGTTTTCACAGAAAAATCGATGCAAAACCTTGCGCTTGCCAAAGACTTCGCGCCGTAATCAAAGCCTGCGAATCATGCGGCATTTGGTCCACCAGGATCGCTTGGCGCTTTTGGTTAACCAAAAGCTAAGAAGCTTTATCGAATAATAGGCAATGATCCAAAGCCGCGCTCGCGCCAACAGGGCCGCGCCATGAAACTCACCAAGCTGCGTATCGCGGGCTTCAAAACCTTCGTCGACCCGGCCGAGTTTTTAATCGAGCCGGGGCTAACCGGCGTTGTTGGGCCGAACGGCTGCGGCAAATCGAATCTCGTCGAGGCGTTGCGCTGGGTGATGGGCGAGAGTTCGTCAAAAAATATGCGCGCGTCCGGCATGGACGATGTAATTTTTTCCGGCGGCGGCGACCGGCCGGCGCGCAACATGGCGGAGGTCGTTCTTTTCCTCGACAATAGCGACCGCTCTGCGCCCGCGAGCTTTAACGATGGAGAGATCATCGAGGTTTGCCGCCGCATAGAGCGCGAGGCGGGCTCGACCTACCGGGTCAACGGACACGAGGTGCGCGCCCGCGATGTGCAATTGTTGTTTGCTGACGCATCGACCGGCGCGCGTTCGACGGCGATGGTGCGGCAGGGCCAGATCGGCGAGATCATTGCCGCCAAACCGCAGGAACGCCGCCGTATCCTCGAAGAAGCGGCAGGTATTGCGGGGTTGCATTCCCGCCGCCATGAAGCCGAGCTGCGTCTCAAGGCGGCGGAGGACAACCTCACACGCCTCGACGACATTTTGCAGCAGATCGATAGCCAAGCCGAGAGTCTCAAGAAGCAAGCGCGTCAGGCGGCCCGTTACCGGGGGCTCGCAGCCGAGATCCGTCGCAACGAGGCTCTGCTTGCCATCATTCATCGGGCAGAAGCGGCAATGGCCCTTCAATCGGCCGAATCGAAGCTCGACGCGAGCCTCCGCGATGCCGCGGAAAAAACCAGGGCCCAGGCCGAGGCCGCCCGGCTGCAAGCCATCGCCGCGCATGAGCTGCCGCAACTACGGGACGCCGAAGCCGAGGTGGGTAGAGATCTGCAACGGCTGGTCCTCGCCCGCGAAACATTGGACGGAGAAGAGAGACGCGCAAAAAGCCGCATCGCCGAGCTGGAGCGCAGGATCGCGCAAACAGCAAGCGATATCAGCCGTGAAACGGCGCTGATCGAGGACGCGGTTTCCGTACTTACGCGGCTTGACGCGGAAGCAAACGAGCTCACGAGCACCGGTGCGGCCGAAGCCGAGATCGATGCCGCACGAGGCCAGCTGGCGGACGCCGAAGCAGCCCTCGCGCTCACGGAAAAAGCGTTCGCGGAGGCGCAGGACATACGGTCCGCGATGGAGGCGCAGCGCACCGCGCTTGAGGCGGCCCTGAGGGAAGAGACGGCCCGGCTCGCGCGGCTCCAATCCGAAATTGAAAAGGTGACCAAGGAACGCGACGCGCTTCTTTCGGACTCCCCATCGGGTTCGGATCTTGGCGGATTGCAGGCGGTGCTCGACGCGGCAATCGTGGCGGCGAAGACGTGTGAGAACGAGCTTGCCCTGGCCGAGGCCCGCCACGCCAAGACCCGCGCGACGGAACTCAAAATGCGGCCCCCGCTCGCCGAGGCCGAGCGGAAGGCGCAAAGTCTCGAAACACAAATCGCCACTTTATCAAAATTGCTGAATGCCGGGACCGGCGGCTTTTGGCCCGCCGTAACCGAGGAAATCAACGTCGCCAAGGGCTATGAAGCGGCACTTGGCGCGGCGCTCGGTGACGATCTCGACGCGTCGACCAATGCAGCGGCGCCAGCGCATTGGGCCGCGACCGATGCTTCGGAAGATCCGGCGTTGCCGCCTGGCGTCGAAGCCCTCGCAAAGCGCGTCACGGCACCGGCTCCGCTTGCCAGGCGGCTAAACCAGATCGGTGTTGTCCTGCGGGCCGAAGGCGCGGCCATGCGGACATTGCTGAAGCCCGGTCAGCGGCTCGTCTCGAAGGAAGGCGATCTGTGGCGCTGGGACGGTTTCACGCAAGCCGCCGAATCGCCTACGCCGGCGGCACGGCGGCTTGCCGAAAAAAACCGCCTTGGCGATCTCGCCATCGAAGCGGAGACCGCGCGCGCGGCCGCTAGCGTCTTGAAAACAGATGCCGAGCACGCGCAATCGGCGCTCTCCGCCGCCGCTGCCGCGGAGGGCGAAGCGCGGCAAACTCACAAGGATGCGCTGCGCGAAGTGGACGTCGCGCGCGAAAATCACGCCGCCGCCGAAAAGTGCCAGACGGAGACGGCCGCGCGGCTTTCGGCGCTCCAAGAGGCCCTTATCCGCCTCAATGAAACATGTGGCGAAGCAGACCAAAAACATGCGCAAGCCGAGACCCGGCTTGACCAGCTTGGTTCATCTACGGAGCTCGCGGCGCGGCTCGACCAGGCTCGCGCGGCGGCGGCCCAAGATCGCGTCGCCGTCGCCGAAGCGAACGCCGGACTGCAAGCCCATCTCCGAGACGCAGAATCGCGCGCGAAACGTCTTCACGGCATCGCCGGAGAACGCCAGTCCTGGGTTGCCCGAAGCGATCGGGCGCATGGTCAAATCGCTACTTTGGAAGAGCGGCGCGAGGAAGCCGCGCAAGAGCTGCTGAGACTTGCCGAGGCACCGGATCAGTTTGTATCCACTCGCCAAACTTTGATGCGCCAGATCGAAGCGGCAGAGGAAGCGCGTAAACAGTCCGCCGACAAACGCGCGGCAGCCGAGACGCGTCTTACCGAAGCGGATCGCGGAGCGCGCGCCGCCCTCGAAGCAATGAGCGCTGCACGGGAAGAAAAAGCCCGCAGCGAGGCTCGCGTTGAAGCCGCTCGGGCGCGCAGCGGCGAGGTCGCACATATGATCGAGGCCGAGCTTGGCTGCACGGAGGCCGAACTTTTCGGCCTCGCCCAAGTAAAGTCCGGCGATGAGTTCCCGCCCGTGGAGGCGGTCGAAAAAAAGCTCGATGGTTTGAAGAGCGACCGCGAACGGCTGGGCGGCGTCAACCTGCGGGCCGAGGAGGAGTTAAACGAAATCCTCGCATCCAAAACCAATCTTTCCACAGAGCATGCCGATCTGACTGAAGCGATCCGGCGGCTGCGGCAGGCGATTCACAGCTTGAACAGGGAGGGAAGGGAGAGACTCCTGTCCGCATTCGACGCCGTTCACGCCCATTTCAAGGAGCTCTTCACGACTCTTTTCGGCGGCGGCTCGGCCGAGCTTCAGTTGATCGAATCCGAAGACCCGCTCGAAGCTGGACTTGAAATCCTCGTTCGTCCGCCAGGAAAGCGGCCGCAAGTCATGACCCTTTTGTCCGGCGGCGAACAGGCGCTTGCCGCGATGTCTTTGATTTTCGCGATCTTTCTGACCAATCCGGCGCCGGTATGTGTTCTTGACGAAGTGGATGCGCCGCTCGACGACGCCAATGTCGAACGCTTCTGCGATCTTCTCGAAAAGATGTGCTCGAAAACCGAGACACGATTTATTACCGTGACCCATAATCCGATCACCATGGCGCGGATGAACCGGCTGTTTGGCGTAACCATGGCCGAACGCGGCGTGAGCCAGCTCGTCGGCGTCGATCTTGAAGAGGCCGAGCGCTTCCGCGACGCTGGCTGAACACTGCGAAACGTTTCACCGGCAGTAATCCTAAAAGATAAGATTCATTTGGTATTCCAATGGCTTATTTGTTTAGGCCTTGGTCTTGACAGAGGCCCGCGCCACTCTTATGTTGCACCGCGTCAGCAAGCCTCTCGCTTGTCCGTCATCCGACTTCGTCAACTCGCCTTAAGCCGTGTTCTGTTTTGACCGTTCCAGCCTTTCTGGACGGAGCGGTTGAATAGATATCAGTTACGTGCTTTGACGAGGTGGAATTTGCGACAAGGTGGAAACGGCAAGCGACGGAGCACAGCGTGTGACGGAGCGCGGGAGACGGCCTGACCAAAATCAACAACGGCAACAGCAAGAACAGGAACGCCGCCAGGGTGAAAGCCGCGCGGGGGACGATGAGGGGCTGAGGGCGCGGCTCGACAAATTGTCCAACGCGCTCGATGCGCAACGCGAAGCGGCTACGGCCTTGGACGCTGCCAAGGCTCAGCAAGACGGAGCCTCAGCGAGGGCGACCGCAACCGCGATGGGTCTGGCGATCCGTATCCTGAGCGAGTTCGTGGCGGCGGTTATTGTCGGCACTTTAATTGGGTGGGGGATCGACCGTGCAGCCGGGACAACACCGGCATTCCTTATCATCTTCCTGCTCATGGGGGCGGTGGCGGGATTTTGGAACGTCTATCGCATAGCAATGAAGCCTCCCGGAGCAGAGAGCTGAAAGAGCCTCCAAAACGGTGCTAGAGCAAGAACCTAAAGTGGTTTTCTGAAACAACGATAGTGGCAGGGAAAACAGGACGTGGCCGAAGAAAACTCAATGGATCCGATCCATCAGTTCGTGATCAAACCATATGTTAGATTGCATCCTTTCGGCATTGACGCGTCTTTCACCAATGCTTCTCTTTTCATGGTGATTGTCGTTCTTTCGGCCGCTGCGCTCATGCTCCTTGGAACACAATCGAGAGCGCTTGTCCCCAGCCGCTTGCAATCGCTGGCCGAGATGGCCTACCAATTCGTCGCATCCACCGTGCACATGGCGGGCGGCCATGACGGCATGCGCTTTTTTCCCTTCGTTTTCACGCTTTTCCTGTTCGTGCTGTTTTGCAACCTCATCGGGCTCGTCCCTTATACGTTCTCGGTCACGAGCCAGATCACGGTGACCGCGGCACTTGCGCTCCTTGTCATTGGCATCGTGATTGTCTATGGCCTCCTGCATAACGGCACGCGTTTCTTCAAGCTGTTCGTGCCGTCGGGGGTGCCTGTCGCCCTCATGCCTCTCTTGGTGCCAATTGAAATCATTTCGTTTCTCTCCCGTCCGGTCAGCCTTTCGGTACGTCTTTTCGCCAACATGCTCGCCGGGCATATCACGCTCAAGGTGATGGGTGGTTTCGTCGTGAGCTTGCTTGGCGCCGGGTTTTTCTCGGTCCTCGCGCCGCTGCCTTTCGCGATGACCATCGTGTTGACGGCTTTCGAATTGCTCGTAGCCGTCCTGCAGGCTTATGTGTTCGCTATTCTCACTTGCGTCTATCTCAACGACGCAGTTCATCCGGGCCACTGAATAAATATTTGAACAACAGATCGGTCGCCCAATCTTAGCAAGCTTATGGAGTGCAAAATGGATCCCGCAACAGGTAGATATATAGGCGCTGGTCTTGCCGCGATCGGCACCGGCGCGGCCGCGATCGGCGTCGGTTTGATTTTCGGTAATTTTCTATTGGGTGCCTTACGCAACCCAACCGCTTCCGATGGCCAGTTCGGTCGGGTTTTCATCGGTGTCGCGCTCGCCGAAGGTTTGGGCATTTTCGCGCTCCTCGTCGCTATTCTTCTGCTTTTCGTGGTCAAATAGCATAATGACTCCGTGCGCCCGGACCACGTTCCGGGCGCACCTTCTTCGCCCAGGAGAATCGTTCCGTGAACGACGTGAAAGCCCGTTTTGAAGCTATCGCGCTAGCGCAAAGCAAGCGCCTCGCCGACATCCTGCGTAAATTGGGCGAGGCATTGAGCGCGAGAATAGCAGCGGCGAAGGAGGCAAGTAGGTCTGAACCGCCTCATCTTCACTCCAAGGCCGCCAAAATCGTTTCGACGAACCTATCTCCGCTTACTTGGCTAATTGTTGCCGCCAGTAGTGCCGGTGCGATCGCGGCCCTTGTCATCATATTGGGCTACGGGTTTCTGGATAAGACCAGCGCTGCCATCGCCCCACTCAAAGAACGCACGGCCACGTTGGGCAAACGTTTGGATTCGACCGAAAGCGCCGGGGCGGCTCTTGCTGATCGCGTCGCCGCCACTGAGGGCGCAATAGCCAAGAGCAACGGTTTGACGAATTCAACCATTGCCACGATCCAAGAGATCCAGAAGGCGGTTGCTGGACAATCAGCACAGCGCACCCCCTCACAGGGCGAGATTGCCAACCTGCTCTCCGCACTAGCCAATCTCGAAACACGCGTCACGGCCCTTGAAAAAAACCAACTGGAACCTGGAACACCTGTGGCAGAGATCAAACCCCAATCGCTCACAGCTTCAACCGGCGATGGCCATGACGAGACCACCTTCCCGCCCTTCGACCCGGTCAATTTTACGTCATTGCTTGTTTGGCTCACATTGAGCTTCGGGTTTCTCTATCTGTTGATGTCGAAAATCGCCGTGCCGCGTGTCGAAGCCATTCTGCAAACACGCGCCCATAACATCACCAAGGACATCAGCACGGCGAATGCTCTCCGGGCGCAGGCCGAGGAAGCCGCCGCGGCGCATGACAAGACCATCGCCGATGCGAAAGCCAAGGCGCTCACGCTTGCCCAAGAAACCCATGCAAGGCTGAACGCGGAGACCGAGGCTAAACGGATCGCACTCGAAGCCGAACTCAATGCCAAGCTCGCATCTTCGGAGGCGCAAGTTCTTGACATGAAGGCCAAGGCCATGAGTAACGTCGAGGGGATCGCCAATGAAACGGCGGCCGCGATCGTTCAGCACATCACCGGCAAACCCGCCAACCAAGACGCAATTGCCAAGGCAATCGCCACAATCAAGGCCTGACGCTGGAGAATTTCGATGTTGGATCCGGAGTTTATCGTAGCCGCAGGCTTTGCGATTTTTGTCGGCCTGATGATTTATCTCGGCGTACACAAAAAGATCAATACCGCGTTGGACGGCCGGGCGTCACGAATCGAGGCCGAACTCGCCGAGGCGACGAAGCTGCGGACGGAAGCCGAAGCTTTGCTAGCATCATTTGAAAAGCGGAGCGCCGAAGCGCTTGCCGAGGCCGAGGCCGTCGTCGCGCAAGCGCATGCGGAAGCCGAACGTATCGCCAGCGAGGCGCATGCGCGCATCACCGAATACATTCAACGCCGGACCAAACAGGCGGAAGAAAAAATCAGCATAGCGGAAACCCAGGCGGCGGCGGATGTGCGTGCCGCAGCCGCCGATGCCGCAGTCAAAGCCGCCGAAACTGTGCTCAGAGGCGAGGCGCTAGGGGATTTTGGCGCCGAGCTCATCGGCAAGGGCATCGCCGATTTGAAAACCAGGTTTCAATAGCTTTAGGTTAACGGCAAGCGGAAGACCCCGCGGACGGGAGCGATTCCGATTCGATCACATGATCCGTGTGAAACGGAACGCTCCTCCGCATATTCGCGGTTTATCGCGAGTAGAACTCGATGACGAGATTGGGTTCCATCATCACCGGGTAAGGGACTTCCGACGGCAACGGAACCCGGCTGAGTTTCGCCGTCTTCTTCGTCTGATCGACCTCGTAATAATCCGGCACATCGCGTTCGGCGAGCTGTTCCGCCTCAAGGACGAGGATGATCTGGCGCGAACTCTCCTTGATCTCGACCGTGTCGCCGGGTTTTACCTGGTGGGACGCAATATTCACCCTGCGGCCATTGACCTTGATGTGGCCGTGATTGACGAATTGGCGCGCGGCAAAAACGGTCGGAACGAATTTGGCGCGATAGACCACGGCATCGAGCCTGCGTTCCAAAAGGCCGATCAGATTGTCTCCACTATCGCCCTTCATGCGGATCGCTTCGGCATAATATTTGCGGAACTGCTTTTCCGAAATATTGCCATAGTAGCCTTTAAGCTTTTGCTTGGCCTTAAGCTGGGTGCCGAAATCGGATAGCTTGCCCTTGCGGCGCTGGCCGTGCTGACCTGGCCCATATTCGCGCCGGTTGAAAGGGCTTTTGGGACGGCCCCAGATATTCTGGCCCATCCGGCGGTCGATTTTATATTTGGCTTCCGCGCGTTTTGTCATCGCGTGTCCTCTTGCAAGTTGCGCCAGCAAAAGGACACGGGCGCACGCACGCTAGCAGCGTGGCACGCGAATACCGCGTCCTCCCGCAAGCTAAGGGGAGGAACGCGCCCTCCTCTGCGAGGCCTCAAAAAAAGGCCACGCCGACAGGCTCATCACTTCAACCGAACGAATTTCAATGAAGGAAGCGCCGCGGGTGCGTCTTCGGCGGGGATCGTCCGCCGCGAAGTCTCGACGTTTCTAAAAAACGTCAAGGCTAGACGCAATTAGTTGGTTTTGGCCGAGGGGTCAAGTTCTCCTCGTTATCGTCCCAGACTAGCGCAGCTTGCGTGGAAAGCTTCTCCGCTATGGGCCGTGCTAACCGGTTGAAATGCCTTACGTCATTTGTGGCGACCGTTCTGGTCTCCCAATGCGTTTAACATTTTGAAAGGTTGCCCTGGTTTGGGCGTGGCCAGCCTGTCACGGTGTGATCCCCAGATAGAAGGCCCTTTCGCTGCTCTAGTCGTGACAAGCCCGTGGTCGGGACGGCACCGCAACATACTGAAGCTTGTCCATAGACACAAGAGTTAAGCTTTAGCGTTACTTTTTTATGAATTATTTTTGGCAAGGCGGTGAAGTTCGCCTCTTAGGCGTTATGTATCCGCTGTGTGGGAGAGCACAGCATTGTTTCCTTGCCTCTTACTATATTGCCCGTGCCGGTGAGATCGGCATAGAGAGGAAAAATTTTATGATCCAATTTCGCAAAACGATCGCAATCGCCTCAGTGTTCGCCTCTCTTTGTTTGGGCGTCGCCGCGACAGCCACCCCGGCCGCGGCCTGGGACTTCCAACACAGGAGTCTTGCTTCTGGCTTTCCGCATGATTTTCAATACTGGGGCCCGGGCATTGGCGGGGCCGGCGAGACCAATACTTATGATCCCTATCACCCTTGCAATTTCACCAATAGGACCGTCACCGACGATTACGGCTTCACCTATTATTCTACCGTACGCGTTTGCCAGTAAGCCTGCCCCCAACGCCGCAACATAGTGAGCGGCGCGAAGGCAAAGGCGGTCTTATCAGATTAGAGTGATCATCTGCCGGGCCTGGCAAGTTGATCCGTTCCGGAACCGGCGTGCACTTCCGTGCCGTCGCTCAGGCGCTTGCGACCCGGCGCCCGCGCTCATCGACGATGCGCTCGCCATTCTCCTTAAAAAATTCGCCTTGCTGGGGCGGCAAAAGGTCGATCACAAGTTCGGAGGGACGGCAAAGTTTGACACCTTTCGGCGTGACGACGATTGGCCGGTTGAGGAGGATGGGATGCGCTTCAAGCGCATCAAGCAAAGCGTCGTCGGATAGCGTTTTGTCCTTTAAGTCCAATTCTTTAAATATGGCTTCTTTGTCCCGTAGCAGCGCACGCAGGGGCACGCCGATGCGCCCAGCGAGTTGGAGCAGCAAGACTCGCGAGGGAAAAGTCTTCAAATATTCGATGATATGCGGCTCGACGCCGGAGTTGCGGATGAGGCCAAGCGTAACGCGTGACGTGCCGCACCACGGGTTATGGTAGATGATCACATCCATCGGCGTCACGCCACATCCGCGCGGCGCTTCGACGCACCCTCGGTTTGGCCAATTCCGCGCAGACGTGCACCCAGCGCCACTTGGTCGAGGCCTTTCAGCGGCAAGTTGCGAAACAGGGAAATGCGTCTTTCAAGGTAATAGAACGCCATATCGAAAGCCGATTCCTTCTGGATGTCCGTCCCTTGCACGGCGGCTGGGTCCTCGATACCCCAATGCGCCGTCATCGGCTGTCCCGGCAAGATTGGACAAGCTTCACCCGCTGCGTTGTCGCAGAGCGTAAACATAAAATCCATGACGGGCGCACCGGCGCCAGCGAATTCTTCAAAGCCCTTGGAGCGCAGACCCTCGGTTGGATATCCCCGTGTTTCAAGCACCTTGACAGCGAAGGTATTGACCACACCCCTTGGCTTGCTGCCCGCCGAGAAGGCGTGGAAGCGCCCTGCCCCATCCTTATTCAGAATCGCTTCGGCGAGGATCGAGCGCGCACTGTTCCCAGTGCAGAGAAATAAGACATTGAGGATAAGTTCAGACATCGGCGGCCATCTTTGACTGAAAACGGGTGTGACCGGGCATGACAGGTTCACAGGCTTCCTGCACGCCGCAACAATCCTCGACGAGAAAAGCCGCGAGGCGCTGGATTAAGGCGAGATCGGCTCGATAGGTGATCGAGCGGCTGTGCCGCTCTGCATGGGTCAGCCCGGCCCGCGTCAAGCCGGCAAGATGCGCCGACAAAGTATTATGCGCGACGCCGAGTTGTCTTGCGATTTCGCCCGCAGGCATACCCTCCGGCTCGTGTTTAACCAAAAGGCGAAAGACATCGAAACGGGTTTTCTGAGCCAGAGCGGCAAAGGCCTGGATAGCACCATCATCGTTCATATGTCGATAATAGGTGAATTATCGATATATGCAAGGATAAAGAGGCGGCCAGCTCAGTGCCGGCGTGTATTGGGATCATACCCGGCATAGTGTATCTCATAAGGAAACGATTCCGTATCCGCAGCAGTCGAGAAACTCCTTGAGCAAACAAGAAAAATCCCTGTTCATGACCTTTCTCATGACACCCGACATGGCCAATTTCTCCGGCCACGTCCATGGCGGTGCAATCTTGAAGCTGCTTGACCAAGTGGCCTATGCTTGTGCCGCCAGATACTGCAAGAACTATGTCGTAACGGCCTCACTCGATCAGGTCATATTCAAGGAGCCGATTAAGGTCGGCGAGTTGGTAACCTTCAAGGCCAATGTCAACTATGTGGGCCGGACCTCGATGGAGATCGGGATCAAGGTGATCGCCGAAAACCTGACGACGCAAGAGGTTCGTCATACCAACTCATGCTATTTCACCATGGTCGCCAAGAAGGAGGATGGCACCCTTTGCGTCGTCCCCCCGCTCGTGATCGAGACGGAAATCGAACGGCGTCTTTTCGAAGCGGGCAAGATGCGCAAAGAGATGCGCAATGAGATCATGGAAAGGAATAAAACGCTGCACGTCGGGATGCCGGAGTAAGGCGAATTATGTTCCTGTGACCAGCAGTATCTTTCCCAAGTGCGACGAGGATTCCATCATTTCATGCGCCTGGCGGGCTTGCTCGAGCGGGAAAGTAGCGTGGATCACCGGCTTAACCGAGCCTGTTTCAATGAGCGGCCAGATTTTTTCGTGAAGAGCTACAGCGATCTTAGCTTTCTGGGCGACCGTGCGCGCCCGCAGAGTCGAGCCGGTCAAAATCAAGCGGCGCAGCATGATGGGACGGACATCGAAAGTCTCGGCCACAGCCGATTGCAAGAATCCGATCTGAACAAGACGGCCTTCCGCAGCCATAAGGGACAGATTCTTTTGCAGATAAGTCCCGCCGACCATGTCGAGGACGACATCGACCCCATATTTGCCGGCAAACTTCCTCACCTCGTCAACAAAATCCTGGGTTTTGTAGTCGATCGCAAAATCAGCGCCAAGCATCTTGCAAAACGCACATTTCTCACGCGAACCGGCGGTGGCGATGACCCGAGCGCCATGCTGCTTGGCCAGCTGGATCGCGGTCGAGCCAATGCCGCTTGATCCGCCATGGACAAGCAAGGTCTCGCCGGTTGCGAGCCGTCCGCGTGTAAATACATTGTCTAAAACTGTGAAATAATTTTCCGGAAGGCCCGCCGAAGCGACAACCTCCAGAACCTTCGGCACCGGCAGACAGAGCGAGGCATGGGCAAGCGCAAAGTCTGCGTAACCGCCAGAGCCGACGAGAGCGCAAACGTCGTCGCCATCGCGCGGGGTAAGCACGCCTTCTCCACGGGCGACGACCCGGCCTGCGATCTCAAGGCCCGGAATATCGCTCTCGCCCGCAGGCGGGGGATAGACGCCTTGCCGCTGCAGGCAATCCGGGCGATTGACGCCCGCTGCCGCGACCTCGATCAAGACCTCACCGGGCCCGGGCTCCGGCACCAGCGCCTCACCTATCCTAATGACGTCCGGGCCGCCATGGCCTTCGAAAAAGATCTGCCTCATCATGAGCCCGATTTTTTCGCTCCGCACCGCTCAGACCCGAAAACCATTCCACTCAGGCCGATTTCATAAAGAAATAGATGGTCAGGACAAGGCCCACCGCGACGACGAAGCCCTTGACGATTTGCGCGGGCACCCGCCGCGCCGCATGCAGTCCTGCGTAACCGCCCGCAATCGCGCAAACAGCCACAATGACTGTCCAGTGCCAATGGACGAGGCCCGCCACGATAAAGGTGACGACGGCAGCCGCGTTCATCAACACCGCAAGAAGAATCTTCAGGCTGTTCATCAGCCAAATGTCCCGCAGCCCGAATAGAGTGAGCGCGGCGAGCATCAGAATGCCGATGCCGCCGCCGAAATAGCCGCCATAAATTGCGACCAATCCTTGCACGGCGAAAATCCCGGTCCGATTGAGCCTGAATTTTTTCCCGCTGAGCGGTATAAAATTCCCGCCTACGAAAACCGCCGTCGCGAAAAGAATAAGCCAAGGCACGATCCGGCTGAACACGGTTTGTGGGGTGACAAGAAGCAAAATGCCGCCCAAGAACCCGCCCACAAGACTAATCGCCGCGAGAATAGGCACATTTACGCGGGTATCGGCCGACGCGACGGCGAGACCGTCGCGCGCGGCGTAGCCCGTCGCGATCTGGCCCGGGAACAGCGCGACGGTGCTCGACGCATTGGCATCAATGGGCGGCAGTCCGGCGGCGATGAGCGCCGGGAAAGTGAGAAAAGAGCCGCCGCCAGCTACAGCATTGATAAAGCCCGCAGCGAAAGCCGCGAGAGCCACTATGACAGTAACCATGACGCCGCCTATGTTTCCGGTGTTCTCTCGCGCATCGCCGTTTCCCGTTTTTCGCGGGGAGGGGTTACTGCTCAGCGAAGCGCGTGTCGCGGCATCGCCGGAAAACCCCTGGCGCGGCCGCTCCTTCAGCGTAGAATACCTTCAGGCGAAATCAAATACCGACTTCCCGAGAAAGATCACGCGGAAATGAGCGGGATCATTGTGGTTGAACAGATGTTCCGCAAGAAATGACATGCGAACGCACCACCCCCTAGTGTTCTGTCCTGCATTTAATAGCGCTTTAATTTTTCCCGAACGGAGTGATGCGCTATGAGTAAGGTTCTGCTCAGGTACCGCTACGACGGCAAAGGCAGTCCGACGAGCGATCAACACAGTCGAGAGAGCCGCCGTGTTCTGGTCAAGCGCTACTGGATCAATCCGAACACCGTATGGCCAAGCGGAAGAAACGCGCCTCGGTCGCCGATCGCTTGCCCGGCCCTAAATCCCTGAAATCTATCGTGCTCGCGATGAAAGAGAAAGCAATCGTCGCCGGTTTCCGCCGACAAGGCACCCATTTTGCTGCCTCTTAATGATCGCCTGTATGCGCGCGCCGCCGCGTCCCTCACGACCCATAGCGCATCCATCAATGCAGGAGAAATGCACCATTATTACGGGATCCCCCCTAGATCACGCTTCAACATGATCCTCCAGCAAGCATGATGAAAGCTCGGCCGCGAGGGCGCTTACCTGCTCGCGGACGAGCGCCCGATGATCGCCCGGCACGACGCGAAGTTCAAATTGTTTCGCCTGTTTACGCCACACCCTCGCGGGATTTTCTGGCCAGACTAGGGAGGCCCCTGACTTAAAAAATGTTATCTTTCCGGAATAGTAACGGGGCAGGTAGCGGGCAAAAGCCACTGTTGCGCTTTGGAGGACTTGCCGTACTGGAAGTGGTAATGGTGGGTCGCCCATCGGGTCTTGATCAAAGCCACCAGCCGAACCACCAGTTTTTTGCACGATGGCCAGAATCCGCTTGATAACGTAGGCGCACGTGTAGCGGAGCGGCCTCTTCAATACCTCTGCAGCACGATGTTCGGTGAGGCGGCGCATGACAGTGAGCCGAGATATCAGGGGCCAGTAGTAGTGGTGCGGATAGCTATCTAAGAAGGCAAGTAATGCGATCTTTTCATCCGCTTGCGAAAGGTGGTGCGCGATTTCCAGCGCCACCAAACCACCGAATGAGTACCCGGCAAGAAAATATGGCCCATGCGGCTGAACTTCCCTTATCGCCTCAGAATAGAGTTGCCCCATCTCTTCGACTGTCTCGCAGGGGGGGATCTCGCCATCAAGTCCTCTTGCTTGGATCGCGTAGACAGCATGGCGAGACTGGATGTGTTTTCCTAGCGGAGTGAGTTCCATGACATTACCGCCCATGCCATGGACGATGAATAGGGGCGAACGATCATCGCCAGCTTTCAGCAAGACCAGGGGGGAATACGGGGGGGGAGCGGCAGCATGTCCGACGACCGCCGCTAGCTTCGCTACCGTGGGCGCGTCGTAGATTGTCGTGATCGGCAGCGTCCGGCCGATTTCTTGCGTTATATCGAGGAACAAACGCGCGGCGATCAGGGAATCGCCACCGAGATCAAAAAAGTCATCATCGGGAAAAATGGGCGATCGTTTGAGCAGTCTCTGCCAAATCTGAAGAAGCTTTTCATATATGACAGAATTGGACGGCCGCGTCACTTCTTCAATCGTCGTCACTGTTGGATCGCCTTCTGGATAAGGCCATGCAATCTCTTGTCAAGTCTGGCCGCCGGAACCAGATCATATTGAGACATACTCCTCATCCAAATCTTCTCGCTGGTCCGGTTAAAAAATCTGAGAGACCCCACACATTATCGTCTGTTGCTTCAGAGAGCACATCCAAGGGCTGTCCATATGCCCCTCTTAAGGCAAGAGACAAAGCCAATCTGATTAACTTCGCCTGTCAGCATACGGAATTACGTTGAATTTTAACGATTCTCCACTTCAAACAAATACGGGAATGTATTGTTTATCCACATAAAACAATATGGTATACTGTACGGTAGCAATTGATTTTCATGACATGGACCGCATCATTATAGCATGCGCAATGTTGAGACATAAGAGATATGTTAAAATCATTGTGACGACGTAATATAGGACCTAACAGCTTGAGCTGAAGGTGCGGCTAGCTTAACGGCGACCTTGATGCCATCAATGAGATACACACCTCGAATGAGCTTTGGCAACTACTATTTTCCATTGAGCCGCTAGGCTTTCTGCTGTGCCTTCACCAGCTTGAACGCCTTGATGCGCGCGGTCTTGTTTGAGAGGCATCCTTTCGATTGCATTGGCCTGCAGCGGCTGGTTGCTAGGCTGGAAAGTGGTAGATGGCAATCGGTGGATCGCGGCCGCTTGTTAAACTAAAGATGAAGAAATTGAGTGAGCATTCACCATTTCGGGCGGCTTGCCCCGGATCCTAAGGGTATGTTAGACATTTCGAACGGTTCACGGGGGTAAGCGGCGACCGAGATTAAGACAGTTTTGCAGAGGCATCCGATTCATGTCAAAGACTGCCTCAACATTGTCACATGAATCTGAAGGAGCTGTTATCAATCTTGATTCCGCCTTAGCCCGTCATCCCAAATCACGGCCCATTATTGTGGATTTTGATGGCACAATTTTGCTGCGGAATTCCACTGAGGCCTATCTCGACGCTGCCTGGCCAAGGCAAGTCGCGGCGTTGCTGCTCGCATTTCTTGATCTGATTAAGCCTTGGCGTCTGTTTCCTGGCGGTGACCGGTCTTGGATTTATAGTGACTGGACAAGGGTGATGGCGCTGACGGTGCTACTGCCATGGTCGTTGCCCTTGTGGCAATTCCGTGCCCCAAGTGTCGCGCGCCGTTATGTCAACACATCATTGCTGAAACGTCTAGCCCCTTGGCCGGCGGGGTCAGTCTCCGTGGCGACATTTGGTTTCCGGTTGGTTGTTGCACCTTTGCTGAGAACGATTTCCCCAGATATGCACCTCGCCGTCGCCGGCTCGTTTCTAAGTGGTTTTCGCTTACGCCGTCTGGGCAAGGCGCAGGCGCTGCAGCGCGCCATTGGTGCCGACGCCTTGTCGGCCTCTTTAGTAATAACTGACAGCAATGATGATGCCGATCTGGTACCTGTCACAGCGGAGCTAGTAATGATAGACTGCCCGCCCGAAGCGCATCGCCGTGCCCTTCAGGATTGCTATGTCCCATTTCAGTATATGAACTCCGCCAAGCGCCCCGGAGAAAATCATTTTTTCCGTCAGATTTTATACAGAGATCTTCTTATTCTTTCGATTAGTTATGCTCTACATAGCACATATCCATTGCTTGTCTGCATTGGTTTGCTTTTGTTACAGTTGTCATACTGGATAATATATGAGATCGGTTATTGGGAGAACGACTGCATTGGTTCCCTCTATGAAGATAAACCGGTCATTCGAGCTGGATTTGCCAAGTTCAAGGACCGATTTAATCCAGCCTGGGCTTGGGGATTGGCATTGCTCATAGGACTGGCGGGGGCGGTTCCTTTAGAATTGGCAGCTGCGACTCACATCGCTCACGAAGGTTTACCTTCATTGTTCAGTTTGCTGATCATATGGAGCATCTGGATCCTTTATCTTTGTGGGGTTCGATTGATTTTCTATGTTTATAATCGAATTGACGTCGTTACTCGGGTGTTCCTCTATCCAGCGCTCCAGATTACGAAGCATTTTGGATTTGTTGTCTTACTTCCTATTAGCTTTATTGGAGCTGCACTTTGTACTACGCAGGTCTTGGTTCGTTGGATTCCTTACATTGTATATCGTTACGGAGGCACTCGCTGGATGATGCCTCAAGCACTTGTTAACCTGACGATTTTCAATTTACTAATCACCATGTTGTCCCTTGCGATAGCCCGGATGACTGTATTCCACCAACCCGAAATCTGGTTTATCGAGATATGGTTTTTAGTGCACGCGCGTAAGCAGATAATGGCGCTGGTTCACGACTTTGTCTGGCTGCCGAGACGCCACTCCGATTGACCTCACTTCTACCCGTCAGCCACAGTAGCCGATAGTCTTATCCCACTCGTCCCCGATGGAGGTTGTCATGGCGGGTGCGCTTGTCCGTGTGGGATATGATTGGTCGGACGTTTGAGGTTCCTTGCCGCTCTAGGTATGGATATAAAGCTTGGACATAGCGCGATGCTGGAATTTCCGACCCAATGGGGCGACGCCGGCTTTGAGTTCGATCAATCCACTGGCCGCCCGCAACCATGACTGATACCAGGACAATTGTTTGTGATCACCTTTAGCTTAAACTCATCCGACATGCCCAGGATAATCGGCTTCACACGCAAGATTGTGCGCCCTTTGTGCTTTACAAACTAATCCTCCGCGGGCGGGCCTGTCGAGGCCGAACATTTGCTCTCAATCTGCACTTGAGCGGGCGTTTTTTTCGTTATCAAGACGCGCCTCGCTTGTCTGTAACTGCACGACATGTCGAACCTATCGCGTGGGAAACTAGGCTCAGGACTCATTGATCATAGCCAGAAGACGACGGTTGCGGCGATGCAG
>CAYTRB010000016.1:0-32077 GCA_964440215.1 uncultured Methylocapsa sp.
GATTTTTATTGGTGCCGGTTGCAGGAGTTGAACCCGCGACCTACTGATTACAAATCAGTTGCTCTACCAACTGAGCTAAACCGGCTCTTTCCAAAAGGTATCGCCGCATTTTCATGTCAGGCATTCGGCTAGGATGCCCATTTTTCCGCTTTGGGTTTGCTTTGAGTCCCTCCCTAAATGCTCTATAGGTGTGGGTATTGGCAACAGGCTAACAGCCGCAGCGGCAAATTTGGCAAACTGGGGAACACGCCAAATTGGCGCGGTTTGACTGGCCGCGGCCGGACGAGCTCTCTTTGAAAACCATCCGCGAATATCAAAAACATCTGCAAGAATCCGCCAGATCAGCGTCCTGAGCCCGGCCGGCCTCGCATTCTGTCAAATCGAACTCGGAAATTAACAAGACTCCTCTAACCGGCCACCTCCCGTGACCCGGCGAATCATTTCCAAAAAGTGGCGGCCAATATTCCTCAATAATTGTGTTCAATAACCATATTAAGAGAGTTTGCGTTCCCAACCCACCATAATCTCGCCTCGCGAACAATCTCAAAAACTTGCTCTTCCCGTGCGAGTCCGAAATTCTTCAAGCCTTTGAATTATATGCGTTCCTTTTTGATCACGCCAATCCACAGGATGGCAAGGCGCGCGAGCGCTTCGAGCCGATCCGCAATGTTTAAATTTTGTGGCTTTTTAGACACAAAGTCCAGATAAGATTGTTCGGAAATGATCGAATGGTGGTTGGACCTCCTCTAAAAAGGGGTTTGTTGCGTGCGAAGCAGAACGTGCATGCCGAAAGCTTTTCTCATCATCGCTCACGTCCTGTTGCCTGGCGCGGTATGTTTCGCGTTAGCTGCCTGTTCGAGCGTTTCGGGATCCGGACCGAGCGCGGACGATGTCGTTCAGGGGGCCGTCACGGCGGAGGTTCCTCGTTACGAGCTCGTCGACATCGATTCCCGTGTCGTTGAAATCTTACGGAATCGCGGGCCGGAAAGTTTTCTTTCCCACTTTGGCGATTACCGGCCCTCGATCGAGCCTCAAATTGGCGTTGGCGACACGGTTTCTGTGACAATTTGGGAAGCGGGTTCGGGCGGCCTGTTTTCGGCGCCACTCGTATCCGACCGGTTCAGCACGGGCGCAAACAGCGCGACGATCCCTGATCAGATCGTTGGACGGGACGGCTCTATTACGGTGCCCTATGCCGGCCGTATCCTAGTCGCCGGGCACACGACGAGGGCTGTTCAGCTGGTCATCGAACACGCGCTCGAAGGCAAGGCTATCCAGCCGCAGGTCTTGGTCAATGTGACGCACTCCGTCAGCAATACCGTCACAGTCACCGGCGAGGTCGCCAATGGCGCCCGGGTGCCCTTGAGCGTCAAGGGCGATCGCGTGATGGACATCATCGCCGCGGCCGGCGGAATTCGTGCGCCGGTCAATGAAACCTATGTCCAGCTGTCGCGGGGAGACGTGACCGCTCGCGTCGCGATGACCCGCGTGTCTTCCGACCCAAAAGAAAATATCCCTATGCGGCCGAACGACGTTTTGACTTTGATCCGGGATCCGCAAACGTTCATCGCTTATGGCGCGACCGGCCGGAATGCCGAAATCCCGTTTGACGCGGAAGGTATCAGTCTCCCGCAGGCGCTTGCCAAGGCTGGCGGGCTGCTTGACTCCCGGTCGGATCCTGCCGGTGTGTTCATCTTCCGCTATGAGCCAGAAGATGTTGTCCGCACCCTGCGGCCCAATAGTCCTTTGATGGAGCATGGGTTTTCGACGCCGGTCGTGTATCGGCTGAATCTCCGCGAACCGGGCAGTTTGTTCGTCGCCCAAAATTTCCACATCATCAACCGGGACTTGCTCTACGTATCCAACGCACCGATTACCGACATCCAGAAAGTTGTGGAAATTTTTGCACTGGTTTCAACCCCGGCTATCACCGGTATCGCCGCTTGTGCTTACGTAAAATGCTAATGTTAAAGAGACGGGGAGGAAATACACCGCTGACCATTCCACCAAGCCACAATCGGTGAAATATTTTGTTTGTTTCGCCTTTGGCGCGTTTCTGTCGCTTGTTCAGATTGCTTTCCGGAACCTGTACGAAAGTCCAATCATGCAGCTGGGCGCGCTTGGCATGACAGATCTGCGATGGGCCGAGCCCGCTGGCACTTTTCCGGTCCATTAAAGCAATTTAAGGAAATCATTTTTTGGGCAAGTAGATCCTTAAAAATCAAAGCATTGAAGCTTGTTCCAAGATAATCTGAACCAAATTCTGAGTCCTCGTGCTTTTTTTGCCATATTCGTCAGTAATCGTAACCTCGGCCGTCGCATTTCGTAAATTTTACAAGATGAAAGCTTGCCAATCATGCTTTTGCAACGCCGTGGAAAATTTACTGTTGACGAGGGGTCTTCGTTACAATCCGTCAGTATTGTTCAAGAGATCGATTCGGCGGGCAGGCCGCCGGTCGTTGCCGTTCGCCCTCTCCTGGCTGTTCGCATTAAAGACAACATCCTTGCCCGTCGCGAACGCGATCTCCTCGACTGGTTGTGTGCGCACGCGCCGCCGTCCCTCACCTCGGATCAGCTTACCGGATTTGGGGCGGCCGGCGCCTTTGTCGCCTTCATCGGTTACGCGGCGACCCGGTTTGATCCCGCTTTTTTTTGGCTGGCGACACTTGGCATCGTCATTCATTGGTTCGGTGATTCACTCGACGGAAGCCTCGCCCGTTACCGCCAAACCGAGAGACCGCGCTATGGTTATTTTCTCGATTTTTCGGTTGATGTGGTCAGTAGCTTCATGATCATGCTTGGGGTTGGCCTTTCCGCCTACATCCGTTTGGACGTGGCCTTGTTTGCCCTCGTTGGCTATTACATGCTTTGGATGTACGTGCTCCTGAATTGTCAGGTCTCTCGAAACCTTCAATTGTCCTTCATGGCAGCGGGGCCTACCGAGTTTCGTCTTATTCTGATCGTCGTCAATTGCTGGATGTATTTTTCAGGAAACATGAAGCTGTCGATAGGGTCCGCGAGTTTCTCGCCCTACGATTTTGTGTTTTTCGGCATAGGCTTCGTTTCCATGTGTCTCTTTGCCATTAACGTATTCAACGTGGCGCGGAAATTGCGCCTCGAGGACACAATACACAAGCAGCCCGGGCGCTTTTGATGTGGGCCACTTTCTTAGAGGTTTCTAAAGAAAGTTGGTGAATATAATGCGCCAAAATCTAGACATCTTTTTGCGTCAATTGAATCCCGTCGTTTTCCTTCCGGCCCGCTTGTTTTATCCGCCAGCCACAACTCGTAGGGGTTTGCTTCACCGATATCCGCACCAGAAGGGGGGTCATTGTGTCGGTACCCGTTGCTTATGACATGGTCCGCATGTTCTCGGGGCCTTTGTTCCCTACTCCTCGGGGAATCGACCGAGTAGATCTTGGTTACGCGCGGCATTTCGCGGAAAGCTGGCGAGGCGACTGCGGGGGTACATTACCGACGCCCTGGGGAATCTTTTGGTTCGATCGCGGCAGGCTCTTGAAGCTTATCGACCGTTTGGAGGATATTTGGTCGGAGTCGATCAACACGCACGACGATGCGGGATTAAACAACATCAAAATGCGGTTGTCCTCCGTTAGCCGTGCACCGGCGCAGCGACGCGGCAAAAGCAACGTGAATGATACGGCCCGCCGGTTTTCCAATCTATTTTCAGCAGGCGGCTTTCCACGCAGGCTCCGGCGGCTATCAACGGCGCCGCAAAATTCGATCTACGTCAATATTGGACATGTGGGTCTCGCATTTCCGTGGTTTCTTTCCTGGCTGCAACGGCGGCCCGATGTCAAACCCGTTTTCATGTTGCATGATATGATCCCGCTCGAGAATCCTGAATGGGTTTCGGATGCCGGCATGCGTCATCATCGTCATATGACGGAGAATACAGCCCGCTATGCGGCCGCCCTCATCGCAACCTCTCCGACGGCCCGCAACTCAGTCATGCGCGAACTGCACTTGCGCGGCCGCGGTGATATCCCGGTCGCGACTGTGCCACTTCCGGTGGCCCCCATCTTTCTCGAACGAGGGATCCCGGACGATGAATTGGCTTCACATAATTATTTTGTCGTCTGCGGTGCGCTCACGCCGCGCAAAAATCATGCGCTTCTCATCAATGTTTGGCGCGAATTGGTGCGCCGGCATGGCGCACATGCGCCGAAACTCGTCGTGGTGGGTTCGCCAGGATGGGGCGGCGACGCGGTTCAGCACCTTCTCACGCGCTGCCGGGAGATCGAGAACCACATAATTTTCGCAAAAGGATTATCAAGCCCGGCCCTGCGAGACCTGATGAGCCATGCGAAAGGTGTGCTCATGGCATCTTATGCCGAGGGATATGGCCTGCCGCTCATCGAGGCTCTGTGCGTGGGCACGCCGGTGATTGCTTCCGACATTCCGGCCCATCGCGACGTGGCGGGTGACTATGCGATCTACAGACACCCAATGGACGGGCTAGGCTGGCTCGCCGCGATTGAGACCTTGGCTGACAACACGGATGAGGCACAAGCGATCCGCCGGCGGATTGTTAACTTTAGGCCGCCGACATGGCCGGATTACTTTTCGAAGGTCGAAGGTTTTCTCAGGACGATCGCGTGAGTTTTCACGGGCTTGATGAATCGAACTTCCTAAGTATTTCGATCCTCTTTCCTTCGTCCTCCGCAAACGCCACCATTGGCTAGTTCAAAGACGCTCAGCTCTCATTCTGCTAGCTCATGCGAGCGTAACCTAGTCATCCCCTTGTCAGTTTTTCTTGTCATCGGTACCGCCAGCGCCATTGCCGCCACCCTCGAACCGGAATGTGCTGAAAAGATCGTCGATTGCGGGGCTATTGGCCGGAACATAGGGATTTCCCGCTGTCGCGACTGGATTGGGGAGATTATCCCGGCTCCTCCCGGTGATCGCCGGCAGGTGCCAGTTCCGCTCGATGAACTTCAAAATGGAGACATGATCGGCGTAATCATGCACGACGCGGCCGCCGCTTGAATAAGGCGACACGACGATCAGCGGAATGCGAGTCCCGTCGCCGAAAAAATCGAGGGGCTGGACATAGCCCGAGTCGTAATAGCCGCCGCCTTCGTCGACAGTGATGAAGATCGCCGTATGGGCAAAGAGCTTTGGCCTCGATTTCACGGCATCGACGATTTTCTTGGTGAAAGCCTCGAACAAATTGAATTTCGAGGTTGCCGGATGGCCGTCGAGGAGTCCGCCAGGCTTCACATAGGAAACCGCCGGCAGATCTCCCTGCGCGATGTCATTATAAAAATCGACGGTGTCCTTGAGATGCTCCGCCCGGATCGACGGCTCGGTCATGATCGCTGTTTCGTAGAGGAACGGATTGCAGATGCTGCAATAGACACTCTTGCCGGATCTCGTGACAAAGCTGTTCCAGCCCTCGCCGTAATATTTCCACGAGACTCCTTTTTCGAGCAGGGTGTCGGCGATAGTCCGCACCGGCGAAGGGGGAAGAGTGAAAGGGTTGCCGGTATGGAGACTGCCGTCGCCATAATAGGCAGGACCGTAATTGTTTAGGAGATAAAATTGCCCAGGTGCGCAATTCGGCTTTGGGGCATATGGCAGGGAGGCGAGATAGCTCACAATCGTGCCCACGCCTGGCGCGGCCGGATCTGAGCAATTGCTATAAGAGCCGCCGGTGTAACCGTCCTCTTTGTACCAATTGTTGGTGCCTTCCCGCGGGTCGGGATTTTCAATCTGATTGGCCGGCGGTATCAGCGCCTTGCCAAGGCCATCCGTAAAATAATAGGCGTCGGCAGCACCCAGCATAATGCTATTTGCGCCGGTGCCGCCCATGACCGGCTGATGGTAATTGTCGCTGATCGTGAACTCCCGGGCGAGCTCGGTGAAATAGGGCATGTCACCTTTTTGGACGTTGTAAAATCCCATCGCCGTGGCGCCTTCGCCGGTCGTCTCGTCATTGAAGCCGTGAGGTTGCCGTTTGCTATTGGCGCCCGCTCCAATACTCACCTCGACCCAGGGGAACAGATCGGCGAGACAACCACTCGGGTTCCCCGGTGCCGCTTGAGCGATGCTGCAATCGAGCTGTTGCCACATTTGATAGAAACGGTGCACCGGGCTTGCCGCATAATCGTCATAGGAGACGCCCGGGGTCAGCTGGAATGGCCCGCTTGGCAGGGTGTTGACGTTGAGGATGCGGGTATCGATGGCCCGGTTGGGTAGCCCAGTGGCACCAGTTGTAAGAAGTGGCAAATCGACCGCCGGCAAGGATAGTCCCTCAGCGGCGGCCGCTGCGGCCAGCGTCGCGAAGGGCGGCGGCTTTGCGTCGCTCGGCTTGGTTGGGGCGGCATCGGTAAGGGGCGGCGGCAGCGTTTTATAAAGTGTCTTCGACGTTGGCGTGAGCGAGAATTTTGCAGGAGCTTTGAGAACGCCTTGAAATTGATGAGCCAGCTCGAAATTCGGTCCAGGCGCACCATCGGCAGTGATGATCCCCTTCGTAAGTAGGTTCCACACGCTTTGTCCTAGTGGCGGGGTGTAGGTGGCGAAGAAGTGATCGAAGGTCCGGTTTTCGCCGATGATGACGATCACATGTTCAATCGGCGTCTCTGTCTCACCGGCAAGGACTGGCGCGGAATACCCCGAGAAAGCCAACAGGCTGGCGGCGACGCCAGCCGTGGCGCGGCTATGGATTGAACGGGGCCGGCATAAGAGACGCATGGGTTAACTCCATTGTTAAACTCTAACACGGGTGACCATAATTGCGCCTCATTACAGCGCTGTGGCCGCCATGGCCCGGTTCGGCGAAAGCTCCGGACTCGCGCCCGCCGTTCCTTAGACCGCGATCGCTTGATGAGGAATCGCTCATGGTCTCGATCTCTTTGGTTTTGCCGCATGATCTTCTCAAAAGCTCAGCAGCTTTCGGGATCAAACACCTCGCCTAACGCCCGCCCCGCCGTCATTTTCGATGATGAATTCGACGCCATACCTTTTGAGAGGCAAGAAATTACGGCTGCATCAAAGCTGCGTTTACCCCAAACGGGTGATGTTGAGTTCAATCCATTGTCATTATCCTTCATTATATCTCGCCAACACAGACGCAATTGAAGACGGACGATGAGACTCACAAACGCGGAACTTTTGACCTTAATGGCAGTAGAAAATCGAAAGCTTGTACAAAAAGCTTACGATTCTGGCTGCATGCAAAGTTGCGATGAGGAAAAGATCGCCCCGGAGAACCGCGTACCGGGCGATTTCTACTGGCATGAGGACTGGCAGCCGCCCTCGCTGTGGCGACGCGTTCTCATTATGCTGATGCATATGCTGGGAATGAAGATATAACCGGCCGCAAGTCAGCACGGTAACGCGTCGTAACAATGCGGCTCAGCATATCGACCTGCGGGAAAAGCGGACCCCATTCGAGGCAGTCGCAGGCTCACAAAAATGGCCCAACTCGGCATCAACTCACTACGCTTAGCGCGGGCGCCGCAAAGAATCGGTTCTCGCAGGTGGCCAACCCCGACCCCGGAAATAGCACTGCAAACAAGTCCGATGGTCGCAGCCGCCAATACCATACTGTGGAATCAATATCTTAAGTAGGCTGGTTCGGTGGCGGGGAAGGCACCATTCTGGCGTCTTCCCCTCAGTTTTCATCTGTTCCGGCGATCTACGCGCCTCAACTCTCGAATTCGCTTCCAAAATGGCCGCGCACATGGTCCCATGCCTTGACCATGAAGCGGTCGATCGTGCGCACCGACACGCCAAGCCGTCCAGCGATCTCGGCATGGGTCAACCCCTCGACGCGATTGAGCAGAAAAGCATCGCGGCAGAGCGGCGGCAGTTTGGCGAGAGAGGCATGCAGCCTGGCAAGCTCCATTGAGGCGCCCGTGGCCGCCTCGGGATTGGCCGGCGCCACCGCATTGGCACCGAGATCGAAGGCCTCGCCGGCATGACGCAAACGGATTTTGGCCTTGCGCGCGAAATCCACGGCCAGATTGGCGGCGGTGCGAAAGAGGTAGGCGCGCGGCTGTTCGAGGCTCGCGGCAGTGCCTCGCTGGAGGAGATGGAGATAGGCGTCTTGTACGACATCCTCGGCTTCCTGGCGGCCGACACGGCGCCGGGCAAAACCGTGTAATTCACTGGCGTGAGCCTGATATAAGCCCGCAAGGGCAGCGTTAGCCGCGGTCATGAGCAGCCTCCACTGGTTTGGCGCGGGGGAAGGACCGAGTGAACATCAAGGCGAGCGCCAGGGCGGCAGCGCCGAAGGCGGCAAAATTGGAAAGTAACATAGGATACCTCGGGAGTGAGCCGGGGCCGCGAAGGGCCACGCCGGCCGCGCAAAATGGAAAAGCGGTGTGATTCGGGAATGCCCGCATTTTATCGCGATTGGCCGAAGCCGCATGCGCCGGAGTGTCTGGGACTCATGGTCTCGGCTTGGTTTCCGGCCTGAATCACTGGACTTGAGGCCTGCCGCAGTTTCGCTGGCGCAAGCGGGCTTAGGTCCGGTGACAGGGCGGAAATTGCGCCAAGCGGCGACGCTAGGCTCGCCGTGAAGAGCCCAAAAACCGGGCGGCGCGGGCGCGCGCGATTAGATATTCGCGGGAGGACCGCGCGCGGCGAAATAATGCTTGAGCGGGGGACGCGCCGGGAGTTGTTGCGCGAGCGTGAATCTTATCGGGGAGGCGACCCGATCCGGAAAACCAGTAATCGGCGATGCCGCCCCGACATAAGGGCAGCCCGCCGCGGCACAAGCCAGGATGCAGCAAAGTCCGTGATGGTCGACAGGATTACCGCCCGGAGTTCCAGAACCGGATCCGTCCAAAGTACAAGTAACGGTGCTGATGCCGCCCGGAAAATCGAGGGAGTGAGCTGGCGCGGACGCCGCGAGGAAGGCTTGCAGTAGTAGCGCGTAAAACGCGAATGCGCTGACCGCGATGCGGCTTGCCCTCGACTGTTGGCGGTAGCTCCCCATCCTCAAAGCCCGCAACTGGTGCCGCTATCGCGGTTTCATTCATCGCAACAATGAAACAAATGGTCGGAGTGAGAGGATTCGAACCTCCGGCCCCCTCGTCCCGAACGAGGTGCGCTACCAGGCTGCGCTACACTCCGGCGCGCCGCCGAACCTTTTCTCCGGCCGCACTTTGCTTCGCCGTTCTTATAGCGGCGGCTGGGCGCGCCCGCAAGCCCCGCGAGGAACATCCGTATCAGCCGGGCAGGGCGCGCAATTTAATCGTCAACAGGCCGTTCGGATCGGCGCTTTGGCCGAACGACAATAGAAATTCGCCTGGCTCGAGGAGCGGCTGAAAATCGCTTCCCGGAAAAGCGAGCGCTTCGGCGTCCAGTCTGAAGCAAACCGTTCCACTTTCCCCGGCGGCAAGTGCGATCTTGCCGACGCCCTTGAGTTCGAGCAGTGGCCGCGCCACGCTCGCAACGATGTCTCGCGCAAAAAGGAAAACTGTTTCCTGTCCGGCGGCAATGCCTTCGTTGATTACATCTACCTCGATCATCAATTCGTCGCCGTTCTTGAAGTTCATTTTGTTCACGCGCGGTTTGCTTAAGCCGAAGCGGCTGTAGCTCAAGCCGTGTCCAAACGGGAACAGCGGCGTGACTGGCATATCGAGATATTTGCTCGTGTAATGATCGTTGGGGTTGGCGGGCCTCCCGCTTGGCCGCTCGGCGAAGAAAATCGGCACTTGGCCGATATCGCGGGGCCAAGTCACGGGCAACCGCCCGGTCGGGTTGTACTTCCCGGTCATCACGTCGGCGATGGCATGTCCGGCTTCGACGCCAAGAAACCAAGTGGCAAGTAAAGCTTGGGCTTTTGCGGCAATTGCGCCGATCATGAGCGGCCGCCCGGAGGAAATCAGCACGACAACCGTCTTGCCGAGCTCAAATAGGGCTTCGGCTAGCATGTTCTGGACGCCGGGCAGGCCAGGGTCTGCCCTGCTCGCTGCTTCGCCACTCATAGCGGCGGCTTCGCCAAGACACAAAACAACGAGATCAGCGTCACGGCAAATCTCCCTCGCGGCGGCGATACCTGAGGTATCTTCCCCTTCGATGCCCGCACCTGGCGAAAAGACGATCTCGGCATCGGGCAGCGCCGCCGCGAGACCTTCGCGGATCGTAACCGGATCGGAAGCATTTCCGGCCATCGCCCAGGGTCCAAGCATCTCGGCGCGCGCATCGGCGAGGGGACCTATGAGCGCAATGCGGCGCAGCCCTGGCGGCAACGGCAGCACATCGTGATTGATGAGAAGAACGATCGATCGCCGTCCCGCCTGCCGGGCGAGATCGCGCCGGGACGCGGAATAGTCAGGAGCGTGCGTGCGTGCCGAACCGCGCCGGTAGGGATCGTCGAACAGACCAAGGCGCTCCTTAAGCTTGAGCACCCGGCGCACGCAGGCGTTGATCTCTTCGAGCGAAACCAGGGCGCGCCTGATCGCCGGAGCCAGCCCCTCGCTGTAGGCGCCGCTCATCATGTCGATGTCGACGCCAGCCTGGAGAGCCGCCGCGGCCGCCTCGACGAGGTCGCCGGCAATGCCGTGACGTGTCAATTCGGCAATCGCATTGTAGTCGCTGACGATCACCCCGTCGAAACCGGCTTCGCGGCGTAGCCAGTCGCGCAGCAAGGGAATATGGGCGGTCATTGGAATGCCGGCGAGATCGTTGAAGGCCGGCATGATCGCGGCGCAGCCGGCGGCCACCGCCGCCGTGAAGGGAGGCAAATAGACTTCGTGCAAAAGACGTTCGGAAACATCCGCCGAGGCATAGTCGCGTCCGGCAATGGCCGCGCCATAGGCGCAGAAATGCTTAGCCGTGGCGGCAACGGCTCCCGCATTTGCCAAGCCTTCCGGCAAGCCCTCCGCTTGGAAGCCTCGCACCTTGGCTTTGGCGAATAGCGCGCCGACGAACGGGTCTTCGCCGGGCCCTTCGGCGATGCGCCCCCAACGCGGGTCTCGCGCGATATCGAGCATGGGGGCGAATACCATATTGATGCCATCGGCGGCGGCCTCGATCGCCGCCGCTCGAGCGCTCGCTTCCCACAACAAAGGATCAAAGGAGGCTGCCTCGGCGAGTGGTATTGGGAAAATGGTCTTATGCCCGTGCAGAACGTCGAAACCGGTCAGAAGCGGAATGCCGAGCCTTGTCTCCTCCACCGCGATTTTCTGCATCGCATGGATCTCCCGGGCACCCCAAAGGTTGAGTAGACTGCCGATACGCCCAGCGCGAATGCCCTCGGCCGTCCCGCTCGCCAGGACCGGGCCGGTGACGGCATATCCGGCCGCCACCATGTTGAGCTGGCCGATTTTTTCCTCGAGGGTCATCGCCGCGAGGAGATTTTCGATCCTATTCATTGGCGAGGCCCGGTGCTGCTAATATGAAGTAAAGCTTGATTCGCCGTAGAATTCTGAACACGAAACCGGTTTCCACTTATTGGTGATCGTGCTCTAAGCCTCTTGATAAGACGATACGCAGGAAAATGGAATCGGGCGCACATGGCTGACGAGACCAAAACACCGTCCGGGAGTGAGGCGGCGACCGCGGCGCGGGGTCAGAATCTCGCGCCTCAGCTCTGGATGATGATCACGACTTTTTTTCATTCGCCGGGACGCAACATCCTCATTTCGCTTGGCATCTCACTCTGCGCCGTGGTCGGGCTGACCGCCTTCCTCCAGATCAAGCTTAATGCCTGGAACAAGCCGTTTTATGATGCGCTCTCGCACAAGGACTTTATGGGGTTTTTGTACCAGCTTGTGATGTTTGGGGTGCTCGCCGGGACTCTGCTGGCCCTGAATGTCGCCCAGGCTTGGCTCAGAGAGATGAGCAAGATGAATCTGCGCGACGGGCTCACGCATGATCTCTTCGATCAGTGGCTCGTGCCCAAGCGCGCGTTTCACCTCTCCAACGCTGGCGAAATCGGCGTGAACCCGGATCAGCGTATCCACGAAGACGCCCGTCACTTGGTGGAGACTTCGACCGACCTCGGCATTGGCTTGCTCCAATCGACCCTCCTTCTCATCGCTTTTATTACTGTATTATGGACCGTTTCGGACGGCATAACGTTTTCCATCGCCGGATTGAGTTTCTCTCTGCCCGGCTACATGGTCTGGTTAGCCCTGACCTATGCTGGCATCGCTTCCTTGGTGAGCTGGCGCATCGGGCGCCCGCTGATCGCACTTAACGCCGAACGCTATGCGCGCGAGGCTGATTTGCGGTTCGCTCTCGTGCGGGTCAATGAGCGCACCGAGTCCATTGCCCTTTATGGCGGCGAAGCCGATGAAAAGGATTATCTGAACCGCGAATTCGATCAGGTCCTTTTGATGATGCGGCGGCTGGTGAGCGGGATCACGCGCCTCACTTGGGTTACCGCAGGTTACGGCTGGTTTGCGATCGTGGCGCCCTTCATCGTGGCGTCGCCCGGCTATTTCGCGGGCGATATGTCGCTCGGCGGATTGATGATGGCGGCCGGGGCCTTCAATCAGGTGCAGCAGGCGTTGCGCTGGTTTGTTGATAATTTTAGCACGATCGCCGATTGGCGGGCGACGCTTTTGCGCGTCGCGAGCTTCCGTCTGGCCCTTCTCGAGATGGACAAACTTGGCGGCGAGACGGGCCGCATCGAGCTTGTTCAGACGGCCGACGACCGGCTCGTTTTCGACCAAACCGGCATCGCATCGCCCACCGCTTGCACGCGGCTGAGCGAGAGACATGTCGTGATCAATCCGGCGGAGCGGGTTCTGATCATCGGCAAGCGGCGGGGCGGCAAGACCAGTTTCTTCAGTGCGATCGCAGGCCTTTGGCCGTGGGGATGCGGGCGGATCTTGCTGCCGCCCGCGCAAACCATGATGTTCATCTCGCAATCACACTATATACCGCCAGGCACGCTGCGCGGCGCGCTTGCCTATCCCTTGCAGCCTTCCCAATTTTCGAACGAGCAATATGATGCCGCACTGGAGCGGATGAAGCTTGCGCATCTGTCGCCGGAACTAGATCGTGATGCCCGCTGGGAACGGGAAATGACCCGCGAGGACCAGCACAAACTCGCCTTTGCCCGGCTATTGCTGCACAAACCGCGGTGGATCGTGCTCGACGAAGCCATCGATTACCTTGACGACGACACGCGCGGCTTGTTCCTTGATGTGTTTAGCCAGGAATTGGCGGAAGCGGCGATCATCAATATCGGCCAAGCGGATACAAGAGGCGGCTTTTTCACGCGTGTCCTCCACCTCATCCCGGATCCGGAGGGTCAGCGCTTGGTTCCTGCCGCAGCACCCGCATTTCCCGAACCCGCGGCAAAACAAAATGCCCCGGCAATTTGAACGCAGAAAATAGGAACTCTCCGCAGATGCCGGCTTCCCGGAAACCTTCGCTAAAAGATAAGCCGTCCACTAGCCTGCCGGACGAGGCGCTTATGGATCTCGTCCAGCGCCAGACATTCCGTTATTTTTGGGAAGGCGCCCATCCCATCTGCGGCCTGGCGCGCGACCGGACCGGGCTTACCGTGGATCCCGATGATGATCTCGTCAGCACCGGCGGCTCCGGTTTTGCCGTCATGGTGATCATCGTCGCGGCCGAGCGCGGCTGGATCGGACGCGATGAAGCCGTGGACCGCCTCAGCCTCATACTCGGATTTCTCGAGCGGGCGCCGTGTTTCCATGGTCTTTTCCCACATTACATGAATGGCCGCAGCGGAGCTGCGATAAGGTTTGGCCGCAAGGACGACGGCTCCGACATCGTTGAAAGTTCATTTTTGTTTCAAGGGCTTTTGTGCGCGCGCCAATATTTCAGCGCGGACAACCCTGCCGAGAAGAGCCTGCGCGATCGCATCACCTGGCTGTGGCGCGATGCCGAATGGAACTGGCACACGCGCGACGGGCGCCATGTCCTGACCTGGCATTGGAGCCCCACCAATGGCTTCAGCCTCGATCATGAAATTCGCGGCTGGAACGAATGCCTCATTACTTACGTGCTCGCCGCAGCCTCGCCCACTTACGCGATCGCGCCCTCCGTGTACCATGACGGCTTTGCGCAAAGCCGCACGTTCCTCAACCGCCGCCGCTATTACGATCTCGAGCTGCCGCTTGGTCCGGACTATGGCGGCCCGTTGTTCTTCTGCCATTATTCGTTTTGCGGGCTCGACCCGCGCGGGCTCAAGGACAATTACGCAAGCTATTTCCAACAGAACGTTCAGCATACCTTGATCAATTACGAGCACTGTGTCCGCAATCCTAACAAACACAAAGGTTATGGGCCATCCTGCTGGGGATTGACGGCGAGCGACGACCCCGCCGGCTATGCCGCGCATGCGCCGGACAACGACAATGGCGTGATCAGTCCGACGGCGGCCCTTTCAAGCTTTCCTTATGCGCCGGAACAGGCGATGCGCGCGCTCCGGCATTTCCACGACGTTCTCGGCGAGCGGATTTGGGGCCGCTTTGGGTTCACCGATGCTTTCAGCGAGTCGCATGATTGGGTCGCGAAGACCTATCTCGCGATCGACGAGGGGCCCATCGTCATCATGATCGAGAATTACCGGAGCGGGCTTTTGTGGAAGCTCTTCATGGCCGATCCCGATGTCAAGACCGGTCTGAAGCGGCTCTGCTTTTCAAGTCCACAGATGATCTAGGAGGCGGGGGTCGTGGTGGCAGCCGGGACAACGACCGGAGGTGTCCCAGTGCCAGGCGCCGCCAGCCATTTGTCGGAATGGATGGCGCGGCAATACCCCATCTCGGTGGCGAAGATGCTCGGTGCGATTTCGGCGACGCATCTCGTCAAAGAGCGGCGGGGGTTTGGCCAAATAATCCAGCCGCTGCCGGGGTCCGTGCTGGCCTCGACGGCGCTTGGCGCCTGGGATCCCGATCCCGACTATTTCTTCCATTGGCAGCGCGATTCGGCGATCGTCATCGATGCTTTGCGGCATGTGATCACAGAGGGAAGCGCTGCCAAGGAGGGGATTTCCCGTTTCAAGGAATTTATTGTGTTCAGTCTCTCCCTCAATCGGCTTGATGGTCACGAGTTTTTACGCGAGTCCCGTGATTTCAGGAAAAAGATCGAACCGTTTTTTTTGCAATACGTGCGCGACGACGACGAGCTTGCCGCCATTTCGGGGGATCGTGTTCTTGGCGAGCCGCGGTTTAATCCAGACGCCACGCTCGACATCAGCAAATGGTCGCGCCCGCAACATGACGGCCCCGCTTTGCGTGCGCTCGCCCTGATGCGCTTCTGGCCGCTCGATAGACTCGACCCCGCGACCCGCTCCGCCATGGGCGAATTGATCGAGACCGATCTCGGCTTTGTCCTTGCGCACTGGCGCGAGCTCAGTTTCGATATTTGGGAAGAAGAACTGGGCCAGCATTATTCGACCCGGCTTTTGCATCATGCGGCGCTCGCCGATGGCGTTCTGTGGATGCGCGAAACCGGCATGAACGATGCTACGCAGCAGGCCTGTCTTTCAGCAGCGCAAGAGATCGCCCAATCCCTCGATGTATATTGGCGCCCTGAGAGAGGTTTTTACACAAGCCGCCGGGAGGTCGCACATCCCTTGCCGGGGAGAGAGCTCGATTTCGCGACGATCCTCGCGGTCATCCACGCTGGGCGAAAGAAGGGCGCGCATAGCGTCTGCGATCCGAAGGTCATGGCGACCTTAGCGCAGCTCGAGGCGCTGTTCGAAGCGCGCTATGAGATTAATCGGGGCCGGCCGGAAAACCGTGGCCCTGCCTTGGGGCGTTATGACGGAGACGCTTATTTCAGTGGCGGCGCTTATTATTTTTCGACGCTCGGCGCGGCGGAAATCTATTATACGCTCGCGGGAGCTGTGGCGAGTGGCGTGAAACTTTCAGTGACGGCTGATAACAAGGCATTCTTGAGCCGGCTTAGGATCGGCGATGACAACTTCTCGGGTTCGCCACGCGAAGCTTTGAATCACCGGTTTGAGGCTTTGCTCCGGCGCGGCGACCAATTTATGGCAATGGTGGCTGCCTATACGCCGGAATCCGGAGAGCTTTCAGAACAATTCGACCAGACAACCGGGGCCCAAACGTCGGCAAAGACACTCACCTGGAGTCATGCTGCGTTCATTAGCGCTTTTGCCAGCCGGAGCGTCGCCTTGCAGGCACGAAAGTTTCCGGTCCAAACCGGGGCCTCACGATGATCGACAAGCTCGAATTCCTGATTGCACTCGCCCGCGAGCGCAACTTCAGCCGCGCCGCTGAATGCTGCGGCGTGACCCAGCCCACTTTGTCGGCCGGGATCAAGCAGCTCGAAGACACTTTGGGCGTGCTGCTCGTCAACCGGAGCTCGCGCTATTACGGACTAACGGCGGAAGGCGAGCGCGTGCTTGTTTGGGGCAGGCGCATCGTCAGTGACGCGCGCGCCATGCGCCAGGACGTTCATGCCGCCAAGACCGCGCTTGCCGGGCATCTGACGCTGGCCGCGGTCCCGACCGCAACCCCTGTCGTCGCGGAGCTGACGACTCCCTTCCGGGCGAAGCATCCCGGTGTGCGCTTCACAGTTCTCTCTAAAACGTCGCGGGAAATCCTTGCGATGCTGGATGATTTTCAAATCGATGCGGGGCTCACCTATCTGGACAATGAGCCGCTCGGCGATCTTCATACAGTACCGCTTTATCACGAGCGCTATCTGCTTTTGACCCGCGCCGGGAGCCCCCTTGGCGATAAAGAAACAGTGACCTGGGCGGATGTGGCCCGCATTCCCCTTTGCCTGCTTACCCCTGATATGCAAAACCGCCGCATCATCGACCGCCTGCTGCTGAACGCGGCGACGCCCCCACCCCTCGAATCAAACTCCATGCTGGTGTTGTTTTCCTACGCAAGGATCGGCGAATGCGCCTGCGTCGTCCCCGAAAAGATCCTGAGCGTACTCAGCGTGACCGAGCCCTTGCGTGCGATTCCGATCACCGAACCGCGGGAACTCTACACGATCGGTCTCGTTTCGGCGCGCCGCGAGCCTATTCCTCCGATTATCAGGGCGCTCGCCACGGAAGCTAGCCGGCTGTCGATGCCCCAAAAACAAGGATCTCCGCGCATTTCCGATTGATAGAGTTTCGCTGTGATGGCGTCCGGAATTGATAGAGAAAATCGATATGTTTACAAAACTACGTTATTGATCTTTGGGCGGTCAGGTTTCATATTTGATTACCAATCGATAATGGACGGGAAATGTATGCCTGAGGCTTCCGCCTGGAATGCTGAGCGCGCCAGGGAGATTATTGCCGAATATACCGGGCTTGAGGGCCCCATGCTGCCTATTCTGCATGCTTTGCAGGAAGAGTTCGGTTATATTAACAAAGACGCCGTTCCGCTGATAGCGGACGTACTCAATCTGACCCGCGCCGAGGTTCATGGTGTTGTGACATTTTACCACGATTTCCGCCACGAGCCATGCGGGCATCATCTTTTGCAGCTTTGCCGCGGCGAGGCGTGCCAGAGCGTCGGAAGCGAGGGCTTGGCAGCAACCGTTCTCGGCAAGCTCGGCGTTGGCTGGCGTGGCACCACAGCTGACGGCGAATTGACGGTCGAGCCGGTTTATTGCCTCGGCCTTTGCGCCACCTCACCATCTGCCCTTCTCGACGGCGAACCGCTTGGGCGGCTGGACGCAGGCAAAATCACCGAAGCGCTCGAAGAGGCGTGCGGTCCATGACACGCGTTTTCGTCCCTAAGGATGTAGCCGCGCTGGCGGTTGGCGCCAACAAGGTCGCCGCAAAGATCGCGGCGGAGGCGCGTGCCCGCGGTCTTTCGATAGAGATCGTCCGCACCGGCTCGCGCGGCCTGTTTTTTCTGGAACCTTTAATCGAGGTCGAGACGGCGCAAGGGCGGATCGGCTATGGTCCGGTCTCGCCCGCCGATGTTGCTTCTCTCTTCGATTCGGACTTCGTTACCGGCGGCGCGCATGCCTTGCGGATCGGCAAGCCGGAAGATCATCCGTTCCTCGCGTCCCAGACGCGGCTCACCTTTGCCCGTTGCGGTATCATTGATCCGCTCTCGCTCGCAGACTATGAGGCGCATGACGGCTGGAAAGGTCTCAAACGCGCCATTGCCATCGGCCCTCAGGCGATCGTTGCCGAAGTGACGAAATCCGGGCTTCGCGGCCGCGGCGGCGCCGGTTTTCCGACCGGCATCAAATGGAAGACCGTTGCTGATACACAAGCCGACCGTAAATATGTCGTCTGTAACTTCGACGAAGGCGACAGCGGCACTTTCGCCGACCGCATGATTGGCGAGGGCGATCCTTTCGCCCTGATCGAAGGCATGACGATCTGCGGCATCGGCGTTGGCGCGACCAAGGGCTATGTCTATTGCCGCTCGGAATATCCGCATGCCGGGAAGACGTTTTCGGAGGCTATCCGGATCGCGCGGGAAGCGGGCTTCCTTGGCCCCAATATTCTAGGCTCGGGATATGCCTTCGAGCTTGAACTGCGGATGGGTGCCGGTGCCTATGTCTGCGGCGAAGAGACGGCCCTGCTCGATAGCCTGGAAGGCAAGCGCGGCATCGTGCGCGCCAAGCCGCCTTTGCCGGCACATAAGGGGCTTTTCGCGAAGCCAACCGTCATCAACAATGTTTTGTCGCTGGTGGCGGTGCCGACGGTGCTTGATCGCGGCGCCGATTTTTATGCGGGTTTCGGCTTTGGGCGTTCGCGCGGGACCATGCCGATTCAGATTGCCGGCAACGTTCGCTACGGCGGCCTTTACGAGACCGCTTTTGGGCTCACCCTCGGTGAAATCGTCGATACGGTCGGCGGCGGCACTCTGTCGGGGCGGCCGGTGCGGTCGGTTCAATGCGGCGGCCCGCTCGGCGCCTATTTCCCCCGCGCGTTGTTCGATACGCCTTTTGATTATGAAGCTTTCGCCGCCCGCGATGGCCTCATCGGCCATGGCGGAATCGTCGTGTTCGACGATACCGTCGACATGGCGCAAATGGCGCGGTTCGCGATGGAGTTTTGCGCGATCGAGAGTTGCGGCAAATGCACGCCTTGCCGGATCGGCTCGACCCGGGGCGTCGAGGTCATCGATCGCGTGCTCGCCGGCGTGAAGCCCGCCGAAAACATGGCGCTGCTCGAAGACCTTTGCAATACGATGAAGTTCGGTTCGCTGTGTGCGCTCGGGGGATTTGCGCCCTATCCCGTGATGAGCGCCGTTCGCCATTTTAGGGAAGATTTCACGCCGCGCGTTCTCGCTGCTGCTGAATGAGGAGGCTGTCATGCCGCTAGTTACCGAGATCGATTACGGAACGCCCGCTTCGCGATCAGACAAAATGGTCACGCTGACCATCGATGGTATCGAGACGCATGTCCCGGAAGGCACATCCATCATGCGGGCGGCGATGGAGGTCGGCACAAAAATCCCCAAACTCTGCGCCAATGACATGCTCGACGCGTTCGGCTCCTGCCGGCTCTGCCTCGTCGAGATCAAGGGCCGGGCCGGGACACCGGCTTCCTGCACGACGCCGGTTGCGCCGGGCATGATAGTGCATACCCAGACCGAGCGTCTGAAAGCCCTGCGAAAGGGCGTGATGGAGCTTTATATCTCCGATCATCCGCTCGATTGCCTCACCTGCGCCGCCAATGGCAATTGCGAATTGCAGACGGAGGCGGGCAATGTCGGGCTGCGTGATGTGCGCTACGGTTATGACGGCGCCAACCATCTTGCCGACAAAAAGGACGAATCCAACCCCTATTTCAGCTATGACCCTTCTAAATGCATCGTTTGCAACCGCTGCGTACGCGCCTGCGAGGAAGTGCAAGGCACCTTCGCGCTGACGATCGACGGGCGCGGCTTCGGGAGCCGGGTTTCGGCAGGGCAGGCGGAGCCCTTCCTCGAATCGGAATGCGTCTCCTGCGGCGCCTGCGTCCAGGCTTGCCCGACCGCCACGCTCATCGAAAAGTCGGTCATCGAGATTGGCCAGGCCGAACATTCGGCGGTCACGACTTGCGCCTATTGCGGTGTCGGCTGCAGCTTCAAGGCCGAGATGCGTGGCGAGGAACTCGTCCGCATGGTTCCCTACAAGGACGGCAAGGCGAACCACGGGCACTCATGTGTCAAGGGCCGCTTCGCCTGGGGTTATGCGAACCATCGGGATCGTATTCTCAAGCCGATGATCCGCGCCAAGGTCTCTGACCCCTGGCGCGAAGTCTCCTGGGACGAGGCCTTCGCCTATGCGGCGTCCGAGTTCAAACGCATCCAGGAAAAATATGGGAAGACGTCGGTCGGCGCCATCACCTCTTCGCGCTGCACGAATGAAGAAACCTACCTCATCCAAAAACTCGTCCGCGCTGGCTTCGGCAACAACAATGTCGATACATGTGCGCGGGTCTGCCACTCGCCGACCGGCTATGGTTTGAAGACGGCCTTCGGCACTTCGGCTGGAACGCAGGATTTCGATTCCGTCGATGAATCCGATGTCATCATGATTGTCGGCGCCAATCCGACCGACGGCCATCCGGTGTTTGCGTCGCGTATGAAAAAGCGGCTGCGCGAAGGGGCGAAATTGATCGTTCTCGATCCCCGCCGCATCGATCTGGTCCGCACGCCGCATATCGAGGCCGATTATCATCTGCCTTTGCAGCCCGGCACCAATGTCGCGGTCCTGACCGCACTCGCCCATGTCATCGTGACCGAGGGTCTCGTCAACGAGGCTTTCGTACGGGAACGCTGCGATTGGTCCGAGTTCCAGGACTGGGCGGAGTTTGTCTCCGAGGCACGCCACAGTCCGGAAGCGGTCGAAAAAGACTCCGGCGTTCCGGCCGATCTCATGCGCAAGGCGGCCCGGCTCTATGCCACCGGCGGCAATGGCGCGATCTATTACGGGCTAGGCGTTACCGAGCACAGCCAGGGTTCGACCACGGTGCTCGCGATCGCCAATCTCGCGCTCGCGACCGGCAACCTTGGCCACAACGGTGTTGGCGTCAATCCCTTGCGCGGCCAGAACAATGTGCAGGGCGCCTGCGACATGGGCTCGTTCCCGCATGAACTCGCCGGCTATCGGCATGTCTCCGACGATAGCGCGCGCGCTATCTACGAGAAACTCTGGGGCGTCACCCTCGACAAGGAGCCGGGCCTGCGCATTCCCAATATGCTGGACGCGGCCGTCGAAGGCACGTTCAAGGGCATTTACATCGAGGGCGAGGATATTCTCCAATCCGACCCCGACACCCATCATGTGGCGTCGGGCCTTGCGGCCATGGAATGCGTGATCGTCCAGGATCTCTTCCTGAATGAGACGGCGAATTACGCCCACATCTTCCTGCCGGGCTCGACCTTCCTCGAAAAGGACGGGACCTTTACCAACGCCGAGCGCCGTATTCAGCTCGTGCGCAAGGTCATGAGCCCCAAGAACGGCTATGGCGATTGGGAGATCACGGTGAAACTCGCCGAGGCCATGGGCGTGCCGATGAATTATGCGCACCCGAGCGAGATCATGGATGAGATCGCGGCAACGACTCCAAGCTTCGCTGGCGTCTCCTTCGCCAAGCTCGCTGAAGTTGGCTCTGTCCAATGGCCTTGCAATGAGAAGGCGCCGGAAGGCACGCCGATCATGCATATCGGCGGCTTCGCGAGTGGCAAGGGCAAATTCGTCCTCACTGAATACGTGGCGACCGACGAGAGAACCGGGCCGCGTTATCCGCTCCTGCTCACGACCGGGCGCATTCTCAGCCATTACAATGTCGGGGCGCAGACGCGCCGCACCGCCAATGTCGCCTGGCATGATGAGGACCGGCTCGAAATCCATCCGCATGACGCCGAGCAGCGCGGCGTTAATGAGGGCGATTGGGTGAAGGTCGCAAGCCGCGCCGGTGAGACGACCTTGCGGGCGCTCGTTACCGATCGTGTCGCGCCGGGCGTCGTCTACACGACCTTCCACCATCCGACCACCCAGGCCAATGTCGTGACCACCGATTTCTCCGATTGGGCGACCAATTGTCCGGAATTCAAGGTCACCGCCGTGCAGATTTCACGCTCGAACGGGCCGACGGATTGGCAAGAGCAATATCGCGAACAGGCCGAGCAGAGCCGCCGCATCGCCGAGGCAGCCGAAGCCGCGGAATGAGTGAAGATCTCATGGGTGACGGTGGCAGCAAGCCGCCGCCGCCATCACACAACGTTTCCTGCCTCGCGTGGCGGAGCGGCGTATTGTTCGCTTCGGTTCGCACGGTGCCAGAAGAGACGGCGATCGCCTTCACCTTCAATGGCACGACCCATGCCGTGATGATGGCGACGCCCGCGGATTTGGATGATTTCGCGGTTGGTTTCGCACTGACCGAGGGACTGATCGAGACGCCCGCCGAGATTGCCAGCCTCGACGTTGTCACGACGCCGCTCGGCATCGAACTCAGGGCCTGGTTGCCGGAGGACCGTGCAAAAACCTATGCCGCCCGCCGCCGCAGCATGGCAGGTCCAACGGGCTGCGGGCTTTGCGGCATCGAAAGCCTCGAGGAAGCGGCGCGGCCGGCGCCTGTCGTCGCCAATGCAAGCCGCTTTAACTCCGAGGCGATTGTCGAGGCCATGGCATCACTCTCGGCTGGACAAAAACTCAATAGAGAGACCCACGCCGTTCACGCCGCGGGCTTTTGGGTGCCAGCGCGAGGCCTCGTCGCCGTGCGGGAAGACGTCGGCCGCCACAATGCGCTCGACAAACTGATCGGCGCGCTCACGCGGAGCGGCGAGGCAGCCGCGCATGGCATCGTGCTTCTGACGAGCCGGGTCTCGATCGAGCTCATTCAAAAATCTGCCCGTCTCGGCGCGCCGGTGGTCGCCGCCGTCTCGGTGCCGACAGCGGCCGGAGTCCGCTTGGCGGAGGCCAGCGGCATCACGCTTGTGGCGATCGCGCGCGGCCAGGATTTCGAAGTCTTTACCCATCATCAACGCATCATCGATCGAGCCCAGCATCATGTCGCATGACACCGCCTCGCCCAAGAAGCTGATCTACATGGCCAATCAGATCGGCAAATTCTTCGCGCCGCAAGCGCATGACAAGGCGGTCACCGGGATCGCCGATCATCTCGCCAAATTCTGGGCGCTGACCATGCGCCAGAAAATCGTCCAGCATTTGGATGAAGGCGGCGAGAACCTCGATCCGCTTGTCAAGGAAGCGGTGGAACGGCTGCGAGCCACGCTGCCGGACGAAGCCGTACATTCCGTAAAGGTTTAGGCAGAGTCCGGTCGCCATTCAAACCGAGCCATCGCTTTCTGGCCCGTGCCGCTTGCCGGAGGGATGCTGCCCAGCGCCTACTTTGCGGCGAGCAGTTGCCGGATGGTTTTTTTGACCTCGTCCGTCCAGCACTCGCGACCGATGAGAGCGAGAAATTCGCCGTCATTTGTAAAGCCAAATGTCTGCAGGGATCGCCTCAGTCGCTCAACACCTTCTCGATCACCCGCATGCGTGCGCAAGGCCATCTCTATGACTAGCAGCGGCGGTGGCAATCTTCCCGAACTAAGATTGAGCGCGCTGAGAATCATCTCATTGTTCTGGCTCCGCCGATAATCATCGAAGGCTTTTAATACACCATAGGGGGTCGAGTTCTCGGGATTTAGCTTATTGGCGCGATCGAGCAGCTGCATAGCTTCCGTCTGGGCATTCGTCCCCAATAACATGCGCCGCGCGACATCAAACAATACAGTAGGATTGTTAGGATAGTCGCGGACCGCCAAGGCAGAGATCCTGCGGAAACGTTCTTCATCACCTTCGCAGACGGCTGCCGCATAACTCCCCATCCGAGGTAGAAAGCCGACTTCGTTCAAACGAAAGGCATTATCAGCAAGTCTCACAGCGTTGGCCCGGCGCTCTGGCGAAGCTACACCATCATAGCCAAGAATCTGGCCAGAGAGCTCGAGTAAAGCAAAGAGCGCCAAGGCATTCGCGTCGTTTGATGCGGTTTTGGCCGCCGCTTCCGCGCATGAATGCGCCTCCTGGTAAACGGCTCGATCAAAGCGACTAAAATAACTTAATGCGCGAAGATAACAGTCGAACCCTTCCGAGGTACGAAAGCTATCACTCACTATGCGTGTTTTTTCCAGGCTCACAATGAATCCAAGCGGGTTGCCAATATCGCTTGCGATTCGAATGGCAAGGGTGCGCTGCACATCGAAAAGGCCCGTACCCTCAATCGGGCTCTCGTAGCGATTGCTCCATAGTACGGCGCCGGTCTTGCCCTCCGTGACCAGGACCCAAACTGCGAGCTTACCGTGGGCGATCTGCGCCGAGGTGCGGACGACGTAATCGACATGGCCCATCACATTGGCCACAGCTTTGTCGATTGCTTGATCGGATAAAAGCGGAAAAACCGTAAGCCAATCAAACTCCGAAAGAATTCCGACGATTTCGCCTTGAATTCCGGCGGCGAAATACTCCAACCCGGGCGCATCCGACGAGAAGGCAACCGGTGCGACTGCGACGCGCGGGCTACTCCGGATCGGCGCCAGTTTTCCTTGCTGATCCTCAGGCCTGTTAGTGATTGCCAAAATCGTCAAAAGAACGACGCTGGTGATTACCGCGACCAAGACGGCAGTCATGACCATTATCCAATAGCGTTGCGGCGTTCGGGGCGGTTTCCCATTGGCGATCCGCTCGAATTTCGGACGGTAACTGCCCTTCTCGAACTTGATCCGCACGGGATCCTTCGCGCCGTGGGTCGCATAATAAAGTTCTAAGGCCTGACGGAGGCGCCCCATTTCGACGCGCACAATGCTATCAGTTTGAGGATCAAAATCAGCGGACCGTCCGAGCACGCCGGTCGCGATGGGCGCGGCTTTGAGAAGATCCCCGCGTCCTTCCAGTTCTTCCGTAACGAGATATTGAAGCAATCGCTTTTGACGGTCCGATGCTGTCGCCAAACCATATTTGAGGATGTTGGCCAAGCTCGCTAGGGCGTTCGAATTGCGCTCATTTTCAGGCTCCTGGAGCGGCGTGTCATCGGGCAATTGTCCCCTCCCGGACGATCTGCAACGATGTATGTAACATCGCCCTCACGAAGTACTTACTTACGCTAAGCTAGATGCTTGCTCAAGGATGCAGTCGCTGGCTGAAAATATAATTGTTGAGAGTTATATTATAATAGCATTCAATCAATAATAATTTCCTTTTTGCCAGATCCCTAAATCGAAATAGCGGATCGGAAATGATGGAACAAAAGATCGCGCGCATATTCGTCCTTCTCGAAAGCATCGATTTCTCAAAAATGCGGGACGAGTTCGAAAGCGCGGCTGCGTATGAAAAAATAGCGGCTGGCGGCGATGCGCTTGATGTCGCTCTCGATATCGTACGCAAGTATGGGCCGACCAATGTGATCGATGCGGACGTTTTCGAACTTCTCCTACCTGTCCTATATATGATCGCACGGGTTGCGGTAGACGAAGCATTGTACGCTATTCCCGAGCTGCCCTAAGGCGCTTCAGTGATAGACGTCATTAATAGCGAAGAGATGCCCGATCATAGTCTGCCGGCAAGGTGCGGATCTGGCACTCTTCAATTTTCGTGAATTTCATGATAAGAACAAAAACAGAACTTGATTTGCTCCCGGGCACCGTTTAGGCCTCGACCATGGGAAAACACATCACGCCGCCGCTGCCGCCAAGCGGGAGATCCGAGGACGTCAATCTGCGCGAGGCGCTCGAAGAGCGCTACCTCGCCTATGCGCTCTCGACCATCATGGAACGGGCCTTGCCCGACGCCCGTGACGGGCTGAAGCCGGTGCACCGGCGCATCCTTTACGGCATGCATATTTTGCGTCTCGATCCCGGCGCCGCCTTCAAGAAATGCGCGAAAATCGTCGGTGATGTGATGGGCTCTTTCCATCCGCATGGGGATCAGGCGATCTATGACGCGCTTGTCCGCCTCGCCCAGGATTTCTCCTCGCGCTATCCGCTCATCGACGGGCAAGGCAATTTCGGCAATATCGACGGCGATGGCGCCGCCGCCTATCGCTACACTGAAGCGCGGATGACCGATGTCGCGCGCCTGCTCCTCGAAGGCATCGACGAGGACGCCGTCAATTTTCGCGACAATTATTCGGGCGACCAGAAAGAGCCAATTGTTCTGCCAGCGGCCTTGCCGAACCTGCTGGCCAATGGCGCCCAGGGCATTGCGGTCGGCATGGCAACATCCATCCCGCCGCATAATCTCGCCGAACTTTGCGACGCGGCGCTTCATCTTATCACCCATAAGAATGCAACGCTGGAGGAATTGCTGGAGATCGCGCCGGGGCCGGATTTCCCGACCGGCGGAATCATCGTCGAATCGCGCGAAGCGATCGCGGAAACCTATCGCACCGGGCGCGGCTCGTTCCGCTTAAGGGCGCGCTGGTCGAGGGAGGAGGGAAGCCGCGGCGTGTGGACCGCCGTCGTCACCGAAATTCCCTATATGGTGCAGAAGTCGAAGCTCATCGAAAAGATCGCCGAGCTTCTTGCCGAAAAGAAGCTCCCCCTCGTCGCCGATATCCGCGATGAATCCGCCGAGGACATAAGGGTCGTCATTGAACCGCGGGCCCGCGCGGTCGATCCCGAAATGATGATGGAACAGCTCTTTAAGCTCACCGAGCTCGAAAGCCGGTTCCCGATGAATATGAATCTGCTCGCCGATGGCGTGGTGCCGCGCGTCGTCTCCCTCAAGGAGGCCTTGCAGCAATGGCTCGACCATCGCCGCGAGGTTCTTCTGCGCCGTTCACGCCACCGGCAGGCCGAGATCGTGCACCGCCTCGAAGTCCTGGCCGGCATGCTCATCGTCTTCCTCAATCTCGACAGGGTAATCCAGATCATCCGCGAGGCGGAAGACCCGAAGCAGGAGTTGAAGGCAAGCTTCGACCTTTCAGACGTGCAAGCCACCTATATTCTTGACACAAGGCTGCGCGGCTTGCGGCGGCTTGAGGAAATGCAGCTGCGCCGGGAAAACGATGACCTCGTCAAGGAAAAGCGCGAGATCGAGGGATTGCTCGGCAGCGAGCCCAAGCAATGGAAGGCGATCGCCGCGCAAATTCGCGAGCTCAAGAAGAAATATGGTCCCGACACGAAGATTGGGCGCCGCCGCACGAGTTTCGGGGAGCCGCCCGATATCGCCACGGATGATATCGCGGGGGCGATGATCGAGCGCGAGCCGGTCACGATCGTCGTGTCCGAGAAAGGCTGGATCCGCGCCCTCAAAGGCAATGTCGAGGATCTGAGCGCGCTCCAATTCAAGGGCGACGACAAACTGGCCGTTTCGTTTTTTGCCGAGACCATTTCAAAAATACTCGTGTTCGCGAGTGATGGGCGGATTTTCACGCTTGAGGCAAGCAAGCTGCCGGGCGGACGCGGGCAGGGCGAACCGATCCGTCTGATGGCCGATATCGCTGAAGGCGAAACGATCACAGCCGTGTTTCCCTATGCCGCTTCCCAAAAAATGCTTGTCGTCGCCAGCGATGGCCGCGGCTTCATCGCGAGCCAGGACGAGATGGTCGGCGGCACCCGCAAAGGCAAATTGCTTCTGAGCGTGGAAAAGCCGGCGCAAGCGTCGCTCATCGTCCCCGCCGAGGGCGATCATGCGGCGGTCATCGGCGAGAATCGCAAGCTTCTCATCTTCCCGCTCGCGCAATTGCCGGAGATGGCGCGCGGGAAAGGTGTCCGTTTGCAAAAATACAGGGATGGCGGGATCAGCGACGCCAAAGTGTTTGCACTCGCCGAAGGGTTGAGCTGGAAAGATTCAGCCGGCCGGACCTTCAATGTCGCCACGCGGGAATTGCGGGAGTGGATAGGCAACCGGGCCGAAGCTGGGCGCCTGCCGCCAAAAGGCTTTCCAAAGAACAACCGGTTCGGATGAGGCAAAACCCAAAAAACCGCCGCGCGCGAAATCTATTTGACCCGCTCCCAGCCGTTCATGCCGAGCCGCTCCTGCGGCAGGAAGCGTGCCTTATAGGCCATTTTCCGTGAGCCATCGACCCAATAGCCGAGATAGACATGCGGCAGGCCGAGACGGCGCGCGCGGTCGATATGATCGAGGATCATATAGGTGCCGAACGAACGCTGCTGTTCCTTCGGCTCATAGTAAGAATAGACCATCGACAGGCCGTCGGTGAGGAGATCGGTCAGGCAGGCGGCCACCAGCGGCCGCACCCCATCCGCATTTTTCTCCTGAAGGCGATATTCGACCAGGCGTGTTTCGACATGGCTGTCCTCGATCATCGTCGCATAGTCGATGGCCGTCATGTCGGCCATGCCGCCGTCGCCATGCCGCGCGTCGAGATAGCGGCGGAAGAGCGAATATTGTTCGGATGTGGGATCCGGCCGCGTCACGGTTCCTGCAATGTCGCGATTGAGCTCAGAGATCCGCCGGAAATTCCGCGAGGGGCGGAATTCACCGGCCTTGATGCGGACCGACACGCAGGCGCGGCAATTTTCGCAAGCAGGCCGGTAAGCGATCGTCTGCGAACGCCGGAACCCCGATTGGGTGAGATGGTCGTTCAGCGCCACGGCACGGCGGCCGATCAAATGCGTGAAGACCTTGCGCTCCTGCCGGTCCGGCAGATAGGGGCAAGGCGATGGCGCCGTGAGATAAAATTGCGGTGCGTCGCGCGGTTCTCGCGTCAATTCTAACTGGCCTTCATTTGGTCACTGGAAGCAAAATTTTGCGGGTGTGATCGATTGATGTACGAGCGCCAGCGCACTCCATTGCTATGATCGCATGAACTCACCAAGAATGTCTGCACCCGTTTGGGATCATGCGTTCGATTCCCACCCCTTTGGTCCGCGGAACACGCCGGCCGAAAAATCCTCTTCGTCACGGGAACCGCCGGATAATGATCACGCCGGCGAGCATATCATGGAGACATCTCTTGTTCGCGCTTACCAGCGAAACGAGAAAGAGCGGCGGGAACATCGTGCTCACGTAAAACAAAACCGCATGCACGGCGGCGTTGAGAAAAGGCACTCTCGTGCCGTCGGTCAAACGCATTTCCAGATCCATCGCCCGCATGCCGGGAGTCGCCATGCGATAGCCCGAGACCGTGAGACCATTGTAAAAAAACGCCACGGCCGGAAACAGCGGCGGCAGGATGAGGAGGGAAATCCCAAAGGTTAGAACAGCAAGCGCAAGCCAAAGGGCAAAGGAAAGAATGGAGACGAAAATGAGATCGAAAAGAAGCGCCACGATCCGCCGCGTGCGAACGGAAGCAAGCGCCGTGGCCGGAAGCTCGGGCCCGACGAACAACGTCTCTTGGACCGCCGGCCTGTCAAAACCTCTTCTATCGCCCATCTTGACCCTCCGGGCACAGGGTTACGCATCGCGCACTCATAAACCCCGGCCTGTGATGTGGCTCTTGCAAGACCGCCAGACAAGTCCCGGGCGGCCGCACCCGGCCAGCATCCCGGCAGCGCTCCCGGCACCAGCGTCATGTTACGCGCAAATGCGGGAAAGTGAAGAAGCGGCTGCCGCCGGTACGCTATTATTTCCGGCCCGCGTTCTCCATGCGGCATTCTTGCCGCGGGCTTGGCATGGCATCTCCGGGCCGGCCCGGATCATCGGCGGCGCCGGTTTGACCCCGCGTGCCATCTCTCTCTCTGCTGCACCGCGCCACAAGCCGTGCGCCCCTTGCATGAGGCTGTGATCGCTTCAGGGAGAAAAGTTCATCGTCTAAAGGATGCTGCGCAGTGCCAAGTGCAATCCAGCGGAGGTGACGGGCTTTTCCAGCCAAGGGATGGAGCGGAAAATCTGGTTCAGACCCGGCGTGCTGGATGAAAATCCGGAAACCGCGAGAAACGGTATTTCTCGCTCCGACAGTTTTTTAGCGAGATCGACGCAGGATTTGTCCTGCAACTTCACGTCAAGGATCGCCGCATCGGGGCTGTGGGTACTCAACCACGTCCCTGCCGAGGCGTAATTCGACCACGACGCGCCCACCGAAAAACCGGCGTCGAGGATCATCCGCTCGTGGAGGTTCGCGACGGCGTCGTCGCGTTCCACAACGAGGATGTGAGGTCTTGCACGCGGTTGCGGCCGCTCCGATTTGGCGGAAGGCCGCAAAACTCTTGCCGGGACACGAGCGATACAACACTCTTCTGTGCCAAGCGAAATCCTTGGGCAGTCGGCAACCCGGGATTTGCTACACCGCCGGCACGACAACTCCATCATGGACCAGTCATGCTTTAGTGCACACACACCACCTACCATCCACATCCAGCAAATCGCGGTATGCTCATTTTCAAAATCCGCCTTCCAAACTTCCTTGACGCGTTGCGCGTCATCCAGAAAAGACAGATGGAAATTCACTTAAGTTAGGACCCCCTTTTGAGAGAATTGGTCATTTCGTGCATACGTCCGGCGTTTCTCGATACGCTCAAACCAAAATTCTCGAATTGATCGGGATCAAAGCATGGCCAGACAGGCTTGGCGCCAGGTAAGTATTCTGGCGCGCGTAAGTATTATGGTCAGTCATGGCATGGCGGTATGGGGCATTTTCACACGCCATTTCCCGCTCAGCGCTAGTGGCGGGATTTCCGGGCGCCAGGAAATTTCAAGCTCTGACCGACCGAGGTTGAGGTCGCAGATGGTGAACCGGCGCTGACAAGAAATGAGTTTATCACGTCGGCGTCGACTTGGATGACGCAACGGCCTCGGCACCACAACTCCATTCTCGACCAGTCATAATCCCGAGACTTATGCCGAAACCACACTGCGCCGACGATCTGCATCCAGCAAATTGCCGTGTCTTCGCTAGCGATCTCCGCCTCGCATATATCACGGACAGCCCCGGAATCGTCTTGAAATAAAAGATGATAATTCATAACTAAGAGTCTATAATTACTGACTGCGAGCCTGTCTGTGGTCTACACCACAGATAAACCGTATGGCATTATTTTAAATGCCTCCTTACTGACAAATATTGTTACATATATACGATCTAATAACTTATGGTTTACAGCGATCAGAGGCCGCGTTACGATATGTTGCTTTCCATTTGCCCATATTATGGCGGAGATACTGTCGTAATTTCTGACGGAATTGATTTTGGTGGCGCGGTTCGCACTCGCGGGGCGTCACGAATTCCTTAGGATCTGGAGATGGCCAGTAGACAAACAAAGGCTATGCCTGGGAACAAGCTGCTGCAAGCACTCAATCGGCCCAGCCGCGAGCGGGTCTATCCCCTTGGAGAGCGTCGAAGGTCAGCTTGGCGATGTCATTTGCGAGGCGGGCGGCATTCTCAATCACGCCTATTTCCCCGATGGCGCTGTCCTCTCATTGTTGACGGTATTGGAGAATGGGTCGGCGATCGAGACGGTGAACATCGGGCGCGAAGGCGCATTTGGTCTCTTCGCGGCCATGGATAGCGCCACCTCCTTCAATCGCAGTCTCCTGCAGTTGGCGGGCGTCCTATATCGCGTCCCAATCACGGTTTTGTGACGGGAATTAGAGCTCAGCGAGCAGATTCGCAATCTCTTCGTCAGCTATTCGAAGGCGTTGCTTGCCCAGATCCAGCAGACAGTTGCGTGCAATGCCTTGCACTCAACTCGGCAAAGGATTTGCCGCTGGCTCCTCATGATGCATGACCGGGCCGAAGGCAAAGACCTGTCATATACACACGAGTTTCTGGCTGACATGCTGGGCGTCAATCGCAAATCTGTGACGCTTGCCGTGCAGATAATGCAAAGGGAAGGACTCATCACCTATCATCGGGGAAAAATGAAAGTTCTCGATCGCAAGGGTCTCGAAAGCGCGTCGTGTGAATGTTACGCTATCGTCAAGGCGCGCTTCGATGACTTTTTGACTCCGCCTCCGCATGCGGTTCAGGAACATACGAAAGGATGGAAATAGCAGAGACTACGGTTGTTTCGTTCGACGGATGGCGCGGACTGGCTCCGTGGTAAATGTCGGTGGCCTTAGCACGTTCCTGGATTTTACTTGAGCTTGGGTTGCTCAAAGCCCGCGTGCTTAAATATCAATGCCTGGAGTACTCATCACCGCGCTTGTGCGCTCAATAAGGCCGGATATTTCATCTTTGGTCAAAGTAACACTGGCGGCGGCTATTGGTTCAGACAGGCTGGCTCATCAGCACCGTAAGGCAAAAACCGATCATTTGGTCGAGGGTCGGTTCCGGCTCCTGCTCAAA
>CAYTRB010000017.1:0-31145 GCA_964440215.1 uncultured Methylocapsa sp.
TGGATGATAAGCCGCGCCATTACGGCAGTTACGCGCCGGAAAATTTCGACCTTTCATTTCAGGGCAGCGTGACGGCGCGCCGCGCCCTGCAATCCTCGCTCAATCTGCCTGCCGTCGAATTGCTCGATGCCATTAGCCCGGCGCGTTTTATCGCGCGGCTGCGCAATGCGGGGGCTCGCGTCGTGCTCCCGGATGATACCGCGCCTGGACTTGCGGCGGCGCTCGGCGGGCTCGGCATCAGCCTTCGCGATCTCGCCTCGCTTTATGCGGGGCTCGCCAGGAAAGGAGCCGTGCCGGAACTGACCGAAACCGTCACTGATGCGGGCAAGCTGGCCAAAACCACGCGCCGGATCGCCGGACCCGTTGCAAGCTGGTATGTCGCCGATGTTCTGCGCGGCGCGCCGCCGCCGCTCAACGCGCCGCTTGGGCGGATCGCCTATAAGACCGGGACCTCCTACGGATACCGCGATGCTTTCGCGATCGGCTTCGACAAGGCTTACACGATCGCGGTTTGGTTAGGCCGCCCGGACAATGGGTCCGTGTTCGGCCTCGCCGGACGCCAGGCCGCCGCCCCGGTTCTCTTCGATGCTTTTGCGAGGGTCGGCGGGAGCCATGAGTTCATGAGCCCGCCCGCCGGGATTTTGGTGAGCCGGACCGCCGCGCTGCCGCCGCCCTTGCGGCATTTGCGCCAGGATGTGCCGAAGACTTTTGCCGCCGCGTCCAATGCGCAATTGAGAATTGCGTTTCCGCCGCAGGGCGCGCGGGTCGATCTTGGCCTTGCCGCGGCCTCGCCGCCTGCGCCCGGCACAAGCCTCAGTTTGAAGGCCGAAGGCGGGGTATTGCCGCTACGCTGGATCGTCAATGGCGTGCCGCTGGGTGAGCCGGATTTGCGGCGGCAATCGGCTTGGACCCCCGACGGCGCCGGTTTTGTGCGAGTATCGGTGATCGATGCGCAAGGCGCGACGGATAGCGTGGTGGTGCGACTGGAGTAGGGAAAGCTTCAGCGATTATACCCAACTTTACAACTATCGCGTTACATTAAGATGGCTTGGACAGGCCTGAGGTTTAGTCGTGATAGTTAGCACCTTCCTCGGTACAAGCCAGAAAGGCATTAGCGCCGAAGTTGAATACGAAGCAAACGCTGGTTTCATGGGCATTCTTCCGCATGTCGTCATAAGCAATAACCGAACGACAATAGATTTTTCCGTTTCCGATTCTAGCTTGCTCTATCTGGTCCGAAGTAGCGTCAAGTTTGTAAGCAAACGGCCCGATTTCTTTTCCTGCTTCCAACGGAATGGCGCCAGATGGAATGCGACCACTAGCGTCAGTAATTCCAGGGATAACGGAAGTACTGGAAATAGTGGGATATCCCTTGGCAGAATAAATGCATTGACCGCTGATCATTCTAATTTCAGCTGGCGTCCTGCCGAAGTTCTTAAAGACGAACGCGGATTCAATACCGGAGACGACGGAAGCCTTTCCATATCCTTTGAAGCCCCCGTTGAGTACGTAAGCGCGGTCAGCAACGAAGGACTGTCTCATTTCATCAAGCTGGCCCTGCATGACGCTCAATTGGTTATTGAATATGACGGCTGCAACAACACCGGAGGTTGCGATAACCGCAGTCAAACAAATCGTTATTATTTCCGAGTTCGTCATGAAAGAATCTCGCTACAATGCACAGCCTAATTAGCATTGGCTATCTATATGGTAGATGGCCGTTAATGGCTTATTTTTCGAATAAGGGATCATGACACCCTCATGTTAGCATTTGCAGCTTCTGCTGTGATGGAAAATGCCCGACTTGGCATTACGGGCATCGTCGCGGGAAATCGCTACTCGCCAATAGTTGCTCGGCGGTGAGTTTAGTGAGTGGATCGAATCTATCATGGATGGCGAGCGGCTTCGCCAGCGTGAGTGGAACTCTCCTCCTTAACAGGATCGAACCCGCCTTGCGATAATAGTCTTCATGATATTAATTGCGAAATCCGCTATTCAGCACTCTAAGTATCAAATCTCATGGCCCTTCTTCTTCATTTCCTCCCGCACGCGGGTCATCATGTCGGCCGATATCTTACCTTGCCAAGCCTGCATGGCGGTCACCGCCTCGCGCAAGAAAGCCGGTTGCGTTTCGACATATTTTTTTCCCGCCGGGCTCTCGAAAAAGGCGCCCGCCGCCGCAAGATCCGGCTCGCTCATCTGCCTGACGTAAATCCGCGCGGCGGTATCGATCATCTCATCCGCCTGGCGATCGAATTCGGGCTTCAGCTCGATCAAGACGGCTTCGAGATCTTTGGCGATTTCTGGGCGCGTCTGCACCAAGGACTGGGCAATCTGGTCCATGAATTGCGGAATGACGATGCTGAAGGAGCGCGACATTCCGGAGGCGACGACCAGCGCACGGGCGGCGGCCAAAGACGAAGGGCCCGGCGCCGCCGGGCCCGGCCCGGTTTGGACCGCCGGCTTTGCGGGCGCTGCCTTTTGCGCTTGACTTTCGCCCGCTCCCAAGGGTGGCGCAAGCATCATGGCCAGTGTCATGGCAACGCAGAAGCCCAAAATGGTGGTGTGTTTTTGAACGGCTGTGCGCAAGCGAAAACCTCCCTGAACTGGATACCGCTGCAAAGAGCCCATGCGGCTTCCCGCGTCAATCGAGGCGGCCGAAAATCTCGATGCCGGCGGTGCCCGCGCTGATCACAGCCGTGGCGATCCCGATAAAGAGCCCATGTTCGACGACGCCGGGGATCGCGGAGAGACGCTCCGCCAAACGTTCCGGGGCTGGAATGGCGCCAAGGAAGCAATCCACGATGTAATTCCCGTTGTCGCTCACGAAAGCCTGGCCGCTCGGGGTCTTGCGCAAGCGGATCGCGCCGTCGCAGCCGCAGGCCTGCGCCGCCGCCAGTATCATCCGCCTTGTCACTTCGAGGCCGAATGCATTGACCTCGACCGGCAGCGGGAACTTGCCGAGCACCGCCACGGATTTTGAGGAATCACTGATCACGACCATGCGCTTCGACGCCACCGCGACGATTTTTTCACGCAAGAGCGCGCCGCCGCCGCCTTTGATGAGGTTCAATTTTGGATCGAACTCGTCGGTGCCATCGACCGTCAAATCAAGCTCGGGCAATTCGTCGATCGTGGCGAGTGGAATGGAATAGAGCGCGGCCTGGGTGCGGGTGCGCTCGGATGTGGGCACGCAGACCACATCCAAACCTTCCGCCACCCGGGCGCCGAGGAGCGCCACAAATTGCGCCGCCGTGGTACCGGTCCCAAGGCCAAGCCGCATGCCGGGGGTGACGAGCTCCAGGGCTTTGGCGGCGGCAAGCCGCTTGGCGTCATCCTGGGTGAGCGGCTGCGGGGTGAGCTCTGGCATGGGAAACGCGATGGCTCCGGCGGGGGTCGGCCTGGGTTAGTCCCTTGCGAGCCGCCGCGTCAACCCCAAGCCAGCGGTTGGCGCCCGCGCCGCGCCTCTCTATATGTTGGGCAGATGGAGGTGCGAACATGAGTGCGACTGCGACAGATGTCATCCTGGACACGCCGGCGCCGGACTTCCGGCTGCCCGCCACGGACGGAAAGACTTATGCGCTCAAGGATGTGGCGGGCGAAAAAGGCACGGTGATCGTCTTCATTTGCAATCACTGCCCTTACGTCAAAGCGGTGATCGACCGGCTCGTTGCGGATGCCCGCGTGCTCGCCGCGGACGGCATCGGCTTCGCGGCGATTTGCTCGAATGACGCCAAGGACTATCCGGAAGATTCCTTTGTGAATATGAAGAGCTTCGCCAAGACTCATCATTTGCCATTTCCCTATCTGCATGATGAAAGCCAGGCCGTCGCCCGCGCCTATGGCGCCGTCTGCACGCCGGATTATTTTGGCTACAACAAGGATCTCACGCTGAAATACCGTGGCCGGCTCGACGAAGGCCGCAGCGGGCCGCCCCCGAAGGGCGCGCGGCGGGAGCTGGTCGAGGCGATGCGGAGCATCAAAGCCACAGGCGAGGCGCCCAGGGATCAAATCCCCTCGATAGGCTGTTCGATCAAATGGAAGGCGGCGTGACCTTGTCCCGTTGTAGGCTCCAGGCGCCGCCGCCCGCCACGGCGAGATAAAGGAGAACAAAGCAATAGAGCGCCGCAAGCTCGCCCTGATTGAGAATGGGATAGAAGCTCTTTGGCGCATGCGCGAGAAAATAGGCGACCGCCATTTCGCCCGACAAAATGAAAGCAACCGGGCGAGTCCATAAGCCGAGAAGAAGCAGAATGCCGCCGCCAAGCTCCAGAAATCCGGCGAGACCGAGGAGCGAAAGGAACCGCATGCCGTCGAACATGGCGACATGCGGAAAGCCCAGAAGCTTTGCCGTCCCGTGCTGGAGAAGCAAAAGCGCCGTGGCGATCCGCAACAGCCCGAGAAGCCGAGGCTGCCAAGTGGCGGCGATTTGTGGTAAATCCATCGTGAAAAATCCTCCGGCCCGTTCGACTCGAATGGCTAGCATGCTACCCCATATAAGCCTTGCCAATAGTGGCTTTGACGACAGTGTTGGAATTGGCCGATGAATCCGCCCGCGCTTGCGATTGTTGCCGCCATTGTCCTCTCGGGGGGGCTTGGCCTCTATCTCTTGGTCCGTCAGGCCGCGGCGGTGACCGCGAACAGGGATCGCGTTCCGGAGGGGTTCGCCGGTGCGATCAGCGGCGAGGAACACCAGCGGGCGGCCGCCTACACACTGGCCCGTGCGCGGCTCGCCATTGTGCAAACCGCCTTCGACACCGTGCTCGCGGTGGTTTGGCTGGCTGTCTTGCTTGGCCCTCTTTACGTTTTAGTTGCGCAATTGATCGCCCCCAGCCTGTCGCGCAGCGTCGCTGTTGTTGTTTTGTTCGCGCTGATCGGGGGCCTTCTGCATCTGCCTTTTGCGATTTTCAGCACTTTCGTGCTGGAAACCCGGTTCGGTTTCAACCGCGCGACACCCGTCATTTTTCTACTCGACCGGATCAAGGGCGTGGTGCTCGCGGCTCTGCTTGGCGTCCCCTTGCTTTACGGGTTGTTCTGGCTTCTTGGCGTGCTTCCAAACCTTTGGTGGCTGATCGGCTGGGCGGCTTTGATGGCTTTGATGATCGCCATGACGGTGATCTACCCGGCCTTCATCGATCCCTTGTTCAACAGTTTCACGCCGCTGCCCCAGGATCAGCTGAAGACACGCATCGAGGCCCTGCTTGCCAAATGCGGTTTTGAATCCAACGGGCTCTACGTCATGGACGCCTCAAGACGATCAACGCATGGCAATGCGTATTTCACCGGATTTGGGAAAGCCAAGCGGATCGTCTTCTTCGATACGCTTTTGCAAAATCATACACCCGACGAAATCTTGTCCATTCTTGCCCACGAGCTGGGGCATTATAAGCTCGGCCATATTCGTCAGAGAATCGCAGAGATGGCGGTGCTTACTTTTCTCGGCTTCGCTGTTCTTTACTGGGCATTCGCGGCGGATTTGGCCGGTTCCTTCGGCCTACCGGGCGATCCCGGCTTGGTCTTGATCATCATCCTGACCGCGCTCGGACCCATCTTACACCTGCTTTCGCCTTTCATGAGCTTTCTGTCGCGCCGCGCCGAATATCAAGCCGACGGTTTCGCCAAGGCGATGGCCGGCCCCGACCCCATGATCAGCGCCTTGACGAAGCTCGCGCGGGATAACCTCTCAACCCTGACGCCGGACCGGCTCTATGCCTTGTTTTATTATTCCCACCCGCCGGTGCCGGCGCGGATCGCCCGCCTGAGAGCCGTCTGATTTGGAGTGCGCTTTGGCCGTTGCCGAACCGTTCGCCCCATGACACGGCGGACGGTTCATTTTGTCTTAAGAAAGCGGTCCCGGCCGGTGCGCCTCGACAAACTCCCCTAGCTGAGCCATTTTGATGACATGATCCTGAGCCACGAGAAAGTGCTCCCCTCGTGGTGACGGGGAGACCGGAACGGTCCTCGATACGCCGTGCTTGCTTTCTCTTCGCCGTTACCAAGCTTCGCGCAACGCTCCTTCCCTAGGCTTAAGTCCTTCAGGGAAATGTGTTTTTTTGGATGCAGCTAGGGGTCAAATACTTGCGTTGTTGTCGTGTGCGTACGGACCCGTCTTGATGCGTTTGCTCTTGTTAGGCGAACGGGTTTCTGGTTTCCGCCGCCCGGGAAAGTGGCGGTTGCTGCCCGTTTTCGCGAGCGCGATGCTGGCTGCTTGCTCGACCGTTCCCGCAATCGGCCCCAACGAGCCACCGGACGCAACGGACCACGTCCGAGGTCTCGATTTGCAGCCGCGGACTCTCGACGCGACCGGAACCATCAGCACCGCTGCGGGAGGCAACGGGCCGCGGGTCTATTACGGCAGTTCGGGCGCAGAGGTTATGGTGGATGTGGGTGCCAATACGCCTAGCTCTGGTTCAAGCGGTGGTGGCGAGGGCGTCACTTTGAATTTCGAGGATACTCCCGTGACCGCCGTGGCGAAGGTCATTCTGGGCGATTATCTTGGGGTCGGCTATGCGATCGATCCGCGCGTTCAGGGAACCATAAGCCTGTCATCGGGACGGCCGGTTCCGAAATCGCAACTCTTGTTCATCCTGGAAAGCGCCTTGCGCACCACCAACGCGGTCTTGGTGCATGATGCCGGGGGCTACCGGATCGTGCCGGCCGATGATGCCATAGGCGGCGGCCGCATCGATCGCTCCGATAGAGAGACAAATACGGAGCCCGGTTATGGTGTTTCGGTTGTCCCCTTGCAGCATGTCTCGGTGCAAACGATCACAAAACTCCTGGAAAGTTTCGCGACGAGGCCGGGTTCGATCCGGGCCGATTCCACGAAAAATCTGATCCTCGTGATTGGCAATGGCGTTGAACGCCGCGCCGCCGTCGACACCATCCTGAGTTTCGATGAGGATTGGATGCGCGGCCAATCGGTCGGTATTTTTCCCGTCCATAACTCCACGCCGGAGCCTTTGGTCGCGGAGCTCGAAAAAATCCTGGATTCGGGAGAAGAGGGCCTCAGCCAGCATATGGTCAAGCTGCAACCCATCGCCCGCATGAATGCTGTCCTCGTGGTGGCGCGCAAGCCCGAATTGCTGCGCGCCGCCGAGAAATGGATCAACCGTCTCGATGGTTCGGCGGCGGCGAGCACCGGCGTCAAGGTCTACAAGGTCCGCTATGGCGATTGCCGCCAGATCGCGAAGCTGCTCAGTGATTTGTTCATCGGCGGCGGCGGCAGCACGCTCGAATCGGCCGCCAATCAGATCGCGCCCGGCGGCGGGGCCACGGCTCTCTCCGGACAGGGGGGTGGTGCGATGCAATCGGGATTTACTCAAGGTGCCGGAGGCGGCGGCGCAGGCGGGGGGGCCGGCGGAGGTTTGGGTGCGGGCAGTGGCGGAGGATTGGGTGCTGGCGGTGGCTTGGGCTCTGCTGGAGGATTAGGCGGTGGCGGCGGCCAGGGGGGTGCTGGTCAATCCCAAGGGCAAGGAGGAGGGCCGTTTGGCGCTTTAGCCGGCGGCCCGGGTCAGGGGGCGGCGGGTGCCGGCGGGGCTGACGCGTCAGGACCAGGCGGCCCGGGTGGCGGCCTTGGCGGCGGCGGGCGGGCCATTCTGCCAGGGGTTAGGATTCTACCCGATGTCCCGAACAATTCGATCGTAATCTATGCCAATGCGGACACTTACCGGATCATCGAAAGGGCGCTGAACCAGCTCGATCGCCCGCAGGCGCAGGTCGAACTCGAGGTTACGATCGCCGAAGTCACACTGAACAACAATCTCAGTTATGGCGTTCAGTTCTTTTTGGGAAGCATCAATCTCCCATCCATCCACCAGGTCGGCGTCCAGGCGGTTAACACGCCAGCGGCGGTGGCGGGAGCAAATCCGAGCAACCAACCAGGCTTCAATCTTCTGCTTGGCAACCAGCTTACCCCGCATGTCATAATCAGTGCCCTCAATCAATATACGACGACAAAGATCCTCTCTAATCCATCGCTCGTGGTGCTCGACAATCAGACGGCGGCCATGCAAGTCGGCACTCAAGTGCCGATCACGACAGGCAGCGCGAATATATTGAACTCGGCCACCTCCACCTCCAATACTGTCTTCAATTCCATCTCCTACCAGAATACGGGCATTATTTTGAGCTTCCGGCCGCATGTTCACGCCAACGGTAATGTCAATCTCGAGATCGATCAGGAGATCAGCGCATGCCAGGATTGCTCGACGACAACGCCTAATCTCACGCCGTCCTTCACCGACCGCCACGTCAAGAGCCAGATCCAAGTGCCGAATGGGCAGACCGTGCTGCTCGCAGGCCTTATCCAGGAGGAGCATGACAAGAATCGCGAGGGTATCCCTGTCCTTGAACAAATTCCGGTCATCGGCGAAGCCTTCTCGCCCACCAACAGCAATAATGTCGCCCGCACCGAGCTGATCTTCTTCATACGACCGGTGGTCATCCACGACGGCGTCGATGCTTCCAACGTCGCCGAGGAGCTTCGTTCCAAGATGCGGGGTGACAAAATTGGTACGGAGCATCCGCCAGGTGCCGTCACCCCCTATCCTATTGGGCTCGTTCAATGAGCTGTACGAGGCATCTTCAACCTGCCCAATCCGGCTTCGCGGTCCGGTCTGAGGGAGCCCACCCGGCGAAAGACTTAAGCGGGGCCGTGGGCGAGGCGGAGCGCGGGATGGCGGAACCAATATCACGAAAGCTCATCCCCTATGCCGCGCTCATAGCGCTCGCTGGCGGCGTCGCGATCGCGAGCCTGGTGAGCCTGGTGGCTGCGCCTGGCATTCCGGGCCTCTTTGGAGCCGCCCTGGGGCTTTTGATGATCGCCATCGCGGCCGCCGACGCACGCTCATATCGCATCCCTGACCGGCTGACCCTTGCCGCTTTCCTGCTTGGATTGGCCGATGCGGCGGCAACAGGTTTTGACAACTGTCCGGACGCCATCACCATCGCCTTGATACGGGGATTTGTCCTGGCTTTTGCGTTTTTCGCCCTGCGGGACATTTACCGGCGGCTGCGCCACCGCCAGGGGCTTGGCCTTGGCGACGTCAAGCTCGCCGGTGTGGCTGGCGTCTGGCTCGACTGGGCGCTCATTCCGGCCGCGATCGAAATCGCCGCGCTCCTGGCGATAGTCGCTTATTGCGGGAGCCAGCTCGTCCTCCGGCGTCCCTTGGAGGCGGCCGCGAAATTGCCTTTCGGGCTTTTTTTCGCCCCGGCGATTTGGTTTTGCTGGTTCATCGGGGCGCTGTGGCTGCGGGATTAGACCATGATCAACGAGAGAATGGCCATGAGACCTTTCAGCATCGCGCCGGGCCAGGGCGAACCGGCGCAAAGGCACCGCTGGCGGCATTTGATGGCCGCGTCCTGTATGCTGATGTGCGCGGCGCTTTTCGCAAATCCCGCCCGCGCGGACCGCTTGCGCGATGGCATCCGGGCCTTTGCGGCGCGCGATTATGTGACGGCATCCCGCATCTTCACGGACCTCGCCCCGCAGGGCAACGCCGTGGCGCAAACCTATCTCGGCTATATGTACGCCAATGGCAAAGGCGTGCCCCAAGATTTTGCCGTATCGGCGGGATGGTACGGTTGCGCCAGCCAGCAGGGTATTGCGGAGGCGCAGTACCAGCTGGGGCTGATGTATGACAAGGCCCAGGGCGTGCCGCAGGACTATGTGACCGCCTATGCGCTGGTCAATCTTGCGGTCGCCAAGGCCGGCCCGGAGCGCGTGCCATGGACCAGGGTACGCGATGCCATTGCTTCCAAACTGAGCCTCGTGGAGCGAACGAAGGCGCAACAGCTGGCATTCGAGGGCCTGCCGGAAACGCCCTGTTTACCAATGTCCACGGGTGTTAAGCTTCTGCCATGGCCCGTCGTTGTCCCATGACCGCTACGACGGGTAGCGATCATCGCTTCCGCGCGTGTATTTTGCCGCCTGATCCTTTCCAAAGCCGCCGCAAGTTTTTCTAGAACTCGGCCCAGGAGAGCGTTATCTCTCTGGCCGCCGCGTGACCATCTTTGGAAAGTCCGCGACTTTTCGAGGATCCTGCGCTAAAGCGCGAGCAGTATCCGCCAAGGGGCGGCCCGGCGCTCCTGGAAAGAGGGGATCATGTTCGACAGCGTCACGGTGACGGCGGCCGCCCGTCTGCACCTTGGTTTTCTCGATTTGAATGGCGGGCTTGGCCGCCGTTTTGGCAGCCTTGGGCTCGCGATCGACCGCCCCGCGACCCGCTTGACGCTCCGCCGCGCGTCAGGATTCTCGGCCGAAGGAAGCGAGGCCGAACGCGCCGGAGATTATCTTGTCCTTCTCAGCCGCGCCTTCAATCTGACCGCCGCCTATGGTTTGACCGTGCATGAAGCCATTCCGGCCCATGCGGGCTTGGGCTCGGGGACCCAGCTCGCGCTCGCCGTGGCGACCGCCGTGCGGCGTCTCGAAGGTATGCTCCCGGATCATACCAATGATGCGATTTTGTTGCGGCGCGGGGCGCGTTCCGGGATCGGCTTGGGCCTGTTCGAACAAGGTGGCTTTATTGTCGATGGCGGCCATGGCGAGAAGACCACGACGCCGCCGGTTATCGCGCGCCTGGAGTTCCCGCCGCAATGGCGGGTAATTATCGTCCTCGACCCGCGCACTGAAGGCGTGCATGGCGGTGCCGAACTCGCCGCTTTCGAGCGGCTCGCGGATCTCGAGGCAAGTTTGGCCGCCGAAATCTGCCGGCTGGTTCTCATCAAGGCATTGCCGGCACTGGCTGAACAGGATATCGGTGCCTTCGGCGACGCGATCGCGCGCCTGCAGGAGATTGCCGGAAACTATTTCGCCCCCGCTCAAGGCGGCGCGCCTTATACGAGCGCCGCCGTCGGACGGGTGATGGATGAACTCCGCAAGCATGGAGCAAGGGGGATCGGCCAATCGTCCTGGGGACCGACCGGCTTTGCATTCGCCGCCGATTTGAAGGAGGCGAGGCGTTTGTGCGATCTCGTCGCGGAAACGGCAGCCGCGTCCGGCCTCGGCCTCGCGATCTGCAAGGGCGTTAATCACGGCGTCCTCGTCGAAGGGGACAGTTTTGCCACCATTAAGTAGCAGTCACATATCAGCGATAAGAGAGGGTAAATTACGTGGCCAAGAATATTTTGCACATGCTCAGTCCGCTCCGTCATATGAGCCCTTTCGACGTGAATATGGCGCTCGACGCGGGATTTGACGCGGTTGTGCCCTATATCGACGTCAAGCTCGAGGAAGTCATGCCGCTGGTGCAGGACGCCATGTTTTCGCGGTCACCGAGGGATGCGGTCCACACGGGGGTTTTCATCGGCGGCAAGGATGCCGTTCTCGCCCTCGACATGCTGGAGCAAGTGCGCAAGACGCTTTTGAAGCCGTTCGAGATTTCCGCTTTTGCAGATCCGGCCGGATCCTTCACCACCGCGGCGGCGATGGTCGCCTGCGTAGAGAAACTTCTGAAACTGAAGAAAGGCAAAGCGCTTGCCGATACGCATATTGTGATTTTTGGGGCGACGGGCCCGGTCGGCTATACGTCCGGCGTGATCGCGGCGCTCGAGGGTGCCGATGTGACGCTCACCGCGCGCGAACTGAGCAAAGTGCAAGCCAAGGCGGATGAGATCAAGCAGCGTTTCGGCCTGACCGTCCATGCCGCCCAGGCTAAGTCTCCGGAAGAGGTTTTTGCCGCTCTCGCCGGCAAGGAAGTCGCGCTTTGCGCGGCGGCGGCCGGTGTGCAGGTTCTGTCGGCATCGATGCTGGGTGCGGCCAAATCCTTGCTCGTTTCCGCCGATGTCAATGCGGTGCCGCCAGCGGGGATCGAGGGGCTCGATCTCATGGCGAATGGCGTTGAACTGGCGGGCGGCAGTCTCGGGATCGGGCCGCTCGCGATTGGCGATGTGAAATACAAGACGGAATCGGGATTGTTTCAGCGGATGGCGTCTTCTCCTAAAGCGATCAGCCTCGATTTTCGCGATGCCTTCAGTTTCGCGCGTGAGATCGCCTAAAGCCGGTGCCGCGATCTTGATCGCGGCATCCTCAGGCCGGGCTTTGGCGGGCGCTGCGCGGCGTGCCGGGTTCCGGCCGCTTGTTGCCGACTTTTTCGACGATTTGGATACGCGCGGATTTTGCGCCGCGAATCAGCCTATCGAAGAGGGGCTCGCGAGAGGATTTACCGGAGAGACTCTGTTTCCCGCGCTCGACGCCCTTGCGAATGGGGAAGCGCCCTGCGGCTTCGTTTATGGCGCCGGATTCGAGGATCGCCCTGAACTCCTGGAGCTTGCCGCGCGGCGCTTCACGCTTCTGGGCAACACTCCGGATGTGGTGCGCCGCGTCAAGGATCCGGTACGGCTTGCCGGGCTTTGCGGGGCCTTGAACATTCCGCATCCAAAAATCAGCGCTAAGATGCCAGGCGACCGCCAGCACTGGCTTGCTAAAACCGTCGGCGGCGCGGGCGGCAGCCATGTCGTGCCGGCGGCGTTCATCGGGGCAGCAGACGAAAACATTTATTTCCAGCGCAAGGCGGCGGGCGCGTCTGTTTCGATCCTGTTTGTCGCCGATGGCACGAAGGCGCGGATCGTGGGACTGAGCCGGCAATGGGCGGCGCCGGCGGCGACGGAACCCTTTCGTTTCGGCGGCAGCCTTCGCCCGGCCGGTCTCTCGCGCGAATTGGACGGATGCTTGCGGCGGGTGGCGAAAGCGATAACGGCAGCATGCGGGCTTCGCGGTCTCAACAGTATCGATTTTCTGGTCGATGGCGGCGACTTCACGCTGATCGAAATCAACCCCCGGCCGGGCGCGACCCTCGACATATTCGATGATCGCGGCGGCGCCCTTTTCCGCGCCCATATCGAATCCTGCCGGGGCCGTCTGCCCTTGCTCTCGCTCGCATCCGCTGGCGCCGCGGCGGCGGGAATAGCCTATGCCCGCCGTGAAATCGCATGCATGCCGGAAATCGACTGGCCCGATTGGACAGCCGACCGGCAGAAAGCGCAAAGCCAATTGCGGGCAGAGGAACCTCTGTGCACGATAAAGGCCCGCGCCAAAAACCCCGCCCGCGCCCGCGCGCTCCTCATTCAGCGAACCAATTGGATGCTCGGCCGGTTGGAACAAATCCAAAACGAAAATGCACCCATGGGGAAGGAAACAGCACATTGAGCAACAGCGATCTCAGTATCAACACGTTGACCGGCGAGGCGGTGGACCGGCTGGTGGTGAATGCCGCCCGGCTACGGATCACGGTTTCCAAAGGCGAAGCGGGTGAAACGATCATCGACGCCGGCAAGTCCGTGCGGGGCGGCATCGAGGCAGGATTGGCGGTCGCCGAAATCTGCCTCGGCGGCCTTGGCACCGTTAGCCTCGCGCCGACGGGCACCAATCCGAAATGGCCGTTTGAGCTTTGTGTCCGCTCGACTGATCCGGTGATCGCCTGCCTTGCCAGCCAATATGCGGGCTGGGCGCTCTCGCATGGGGAAGGCAAATCAGCGTTTTTCGCGCTTGGCTCGGGTCCCGGCAGGGCACTCGCGCGCAAGGAGCCCCTGTTTGCGGAGTTGGACTATCGCGACACGGCGTCCCGCGCCACTCTCGTGCTTGAATCCGACCGGGCGCCGCCACCCGAAATTACAGCGAAAGTCGCGCGGGATTGCGGCGTCTCGCCTGAAAACGTTACTTTCATCTTTGCGCCGACGCAAAGTCTCGCGGGCGGGGTGCAGGTGGTCGCCAGAGTGCTCGAAGTCGCGCTGCATAAATCGCATGAGCTGAAATTTCCGCTTTCGCGCATTGTCGATGGCGTGGCCTCGGCGCCGCTGTCGCCGCCGCATCCCGATTTTATTCAAGCCATGGGGCGCACCAATGACGCGATCATCTATGGCGGGCAGGCGCATCTTTTCGTGACCGGGCCAGCAGCGGACGCGAAGGCATTGGCCGAACAGCTCCCAAGCACGACATCGCGCGATTATGGCCGCCCCTTCGCCGAAGTGTTCAAAGCCTACAAAGGCGATTTCTATAAAATCGACCCAATGCTGTTTAGCCCGGCGCGCGCCATCGTGACGGCGGTCGAGACCGGCGAGACTTTTCATGCGGGCCGGATCGATCAAGCCTTGCTCGATGTCTCTTTCGGATAAGCAGAACGCCGCCCGCAAGGGATCGAGCGGACCCAAGATCGCGCTCGTTGTCGATCTTTACGATTGGCATGCGCGGGATCTCGCGGCGGCTTTCGCGCGGACGGGCGCGCTTGCCGTGCCGGTCCGCCTGTCGCAATGCGGTTTCGACACGAGGCGGCCAAGCGGCCTTGCCATTCCTGGGTTCGGCGCGGATTTGCCGGACGCGGTTTTTGTCCGCGCGATCGGATCGGGCACCTTCGAGAGCGTGACCTTGCGTCTTGACGTGTTGCACAGTCTTGGTGCCATCGGCGTGCCGGTATTCAATTCGGCGCGAACCGTTGAAATTTGCGTCGACAAGGCGGCCACGAGTTTCATGCTGGCACGTCATGCGATTCCGACGCCGCCGACCTGGACCGCGCAATCCGAACAGGCCGCCCGCCAGATTGTGCGGCGCGAGGCGGGGCGCGGCCCGCTTGTTCTCAAACCCTTGTTCGGCGCCCAAGGCTATGGCTTGAAACTGATCCGGCGCGAATCCGATCTGCCGACTTTTGAGGCCGTCGAAGGCGTATATTATCTGCAGCGTTATATCGCGGCGGAACGCAACGGATTTCACGATATTCGGGTCTTGGTGTCGCAGGGCCGGGTCGTCGCCGCGATGACGCGCCATGCGGACCATTGGATCACCAATGTCAAACTTGGCGGGCGCCCGGAACTCTGCGTGCCGGATGCCGTGATGACCGATCTTTCCTTGCGTGCGGCGGCGGCCACGGGCGCCGATTTCGCTGGCGTGGATATGATCCGGGATGCGGCGGATACCCTCCAGGTTCTTGAAGTCAACAGCATGCCAGGATGGCGCGGCTTGCAGAAGGTCGCGCCTTTTTCCATCGCGGACCGGCTCGCCGCCGATGTTTTGTCCCGCCTTGGGTGGCCGGCGGAATGGCCAAGCGCGAAGGCGGCCTTGTGAACGATATCGCCGAGGCTTTCATCGCCGCCTGCCGCGACGAGATCGAGGCGCCGAAGCCCGGCAATGTCCATATCTTCGCCGATGGCCACGGCATGACCGTGCAAGATTTCTTGTGCAGTGCCGAGGCCGCCGCGCCGGCCTTGAGCAATCCTTCATTGCCGGTCGGGGCCCGCATCCTCGCCGCCGTGGAGGCGACTTTCGCGGCGGCCGGCATGAACACCAATCTCGGCATTATTCTTCTTTGTGCGCCGCTCGCGCGTGCAGCCGAGACCGGCCTGGATCTTCACACGGCCTTGCGCAAGAGTCTTGCCGGATTGACCCTTGCGGATGCGGACTTTGCGTTTCGTGCCATCCGTCATGCAATGCCGGCGGGATTAGGCAGTGCACCCCGCCATGATGTCCATGAGAAAGCCGAGGTTACACTTTTGGAAGCGATGCAGGCAGCGGCGGGCCGCGACCGGATCGCTTTTCAATATGCATATGATTTTGTGGATGTATTCGAAAAAGGCGGGGGGGCTTTGGCAGCCGCGCGGGGGAAGGGCTGGGCCGCCCCATGGCCGGTGGCCGGCGTTTATCTCGCGTTTCTCGCGGGCTTTCCCGATAGCCATATCGCCCGCAAACATGGGTTTGCTGCGGCGGCGCAGGTGCAGGCCGAGGCACGCGACGCACAAGAACGCTTCGGGAACACTACAAATTTCGAACACGCGCTTCAGGATCTGCTGACTTTTGACCGGAGATTAAAATCCTCCGGGTTAAATCCCGGCACAAGTGCGGATCTCACCGTGGCGACGGTTTTCGCCGACCGCTTAACTCGGATCTTGATCAACCGGCGCAATGATGGTTGAGTGCGCCCGCGGCGGAAATCTCCGCCGCCTTCCTATCCGGCCAAATGTTCGGCGTTGACAACAAGGTTGTGCGTCGGGCATGTGTCGGCACTTCCGACGCAAATCGGAGCAAGTTTCTCCTAGGAGGAAATCAACTATGGGGGTTTTTAGCATGGCAAAGATAAACAAGCTCCGCGTCGGCGAATCGCTCGTCGGTGATGGCAATGAAGTCGCCCATATCGACCTCATCATCGGACCGCGTGGCAGCCCGGCCGAAACGGCGTTTGCGAATGCGCTTGTCAACAATAAGGACGGTTTCACCACATTGCTCGCGGTGATCGCCCCGAATTTGCTCGTCAAGCCCGCCACCATCCTGTTCAACAAGGTGACGATCAAGAATGCGACCCAAGCCGTGCAGATGTTCGGCCCCGCCCAGCATGGCGTCGCCAAGGCTGTCGCCGACAGCGTCGCCTCCGGCGTGATCCCGGTTGCCGAAGCCGACAATCTGTTCATTTCCGTCGGCGTGTTCATCCATTGGGACGCCAAGGACAATCAGAAGATTCAGGACTTCAACTATCAGGCCACGAAAGAGGCGATCGCGCGCGCGGTCAGCGGCGAGCCGACGCCCGCCTATGTCGTCGCTCAGCGCAATGTCGCGAAACATCCTTTCGCGCCGAATTGAGCCACTCTGCCATAAAAAACATAAAGGGGCCCTAGGCCCCTTTTATTTTGCCTGTTTCGCGCCTCCGGGCCCGGCAAGATCGTGATCACGGAAAGTTGCGGACTTTTCGGACAAGATCATGCGTCACATCAAACCTTTGAGATCGGCGCTGGTCAGAAGGCCGTCATGCAGCGCCGAGGCAACGAGCACGCCGCTCACGCCTGCTTGTTTGAGCCGAATGAGATCGAAGGCGCCGCGAAGTCCGCCGGCGGCATAGAGCATGACATCCGGCGCGCGGCTCTTGATCTCCAAAAGGCGATCCATGTCGGGTCCGGCATTGCTGCCGACGCGCGCCAGCGTCATGACGATGACACGCTGGGGCCACAGAGTCGGTGCATCGTACAATTGCTTTGGCCCGATAAAGCTGCCGTCGCGATAATCGAGCGATAGAATCAGGCGGTCCATGGGCGCGAGTTCCGCGAGCACCGTGGGACTTTTAAGGGATTCGCTTCCAAGGACGAGGTGGGCGCCTTTATGGCGAGCGAGCCAAGACCGTGCGTCTGCGGCATCGCGCACGCCCGCATCGACCCAAAAAACGACGCTTGGAAAAGCCGCGCTGAGCGAGGCGAGAGTTGACTCCTGGCTGCCACGCGACTCGATGCTGTCGAGATCGGCGATATAGACTGTGCGAAAGGGATGAATCGTCAAAAGCCCGGCGGCAATGTCAAGCGGCGCGCTTGTTCTCGCGAGGGGTGTCGAAATCGGCGCATAGGAATGGCGCAAGCCGTAACGGGCACGCACGACCGTGCCATCTTTCAAATCGATTACCGGAATGACTTCGATCGGACTTGCATGCATGACTTCTTTTACCCATAGCCCATCCGGAATTTCGTATAATAATAAAGGCATGAACCAGATCATCGGATGGGATGTCGGGGGCGCGCATCTGAAAGCCGCCCGCGCGGAAAATGGCGTCATCATACAGGCGGTGCAGGTTCCGTGCCCGCTCTGGCTTGGAGTAGCGGAACTCGACCGTGCATTTTATGAAGCCAAGGCCGCGATTGGCCATGCATCCCTGAATGCGATCACGATGACAGGCGAATTATGCGATGCCTTCGCAACCCGCGAAGAAGGCGTCGCCGGACTGGCCGCGATCATGGCACGGCTGCTTGGCGCCAGACGCACAGTATTTTACGCGGGCCGCTCCGGCTTTACCGGGGAACAGGGCATCGCGGGCCACGCAACCGACATCGCCTCGGCCAATTGGCACGCCAGCGCGGCGCTAACCGGAATGCGGGCGCCCTCGGCTCTTTTCATCGATATGGGATCGACGACGACGGATATTATTCCGATCGCGAAGGGGAAGCCCGTCAATCTTGGCGCAACGGACGCCGAGCGCCTTATTCATGGCGAGCTCGTCTATAGCGGGCTTGCGCGGAGCTTCTTGATGGCGGGTCCAAGGCTGGTGCCATTCGCCGGTCAATGGACGCCCTTGATGAACGAATGGTTCGCCAGCACGGCGGATGTTCATCGCATCCTCGGGCAATTGCCGGACGACGCCGATTTGATGGAGACGCCCGATGGGCGCGAAAAGACCAAGGCCGCCTCATGCGCACGACTGGCGCGGATGATCGGGCGCGATAGCATCGACGTGGACGCCGCCGCCTGGGAACGGCTGGCACGATACTTCGCCGAAGCGCAATTGCGCGAGATCATGGACGCGGCGGCGCTCGTTTTATCGCGCGGTCTCATCGGTTCAAGCGCGCCGGTTGTCGGCGCCGGCATCGGGCGCGGCGTGATCCGCGAGCTGGCGGGGAGAATGGGCCGTCCCTACATCAGTTTCGACTGTGTGATCGATGCCGTCCCGGACGCGCGCAGCAAGGCCTGCGATTGTGCGCCCGCAGCGGCTGTCGCACTCCTCGCCGGGACTCAATTGCGCGCGTAAAATGCTTCGCGCTTTTGCATGAGCCAGGACCAAGCCTCGCGCTCCCGCGAGCCCGCTGTCTTATCGATCGCAATGGCGAGATAAGCGATCTCCCGCTCGATTTTGTCGCGCGGCAAAAGCTGCAACCTTGTGAGTAAGATGGCGCATTCGAGAACGGCGTTGGCGGCCCGGTTGAACCCTACGAATGGCGCATGCTGTTCTTGGTGCACGATCTTGCAGTGAAACCGGGGGCGCTCGGCATGCTCTTCAACCTGTGTGATGCTGAGTTCGGCGTGCGCCAGCGCTGCCGCAAGGCGGGGCACCGGAATCGTCGCCGTGGGCACGAGGGGCCAGTCCCGGCGGCCGGTGACGAGCCCCGCGAAAATGCGGGCGTCGTCGGTATAATTGGCGACGGCAACGGATGTTGCCACGAGATTGTCGCGTGTCACGGAGGGAAGAAACGGCGCGATGATCCAGCCGTCGCCGTCCTCGATGAGACCGATCGGCGCGAGATGGGCAAGCCCTGATTGATCGATGGTGGTGATGATGGCTTCGCGGATCATCGGCACGTTGCTGTCACTCCACGCAAACACATATATGCCTTATCCGGCTTGCGGCCACGCCGCTTCGCCCGTCAAACTTTCGCGCGCAATGTGTGGCCGATCTCGCGCAAACGGTCCTTGGCTTCCTCTTGCTTGTCCGCCGCGCTGCCCCAATTGAGCGGCTCGTCCTGTGTGTAGCGTTTGCCAAGCGCGAAAGCGATCTCGGCCTTGGCGAGTTCCGCGCCGAGATAGAAGGCATGCGCGCCATCCGCCTCGACACCGAGCTTGGGATAGAGGGAGAAGGCATCGCGCGAAACATGATGCCCGTCACGGTTGAAGACATGAATGCCATCCTCGGCCGTCGCGATTCGAAAATTCGCGTCCCGCACCTCTGATGCCAGACCGGCTATTTCTTGCGCCGATGAGGGATAGGGCGAAAGATCGTGGAGCGCGAGAAGCCCTGCGTCATAGTTTTTGGGCAAGGCGCCGTCCGTGGACGCCGCGAACATGAGACGCCGGGCGGAATCGTGTTCCTCGACTGTGCGCCGCGTATGCGAGCTCACCTGGACGGTCAGCACATTGCGAATCTCAAGCTCAGAACATAGCCCCGTCAGAATCGCGGTGATGCCGCCTGAATCCGCCTCCGTCAATTCGGTGAGGTTGCCGGTTCCCATCATCATTTCGGCATTTGGCAGGCGCCGCCTTGTTTCGATATAGCGGGCAAGCGACGCGGCGAAGCCAAAATGGATCGGATCGAGAATCGGATCAACGATAAAAGAAAGCCCGCGCCGCAGGGCTTCATCCGCGGCGCGGACAAGCGAATCGAGATCGCCATGCTGCGCCGGCACAAGGATGGGCGTTGCAGCCGTGCCCTCCGCGATGTCAAGCGTGGTTTCATCGAGGCTCAGTAAAAAATCAGCGCCAGCCTTGGCGCCGCGCGCAAGTTCTTGGCCGTCGGCGGAATCGACGCTGACAGCATGCCCAACTGCTTTCAAGGCGCGGACGCTCTCCTCGAGATGCGGAAAAGGCGTGTCGGGAAGGCACCCGATGTCGATCACATCGGCGCCGGATTTGCGCAATGCCGCCGCGCGGGCAAGCAAGGCTTCGAGCGGAAGCGCGGAAGCATCCACGATCTCGGCAAAAATGCGAATGGAAAAACGCGACAGATCTTTTGCTTGCCCGCCGCGTCCGAGAAAGGCGGGCAAATCGCTCAATTCATCCGGCCCCCGTGTCACCGGCACCCCGAAATGCTCTGAAAGATTCGCAAGACCAGCGCGGCAGCGGCCAGGCAAAATAATGCGGTCCGCCGCGAGCGGGCGCGCGAGGCGGCGCAGGATGATGGCTTCGGTCATCAAGGCGGCCACCTTCACCCCGATATCGCATATCTCCCAGCTGAAAGACGTCTCGCCCATGGACCGCATAAGCCGTTCCAGGCGCGGATAGGCGAGATGGCCGGTGAGGAAGAGAAGGCGCTCGCTCATGCCACTTTCAAATCGCTCCTCCGCTCGGCGATGAACGCTTTCAGCTCGCTCAAACTCTCCGCCACTTGCGTTGCCTCGAAAGCTTTGAGTTTCTCAGTATTCTCAAGATCGATCCGGCGCGGAAAAACTTTTACCATGCCGTCGGGCGAACGGGTCAAAAGCTCTGGCGCCGTATCGCAGGCAAAGACGATGGTCGGGACCCGGCATTTGCCCGCTTGGGCGAACACATTGCTTGCGAGATTGTCCGAGATTCCTATGACGAATTTGGCCACGGTGTTCGAGGTTGCGGGCGCCACCACAAGCGTGTGGTACACGCCGTGATAAAAATAGCCGACCTGCGGCGAGCTCGCGGCGGAATCCTTATAAAGACGGGCGGTCTTCGGCAGATCAAGCTTTTGCTTGTACTGGCGCAACACTTCGGCGGCGGCCTTGCTGACGAAGAGATCGACATGTTCCAGCTCGCGCGCGAGTTCGATACTCTCGTTGAAGAAATGACCGGAACCGGTGAGCGCCCAACCCCAGCGCGGCGTGACGACCTTGCTCATCAAAAATCCTATTCTTCAAAAGGGGGTGGGCGCGTCTTGCCTAAGCTTCTCTATCCTATCAGGCAACCGTGAGTTTGATGCCGGGCATTCTACCGCATTGCAAGAGGCGCGCGGCGCCATCGAGCGATTCCGGGCCCGCGAGCCAGACCTCCGCCTGGCTTTTCGCGGCAAAGCGCGGAAACAGGGGATCGACGATTTTGCCCGCGGCAAGAGCTTCGGCCGAAACCGGAGCCTTGAGGCCGCAGGCTTTGATCAGCAGCAGCCGGTCAGCGCCAAGGATCCCCGCAAGCCAGGCCGCGAGCGAATCCGATGTCATTTCCCAAGTCTGCGGCACCTCCGGCGCGGCAAGCACCATCCGTGACGGCAGCCAGACCGGAATTTGACCAGCCCGCAAACGGCTCGCCAATTCATCGCGGGAGGCGGCCAAGGCAAACGGTTTCGCATGCGCGGCGAGCGCGACACCGTACTGCTCCATCGCCAAGATGGCCATGCGGTGGGCCGTGGCATCGTCGAAGCGCATGGCGGCTTGCGCCGCCCGCACGCAATCGGCGAACGGGCCGCCGCCCGGAACCAGAATGAGCGGGCCGCCCCAAGCGGCCAAGGCGTCGAGCCAAGCCGCGCAGTGCAGCGAATGCGCGAGACTCCCCCCCAGCTTGACGATCGTGAGGCGCGAGGCGTTTTCGTTACGCGGCATTGCCCGGGCGGGCCGGCAAGCGCGTACCGGCGGCGGCCTGTTCCGCCTTGCGTTCACGCTTGATCTCGACGCCAACCGTGCCGCGCACGACGTCGAGTTTTTCTATCCGCACGCAAACCCGCGCGACGCAGGGATACCGTAAGATTTCATCCGCGACGCTGCCCGCCAGCGTTTCGATCAAATCGACATGGCCTCGACCGAGGATGATTTTGATCGAATCGATAATGACATCGTAGGAGAAAACGCCGCGCATGTCGTCAAACCGGCGGTCGTTGCGTTGCACATCCGCGTCGATGTTGAAGCGCACATTTTGGGTATGACCGCGCTCGAAATCATAGGCGCCAATCGCGCAAGGGAGCACGAGATCATGCACGAAAATCAGATCCGTCTCGACAAAGCTTTCAGTCGCTGCGACATAGCCGCGCCCCAAATGGAGGCGCCAATCGATCCCCGGATCATTGCGCGAACTTTCGTCATCCATCTCGCGCGGAATGAGGTCCCGGATCAGTCTGACCAATGCCGGGTCGATCTCGCCGTCGCGCTTGCGGCCGTGACACAGACTGCCGCGAAATCCAAGATAATCCGGCTCCAGCGGCAGCAGGCGCGGCACGTCGGGCGCTTCGAGCGATCCGGCGAGGCCCGCCGTCAACCTATTGTCCCGGCAATGGCCGATGAAACCATCGAGTGCGGCGACGTCCATATGATCGAGAAGACGGCCCACGCCTTTCTTGGCGGTATCGAGCATCGCGCCGGTAAAGCCGTTGCTGGCCATGAGCGGCAAGAGATCCATATCGGGCGCGCAATCAGCGAAAAGCACCCCGACAAGCTTGGTGGTCTTGGCATGCGGCGCAACCGCGCGCACGCAATCGGCGCCTGCCGCATCTGATGACAAGCCAATTTTGACGTAATCGGCGCCAGTGGCGGCCATCGCGGCGACGCTATCAAGGAGAGCCCCCGGCGCGGCATGCGAGCTGCCTGCTGCGGCGCTCACAGGCTTGCGCTTGCCGACCAAGCGAACGATGTCGGCCGCGACCTTGGCATCAAGCGCGCCGAGCGCGCCATTCGCCGGATCCTTCAAATCGATGATGTCGGCGCCGCCGGACCGGACCGTCTCTGCTTCCGCCGGGCTTGCAACACTTGCGAGCATCAAGGTCATTTTCGTGTTCCCCCGGCCATGACCGCGTCAAGCTCGCTCACGGGTTCTATCACTTTAGTTTTCCGGTTATTTCGCATGATCTCATCGAAAAAGTCTGTAACTTAGCTGCAGATCAGACTCCAAACGTTTCTTCCCAGTGGCGAACCAGGCAGCCTGGGTGGCCCAGCGCAAACTTAAGCTAGCAAAGAGCGGATGAACCACGGACTTTGAAGGCGCCCGCGGATGGTTTCAACAGAATGGCCCTCGGATCATGCGAAATATAGGCATTGACCCCGGAAAAGCAATTGTTGATGGGGAGCGCGCTCACGCGGCCGCGAACCTCGCCGCAATGAGGATGCGCAGCCGGTCAAGCGCGGCGCCCGCCTCGCGCTTGAGCGGCGCATCATTGCACTGCCGGGCTTCAATTGCACGGCTGACGCTATTTGTCAGAAAAACATGGTCCGCCTCGCCGAGACCGCTAACATCAAGCGATCTTTCGGCCGGCACCAATCCGGCTGCTTTCGCCAGAGATAGCACGAGCGCCCGCATGGTGCCCGGCAAGGCGCCATCGCAGACCGGCGGCGTTTCCAAGTGCCCGTCCCGGATCATGAAAACATTGGCGGCCGCTGCGCAGGCGATGGTTCCGCGCGTGTTCAGCATCAGGGCATCGTCGGCGCCCCGCGCGCGGGCCTCGGACAGCGCCAGCACATTGTCGAGATATGGCAGCGCTTTGATACGCGAAAGGGGCGAATGCTCGTTGCGCCGCGTCACGGTCGCCACATGGAGTGAGAGAGGTTCGCGCGCAGAGGGCATTGGCGCGAGCGTCATGAAAATTGCCGGACGCGGCGCCTCCGGCGGGGGGAGCCCGCGCGGTCCTGGCCCTCGCGTCACGGTGAGACGCAAGACGGCGGCAGCCGCTTCTTCCGAGGCAAGATAATGCGCGATACCGGTGCGCAGTTTCACAAGGTCGACCGCTTGCGCAAATCCCAAAACGCCAAGACCATTTGCTAGCCGCGCGAGATGCGCATCAAGATCAAACACCCGGCCGCGATGAACGGCCATCGTCTCGAACACACCATCGCCGAGCAGAAGACCGCGATCGGCGATCGCAACATGCGCGTCCTCCAGGGCAAGCAGCCGGCCATCCTGCCAAACGCGCATCAGGGCCGTCCGATATGCCCGAGAAAATTGCGAAGCATGCGGTGGCCATGTTCCGTGAGGATCGATTCGGGATGAAATTGCACGCCGAACGTCGGATGCAGGCGATGTTGCAGAGCCATGATCTCGCCCTCGCCCGACCAGGCGACCGCGCCGAGCGGGCTCGTTTGCGGGTCAAGCTCCACGATCAGCGAATGATAGCGCCCGACCGTCAGCGGATCGGGCAAGCCTTCCAAAATGCCTGAGGCTTCGTGGCGGACCATACTCGCCTCGCCGTGCATTGGGCGCGCCGCGCGGGTAACCCGGCCGCCGAACACTTGTCCGATACATTGATGGCCAAGGCAAATGCCAAGGATCGGCACGCGGCCGGAATAATCCGAGATGAGCCGCATCGAGACTCCCGCCTCGTCCGGCGTGCAGGGGCCTGGCGAAATCACGATCGCCTCGGGGATCTCGCTTGGGAGCGGGGCATCGTTGCGCACGACTTCCGGCACGGCTCCAAGTTCGCGAAGATAATTGGCGACCGTGTGCACGAAGGAATCATAATTGTCGATCACGAGGATCACTTGGCAAATTCCCTGGCGCCGAAGGCCTCGAAAATCGTCCGTGCCTTGTCCAGCGTTTCATCATATTCGGAAGCGGGATCGGAAGCGGTGGTGATGCCTCCTCCCGCTTGCACGACGCAGGAACCGCGGCGAAAACTTGCGGTGCGGATGACGATATTGGTGTCCATCGTGCCATCGAATCCAATATAGCCGATGGCGCCGCAATAAGGGCCGCGCGCGTGGCCTTCCATTTCGGTGATGATTTCCATAGCGCGAACTTTTGGCGCGCCAGTCACCGAGCCGCCGGGGAAAGCCGCGGCCAGAATGTCGACCGCGCCTTGCCCCTCTCGCAGACGCCCGATGACGGACGAGACCAGATGATGGACCGAGGCAAAAGTCTCAAGGCCGCAAAGCTGCGGCACTTGCACGGAGCCTGGCACGCACACTTTCGAAAGATCGTTGCGCAGAAGATCGACGATCATGACGTTCTCGGCGCGATCCTTGCGGCTTTCTGTCAGTGCGAGCGCCTGAAACGCGTCGAGAACGGCATCGGCGAAACGGCGCCGCGTGCCCTTGATCGGCCGGGTCTCGACACGGTCGTCCTCGACTTTGAGAAATCTTTCGGGCGAGGCCGAGGCGAGGGTGAAATCGTCATGCGCGAGATAGGCCGAAAACGGCGCTGGATTGAGCATGCGCAAACGGCGGTAGAAGCCGAAATGATCGAAGTCCGGCGGCACCGGGGCTTCGAACCGTTGCGCCACATTGGCTTGAAAAATATCGCCAGAGAGAATCCGCTCGATGACGTCGCGGACCATCCGCTCATAGCTGTCCCGCGTGAAGTTGCTGGTCCAGCCTGCGAGCGAAATTGTTCCAGCCTTGGACGCAATAGGGGCTTTCCGCAGCTCTGCCTCGAACCAGCGCCCGCGCTCGATCGCATGCCGCTCCTGTGCCGGCTCGCTGGTTTCGGGTAAACCCGTTGAAAGGATGAAGGCGCGCCGCTGAATCACGTCAAAGGCGACGGCCACGTCGTAAATCCCGAGCGAAAGATCGGGGAAGGCAAGTGTGTTCAATGCGGGCTCAGGCAGGCACTCCAGACTGCGGCCAAGCTCGTATGAAAAAAGTCCAGCGGCGCCTCCTTGAAAAGGCGGCAATCCGGGCAAGGCCGCCGTTCGATAGGCCGCCAATTGGGATTTCAGGCGCGCGGCCCAATCTGCCCCTGCAACGCCCGCGACAATCCGCGCGAAGGGGTCAGCCGCGATAAAGCTGTAGCGGCCAAGCTTCCGATCCGCCATCGCGCTATCGAGAAAGGTCAAAAAGGGTAGATCGCGAAGCGCCAGCGCGGCTTCCGCGGGGTCGCAATAATCAATTTCGATGACGTGCATCGCGCTGCCTTCGCGCCTCCATCGCGCCGGAACAGGTGCCGGCAGGTTGACGTACCCTTCGCGAGGCCTCTGCCCGCATATCGATGCCGCCACTTCGACAAAATAAGGGGAACCAGCGCGCCCACGCAACGCTCCTTCTCCTCAACAAGCGGAGAAGGGTCAGCGGCTTCGACTATGACCGGGTCCTAAGCGATCGCTGAGGCTCTCTACGCATGGGTTTTGCCGCATGATTCTCTCCAAAAAGTCTGCGACTTTTTGGGTTCATGCTCTAATGGCCTTTCTTTGCGGGCTCGGGCGGCTTCGGTCCAGTGGGCTCGGGCGCGCCAGTTGCGGGCTGGGGCGCCGGTTTGGGCGGCGCCGGAGCTTTGGGCGGCTCGGCAGGCTTGGCGGCGGGACGGCCCTTATAAGCTTGCCAACTGCCTTGCAGGCGCCGGGGTCTAGCCGTTTCGTGTACCGTCATGGGATTGAACATGGACTCCACGCCGCGCTTTCCAGGTAACATTTAAAATGGCGTAAGGGCATATTATTGCGCATGCGTCAACGGTCATTCCTGCGTCCGCTGCTCTAAACCCGTCCAAATACCTCAGAGCACGAGGTGTGCCGGAAAAAAATTCAATCGCTGTCTTGCACCCTTTGCTGGCATGACGTAGCCGTGAGCTTGCACTGGTGCCCCCGGTATGCGCATACCGGAACAGGTGAAATCGCAGGCTCGGCGGAAACCAAGCCGCAGCATGGCGGTTGGCGGAAGACCTACAGGGCGGGAAACTGGAGGAGACATGAGTGAGGCGCGGATAAACGGCAAGCCCGTTTCGCTTGCTGAGGCGGCCGAGCGCGCTGCGGAGATATTGTCGCAGGCGCGGCTGCCTGTCATTGCCGGCCTCGGCACCGATGTTGCTGGCGCCCGCGCCGCCATTCTGCTCGCCGAAAAGCTGCACGGCGCCTATGACCATATGCATTCGGTCGAAATTTTCGCCGACCTCGACGTCATGCGCCAGGCCGGGCTGATGTTCACGACGCCAAATGAGGCGCGCCTGCGCGCCGATGTCTTGCTTTTCATCGGCAAGGATTTGACCAAAATCTGGCCGGACGTGCTGGCGCGCCTATCGCCTGCCGAAATCCCGGCTTACGAGCTTGCCCGCGAGCCGCGCAAGCTCTTATGGATCGCGCCCGGACGCGGCGCAGCCAAGGTTGAAGGGCTCGCGGTCCAAACGCTCGACTCTTCGGATTTGCACACGGCGCTTGGCGGTCTGCGCGCCCGTGTCGCCGGGAAGGCGGTCCACGGTAACAAGAGCACGCTGCGCAAGCTCGACGAATTTGCCGACATTCTCAAGGCGGCGCGATTTGGCGTTGCTGTCTGGGGCGGCGATGGGCTCGATGGTCTTTCGATCGAAATGCTGCATGGGCTCATTCTCGATCTCAACAAGACGACGCGTTTTTCCGGTCTGCCTCTCGGCGCTGGCGCTAATGCGGCCGGTGTTGTGCAGACATCGGGCTGGATGACCGGGTTCCCGGTGCGGACTTCCTTCGGCCGCGGCTATCCCGAGCATGACACTTGGCGGTTCGACGCGACGCGCTTGATCGAGAGCGGCGAGGCCGATGCCGCTTTGTGGATCTCCGCCTATGGCGGCGAGGTGCCCCCATGGAAGAAGACCATTCCGCTGATCGCGCTCGCCGCTCCGCAAACCGCTTTCGCGCGAGCGCCGCTGGTCTCGATCGACGTCGGCTACCCCGGAAGAGATCATGACGGCGTCGAATTCGCGCGGGAGACCGGCTCGCTCGTCGGCCGCCTCGCCTCGCAGCCAAGCCAAACACCTTCGGTTGCCGCCGTTGTCGGTGAAATCGAGAAATACCTCGGGGGAGACGCCTGATGCTGATTCTTCTGAAAGGCGGCCGCATCGTCGATCCGGTGAACGGTCGCGACGAGACCGGCGATCTGTGGATCGAGAACGACCGCATCGTCGCGCCGCCGCCGGGCAGGCTCGCGGACGAAGTGCATGACGTCTCCGGCAAGATCGTCATGGCCGGCGCCATTGATATTCATTCCCATATCGCCGGCGGCAATGTGAACACCGCGCGTCTGCTGCTTCCCGAAAAGCATCAAAACCATCTGCCGAACCCCATCGTTTTGCCGCTTAGCACCGCCAAATGGTCGACCTTCGAGACCGGGACCATTTATGCCTCGATGGGCTTCACAACGGTAATCGAGCCGGCCATCGTGCCGCATCAAGCCCTCCAGGCGCATCTCGAACTCTCCGACATTCCGATCATCGACAAAGGGACGCTGACCGTTCTCGGCAATGACGATTTCCTGTTGTCCTTGCTGCGCGATGGCGAGGGACAAGCGGCGGTGGCCGATTATGTCGCGTCGGCGCTGGCCGCCAGCAATGGTCTCGGCGTCAAATGCATCAATGCGGGTGGCGCGACGGCGTTCAAATACAATGCGCGAACCTTCAGCCTCGACGATGTGGTGCCCTTCTACGGTCTTACCTCACGGCAGATCGTCGAGTCCTTGCAACGGGCGGTGGAGGATCTCAAAATCCCGCATCCCCTGCATCTGCATGCCAACAATCTCGGCATTCCGGGCAATGTCGCGACCGCGCTCGCGACGATCGAGGCGGCGCGGGGCGAACGTCTTCACTTCGCGCATTTGCAATTTTACTCCTACGGCCACGAAGGTAGTCATGGCTTTTCGTCCGCCGCCGCCGAACTCGCCGCCGCGGTGAACGCCACGCCGAATGTCACCATCGATGTCGGGCAGGTCATGTTCCGGCAAACCGTCACGGTCTCTTGCGACACGCTACGTCAGTACAATGGCTCGGCGATGGCCCGGCCAAAAAAATGCGTGATCAACGACGGCGACAGCAATGGCGGCGGCATCGTTCCCTACCTCTATCGCGAGAACGATTTCGCCAATGCCGTGCAATGGGCCTGCGGATTGGAATTGTTCTTGCTGATCGACGATCCGTGGCGGGTTTTCTTCACGACCGATCATCCGAATGGCGCCCCCTTCACGACTTATCCGGAGGTTTTCGCACTGATCATGAGCCGGGACGCCCGCGCCGAGGCGCTGGCGCGCCAGCCGCAAGAAGCGGTCGCCGTGACGACGCTGCCATCCATCGCGCGCGAATACACCTATAGTGAAATCGCCATCATGACCCGCGCCGCGCCAGCAAAGCTGCTCGGCCTGAAGGATCGCGGCCATCTTGGCGTCGGCGGACTCGCGGATATCGCCGTCTATTCGCCGGGTAAGGATTTGGCGAAAATGTTCCGTTTCGCGCATCTTGTATTCAAGGATGGCGATCTCGTCGTGCGCGACGGGCGCGTCTCCCATTATCGCTGGGGCAAGGCGCTGAAGGTCAATCCTGGCTATGACAAAGCGATCGACCGCCGTCTTGCCGGTTATTACGATCACCACTTCGGCACGTCGCGCGAGTTGTTCGCCGTGAAGGAGCATTTGCTTCCACGTGCTAATGCTTTCGCGGAGGTCGCATGCGCCCGATGAAAAGAAATGGCGTCCGCATCGACGACAGTTTCGCCGAAGCGTTCCCGATGCGCGGCACGGCGATCCTGATCACGGCGCCGACGCGCCGCTGGGCGCTGCAGGCGGCCACCACCATGACCGGATTTGCGACCTCCGTCATCGGCTGCGGCGCCGAAGCGGGAATCGATGGCGAACGGCCAGGCAAAATCACGCCGGACGGGCGCCCAGGCGTCCGCGTCCTCATGTTTGCGATGTCGAGCGACACCTTGCAGACACAGCTCGTCAACCGGGCCGGCCAATGCGTTCTGACATCGCCCGGCTCCGCCTGTTTCGCCGATCTCGACGGCACCGACAGATTGCCGGTTGGCGATCAGCTCCGTTATTTCGGCGATGGCTGGCAGGTTTCGAAAAAATTCGGAGACCGGCATTTTTGGCGGGTTCCGGTCATGGATGGCGAATTCCTCTGCGAGGCGACGACGGGGCTCACCAAGAAAGCCGTCGGCGGCGGCAATCTCCTCATTATGGGCGCGACGCCGGAGACGACCATGCACGCGGCCGAACTCGCGGTCGAGGCGATGAACGAAATCGAAGGCGTTATCCTGCCCTTCCCGGGCGGCATCGTGCGGTCGGGCTCCAAGGTCGGTTCAAAATACAAAGCCATGATGGCTTCGACCAACGATGCTTATTGCCCAACCCTGCGCGGCGCGGTGAAAACGAGTCTCGACGAGGATATCGGCTGTGTCCTCGAAATCGTCATCGACGGCTTGACGGAAGAGTCTGTCGCGGAAGCCATGCGGGCCGGCCTCGCGGCGATCGTGAAGCTTGGCCCGGACCGAGGCGCGGTGCGCGTCGGCGCCGGTAATTACGGCGGCAAGCTCGGCCCCTTCCACTTTCATCTGAAGGATCTTTTGCCGTGAAACCGCTCGTCTTCATCTTGAAGCAGGAACCCGATCAAAGGCTCGACCTTTCGCCGCTCGTCCCGCATTTGCTCACTGGCAAATCCGCCAAGGAGATCGCCGCGATCGAATTGCAGACCACTCGCGAAAAGATCACGGCGGGTGATATTTTTAAGATCCGCGCCGGCAGCGCGGAAGAGGTCCGGTTCGAGGGCGGATCCGTGCGCCTCGACAATGTCGGGCAGGGCTTGAAGAGCGGCGAGATCATCGTAGAAGGCGATTGCGGCAAAGCGCCTGGCCGGGAGATGAGCGGCGGCAATCTCGTGGTGGCAGGGGATAGCGGCCCCTACGCCGGGTCGGGGATGTCGGGCGGCAGGCTCGAGATCGGCGGCGATGCCGGAGACTTTCTCGGCGCGCCGCTCGAAGGCGAGATGGAGGGCATAACCGGCGGCCTGTTGATCGTGCGCGGCAACGCGGGGAATCGCGCGGGCGACCGTCTGCGCCGCGGCACCATTGTGATCGAAGGCTCGGCCGGGGATTATCCGGGCAGCCGGATGATCGCCGGAACGCTGATCGTCCTCAAGGATTGCGGTCTCTTGCCCGGTTATCTCATGCGGCGGGGTACGATCGTCCTTGCAAATGCGCCGGAATTGTCGCCGACCTTCGCCGATTGCGGGGTCCATGAGCTGGCTTTTGCTAAAGTTTTCGCAGGGCTTCTGCGCGACGAAAGCCGCGCCGCCGCGAGGCTTCTCGGGCGTCCGCTCATCCGGTTCGCGGGCGACATGGCGGCCCTTGGAAAAGGCGAAATCTTTTTTCCCGCGT
>CAYTRB010000018.1:0-30723 GCA_964440215.1 uncultured Methylocapsa sp.
TGATGCAAAAAACCTCACATTGCTTGCGCCAAGCCGCCGGTGCTATAGCCTCCCCACCCAAACCACAGCATGATCCCAAAAAGTTGCAGACTTTTTGGATAAGATTATGCGTGAAAATCAAGAGTTGGAAATCCCATGTCCGTCGATCAGGCGACCGTGCGGCGCATCGCGCATCTGGCACGGATCAAGGTCAGCGAGCACGATGTGCCGCATCTGCAAGGCGAGCTCAACGCCATCCTTGCTTTCGTCGAGGAACTTTCGGGCGTCGATGTCGAGGGTGTCGAGCCGATGACCTCCGTCCAGCCGATGCCGATGAAAAAGCGCGAGGATATCGTGACCGACGGTTCTATCCCGGACGCGATCGTCGCCAACGCGCCGGTCTCCGACGATCATTTCTTCGTCGTCCCCAAAGTGGTGGAGTGAGCGGGAGATGAGCGACCTCACCGCGTTAACGCTCGCCTGCGCCCGGGACGGACTCCGGCAAAAGAAATTTTCCGCCATCGAACTCGCGCATGCCCATATCCACGCGATCGAAAAGGCGCGGGCCCTCAATGCCTTTATCATCGAGACGCCGGAGAAGGCACTGGCGATGGCCCGCCAATCCGAGGTGCGGATCGCCAGGGGCGAGGCCGGCCCGCTCGAAGGCATTCCGCTCGGCATCAAGGACCTCTATTGCACCGAGGGCGTCCAGACGACGGCGGGCAGCCATATCTTGGAGGGCTTCGTGCCCGCCTATGAGTCGACCGTCACCGCCAATCTCTGGCGCGACGGCGCTCTGATGCTTGGTAAACTCAATCTCGATGAATTCGCGATGGGCTCGTCGAACGAGACCTCGCATTTCGGTCCGGTGATTTCGCCCTGGCGGCGGCGCGGCTCGAATGCCGCGCTGGTTCCCGGCGGCTCGTCGGGCGGCTCGGCAGCGGCGGTTGCCGCGCGGCTCTGTTTCGGCGCGACGGCCTCCGACACCGGCGGCTCGATCCGCCAGCCCGCCGCCTTCACCGGAACCACCGGCATCAAGCCGACCTATGGCCGCTGCTCGCGCTGGGGCATGGTGGCTTTCGCCTCCTCGCTCGATCAGGCGGGTCCCATCGCGCGCAGCGTGCGCGACGCGGCGATCCTGTTGCGCTCGATGGCGGGTCACGATCCTAAGGACACGACCTCTGTCGATATTCCGGTGCCGGACTTCGAGGCGTCGGTCGGGCGCGGCGTCAAGGGCCTGAAAATAGGTATCCCAAAAGAGTACCGCCGCGATGGCATGGCCACTGAGATCGAAAATCTGTGGGCGCAAGGCATCGCCTGGATGAAGGACGCGGGCGCCACGATCACCGAGATCTCGCTGCCGCATACGCGGCATGCCTTGCCTGCCTATTATATCGTGGCGCCCGCCGAGGCTTCGTCGAATCTCGCGCGCTACGATGGCGTGCGCTACGGCCTGCGGGTTCCCGGCAAGGACATCGCCGACATGTATGAGAAGACCCGCGCGGCGGGTTTTGGCAAGGAGGTGCGCCGCCGCATCATGATCGGCACTTATGTGCTGTCGGCCGGCTATTACGACGCCTATTATGTGCGGGCGCAAAAGATCAGGACCTTGATCAAGCGCGATTTCGAGACGGCCTTTGACTCAGGTATCGACGCGATCCTGACCCCGGCAACGCCCTCAGCGGCCTTCGGGCTTGGCGAAAAAGGCTCGGCCGATCCGGTCGAGATGTATCTCAACGATATCTTCACCGTCACCGTGAATATGGCGGGGCTGCCGGGCATTTCGGTCCCGGCCGGTGTTTCCGCCGATGGCTTGCCCTTGGGGCTGCAGGTGATCGGCCGCGCCTTTGACGAAGAGACGCTGTTCTCGGTGGCGCATGTCATCGAGCAGGCGGCGCCTAGACTCGCGGCGCCGGAAAATTGGTGGGCCTGATCTTTACCCTAGACGCTTGATCGCGGTGATGGGCTGCGCGGTTTTCGCGAGTATCCTGTCGCGCGCCGCGCGCAGCGGCTCGCTCGCCACCAGCATGTGATGCGCGTTGGCATGCAGGAGATTTGCCGCGTCCTGCATAATGCCGACATGGCCGCGCCAGAATATGACATCGCCGCGCCGCAAGCCTGTCAGATCCGCATCTAAATTGAGCGGCGCGCCGATGGCTTTTTCCTGGAGATCCGTGTCGCGCGGCACGGCCACTCCAGCCGCGTCGAGGGCGATCTGCACGAGACCCGAGCAATCGATCCCGAGGCTCGTTTTGCCGCCCCAGAGATAGGGCACATGCAAGAACCGCTCGGCCACCGCGACGAAATCTTTTTCGCGTGAATCATAGGGGACGAGATGACCGGCGAAGACGAAAGCCGTCTCGCCGATTTGCGCGAAACCGCCTTGCGTGGCGCGGACGCAAACGGCAGCGCCAAGCGGCGAGGCCCGCCGCGCCGGCAGTTTCAGATCCGGCCCCGGATAAACAAAAGTCCGGTTGACCGCGACGCGATGGGTCGGCGCCAGGTGCCCCTCGGCGAGCGCGGCCATGGCGACATAGCCGACATAGCCGTCGCGGGCGAGCTGCGCCCAGCCCCAGCCTTCGTGATCCTCGTAAAGCGTCACTGCTTCGCCGAAGAGCGCCTGCGTATCGAGCGGCGCATCGTGCGATGGCGAACGATGCACATCGGCAACGCCAATGGCGATCTGCATCGGGCGGCCTGCGACATAAGCATCGGCCGTGACGAGACCACGCAAATGCGCCGCCGCGAGATCGGGCCGGGCAGGGGTCAGCCGGGGGTCGAGCTTTGTCATTCCCTTCTCATAGCCGGTTGCAGGGCGGATGGAAATTGGCTTGTCTTGGGACGAAAGACGCTTAAGTGACACGCGAAAAACCTTCCAAGCTTTCGGGGGAAAGGCTATAAGTCCCCCATGACAAAGCTTTTGGAACAGGCCGTTGAAGCCGCCCGCGCCCTGCCCCCTGAGATGCAAGACGCGCTTGCTCGTATGCTCCTTCAATTTGCCGGCGAGGATCAGCCGGTGATCCAACTGACTGGCGAGGAAGAAGCCTCTTTTGAGGCATCCCTTGCGCAGGCCGACCGGAGCGAATTCGCGACGGATGAACATGTGCGCGCCATCTGGGCGAAGCATGACCTGTGAAGCTGCGCTATACCCTTCGTGGCGCTGCCGAACTCGATAAGGTTCTGATCACGGTCGAGGAGCGCTCGCCGCAGGGTGCCCGTCATGTGAAGTCGCGCATTCAGGCCATCATCAATCTCTTGTTGCAGTATCCCCATGCTGGGCAGCGGACAAGCTGGAAGCCTTTAGGCTTGTAGAGATGCGGATGGTTGACCGGCGGCGCGTGCCGAAGCCGGTCATCGGCATGTTGCACCTCGACATCGATGCTTACGCCATGAGTGACAAGATCGCCTTCAGCCCCACGCCGTGAGCGCCAATGGCGATCTGCATCGCGCGGCCTTCGACACAATCGGCGGCGATCACGAGACCAGGCAACTGCGCCGCCGCGAGATCGGGCCGCGCAGGGGTCAGTCGTGGGTCGAGGGGGCCATTTGAGAGTTTGGAGTTAAGATATCCGCACGAAAGCTTAAACAATTAACTCTTTACATGTCAGAATTTGTGGTGTTATGTTCATGTTATGTTCTTGGACAGCGTTATGAGCAATGCCACAGCAATCGAATGGACGGATGCCACGTGGAACCCGGTTACGGGCTGCACCAAAATCAGCATAGGCTGCGACAATTGTTATGCCGCCCGTTTCTCAGAACGCTTTCGTGGCGTGCCAGGGCACCCGTTTGAAAGCGGTTTCGACTTGACGCTTCGCCCTGAACGCCTCGCGCAGCCGCTGGGATGGAAGCAGCCTCGCATGATTTTTGTGAATTCGATGAGCGATCTTTTTCACAAAGACATTCCAAAGTCTCATATCTCTGCCGTTTTTGACACAATGGAAGCTGCTGATTGGCACGTTTATCAGATACTGACGAAACGAAGCTCGCTCCTGCAGAAATTTCTCAACGACCGGTACGGGGTGCGCCGTGCCCCGTCTCATATGTGGTTCGGTGTTTCGATCGAGAATGCACAAGCCACATCGCGCATCGTTCATTTACAGAAGGCTAATGCGGGCGTTCGCTTCCTTTCCGTGGAGCCACTTATCGCTCCTGTCGGAAAACTGCGTCTCGATGGTATTGAATGGGTAATTGTCGGCGGCGAAAGCGGGCCTCGCGCGCGGCCTATGAAGCCGGAATGGGTTATTGATATTCGAAACCAATGCGTCGACGCGCACATTGCCTTCTTTTTCAAGCAATGGGGTGGGCGATCACCAAAAACCGGAGGCAGGTTGCTTGATGGGAAGGAATGGAACCAATTTCCCGCAATGCATCGCTCAGCACCCAAGCAGTACGAATTGCAGGTCAGAGCATGACCGATGCACTCTTTGAATTTGAGGAAATTGGCCAATGGTCGGAGATCAAGCTCGAAATAGTTGAAAAATTCGGCGCAGCTTATGCGAAGATTCTTGGCGCGACCCGTTTCAAAAAATTCTACATCGACGGGTTTAGCGGAGCTGGAGTGCATATTTCAAGGCAGACCGGCCAGCAGATCGAGGGCAGCCCCGCCCGCGCACTCCGAATAGCGCCGCCGTTTGATCGATATTTTTTCATCGATATGAATCCTCAAAAGACCAAGTATCTCCAAAAGCTTTGCGAAGGCAGAAGCGACGTTTCGATTCATACGGGCGATTGCAACGCGTATCTGACCAAGGAAGTGCTCCCGAAAATTCAATTCGAACTTTACAATCGCGCACTTTGCCTTCTCGATCCCTACGGCCTGCATCTTGATTGGGAGGTAATGTTTCAGGCCGGACAATCGAAGGCCATCGACATCTTTCTCAATTTTCCCGTTATGGACATGAACAGAAATGCTATTTGGCGCGCGCCTGAGAGCGCCCCTAAAGACGGCATTGAACGTATGAATCGCTTTTGGGGGAACGAATCATGGCGTGAGGCTGCTTATGCTGAAAGTGACCAAGACAACTTTTTTTTCGGGCGGGAACTTGTCAAACAGGACAACAGCACGATTGTGAAAGCATTTCAGAAGCGACTGAAAGACGTCGCTGGATTTGCATTCGTTCCCGACCCGCTGCCAATGCGGAACAGCAACAATGCTGTAGTCTACTACCTGTTTTTTGCTTCGCAGAAACCCGTTGCGAAAAAAATAATCACCGACATTTTCAAAAAGTATCAAACGGATTGAACTAAAAATCCCCTTTCGCGGACGAGCGTGAGTTGGTGACAATTATCCCATTGTTAAAAACACTGAGCATAGCCTCAGCAGGGCGCTTTCTCCACGAATCGTAATTGCTGCACCGTGAAGTTTATTCTCACTGATGGTTGGACGCGGCAAGAGCGTTGCGAGCCGTGGACAACCTGGAATGGGCGATTTGTGCCGCACCCTTGAGTTCCTGCAGGTCGCTGCCAATGTTGGCAATTATGGAAATGAATGGGGTCCGTAATTGCGTGACCTTGCATGTTTCTGATTTGGCGAGATCGAGGGAATCCCATGCATTGCGATCGCTTATAATTTTGAAAGCATCGATCTGGAAAGCCTTCATCAATTCGCAAACCATCGCAAATACACCTTTGGCATGCGTAAAAGCCGCGCGGGCCGGTCCGATCAAAATATAGTCATTGGTCGTCAATTCGGCGAGATTGCTGGCTTCACCGTCGGTTTCTTCGACAAAAACTTCCATAAGCTGATCAAGTTTATAGAGGTCCGGATTAAAGCCGGTCTTTCCCGCGACCAGATCGGCATTGTAAGCTCTCAAATTTTTGACAGCATCGCTGAAATAGCGATTCGTGCCATAGAACCAAATCCATACGTCAGGGCTAAAGTTTATATTTCCAGAAGCCTTTATCAAGCCGATCAGTGCTGGATTTGGAGACAGAAGTGCAATATTGGCTAATGGCGGCGCCTCATTGTCTCTCGCACGCTAATTTTAGGTACCAGTTCAAGCAAAGCCAACGCCAGATAGGCCAAGGACCCGCTAATGCCCGCTTACCGTTCCCGGACCACCACCCATGGCCGCAATATGGCCGGCGCCCGCGGGCTTTGGCGTGCCACCGGGATGAAAGACGCCGATTTTGGCAAGCCGATCATTGCCGTCGTCAACTCATTCACCCAGTTCGTACCGGGTCATGTGCATCTCAAGGATCTGGGCCAGCTCGTGGCCCGCGAAATCGAAGCCGCTGGCGGCGTGGCCAAGGAGTTCAACACCATTGCGATCGATGATGGCATCGCCATGGGCCATGACGGCATGCTCTATAGCCTGCCTTCGCGCGAGCTCATCGCTGATAGCGTCGAATATATGGTGAATGCACACTGCGCCGACGCCATGGTCTGTATCTCCAATTGCGACAAGATCACGCCCGGCATGCTGATGGCGGCGCTTCGCCTCAATCTTCCTGCCGTCTTCGTGTCAGGCGGTCCCATGGAGGCAGGCAAGGTCTCAATGAAAGGTAAGGAAGTCGCTGTCGATCTCGTTGACGCCATGGTTGTCGCCGCCGACGAATCTTACAGCGACCAAGAGGTCGAGGCGATCGAGCGCTCCGCTTGCCCGACCTGCGGATCCTGCTCGGGCATGTTCACGGCCAACTCGATGAACTGCCTGACCGAGGCGCTCGGTCTGTCGCTGCCGGGCAATGGCTCCGTGCTGGCCACACACGCCGATCGCAAGCGGCTATTTCAGGAAGCCGGCCATCTGATCGTCGACATCACGCGGCGCTACTATGAAGAGAACGATGAGACCGTGCTGCCGCGCAAGGTTGCAAGCTTCAACGCGTTCGAAAACGCCATGAGCCTGGACATCGCCATGGGCGGCTCCACCAACACCGTCCTGCATTTGCTCGCGGCCGCCCACGAGGCTGGCGTTGCCTTCACCATGGACGATATCGACCGCCTGTCACGCCGGGTGCCTTGCCTATGCAAGGTTGCGCCTGCCAAGGCCGACGTGCATATGGAGGATGTCCACCGGGCCGGCGGTATCATGGCCATCTTGGGCGAGCTTGACCATGCTGGTTTATTGAATGCCGGCGAGCCGACTGTGCACAGCGCAACTTTGCGCGAGGCCCTGCAACGATGGGACATAGGACAGACCGGCAGCGAGAGCGTCCAGCGCTTCTATCTGGCGGCGCCAGGCGGCGTGCCGACGCAGGTGGCGTTCAGCCAAGACCGGCGCTGGGAAAAGCTCGATCTGGACCGCGCGGCCGGTGTTATACGTGACGCGGACCACGCTTTTTCCAAGGACGGGGGCCTGGCTGTTCTGAAGGGCAATCTGGCCGAGGACGGCTGTATCGTGAAAACCGCGGGCGTCGATGATAGTATCCGTGTCTTCGCTGGCCCGGCGCGGGTATTCGAAAGTCAAGATGATGCCGTCACAGGCATCCTGACCGGCAAGGTCCAGAGCGGCGAGGTCGTGGTGATCCGCTACGAGGGCCCCCGTGGCGGACCCGGTATGCAGGAAATGCTCTATCCGACGAGCTACTTGAAATCCAAGGGCCTTGGCAAAGCGTGCGCCTTGATTACCGATGGCCGCTTCTCAGGCGGCACCTCGGGCCTCTCAATCGGCCATGTTTCACCGGAAGCGGCGGAAGGCGGGTTGATCGCCTTGGTCGAGGATGGCGACCGGATCGAAATCGATATTCCAAAGCGTTCCATTAAACTCGCTGTGCCCGAGGCGGTCCTGGCCCAACGCCGGGCAGCCAAGCAGTCGAACGGCACGACGATTTGGAAGCCTCGGTCCCGCAGCCGGCACATCTCGCCCGCCTTAAAAGCCTATGCCGCATTCACCACCAGTGCGGCGCGCGGCGCCGTCCGGGATATCGAACGGCGTCACTAAAAGAATTTGCCAGCAAAGCAACGCCTATCGCATTTTGCTTCCCTCACGATGGAGTGCTTCATCGATGGGAGGGTGATCGCTTTATGCAATGGAAACTGTCTGGCACACGCTCGTTCGACAGGCTGGGACTCACCCTTTGATCCGGGGCCGCCAGGCCAGATCATCGGACCCCACATAGATCGTGATCGCCAGCAGCATCAGGAAAAGGCCAACCCAAAACAGCCGCGAATGATGCAACCGCCTCCAGTTCGGGCGGGCCAGCTTCCCCTCGGCGCCTCCATGATGGCGGCCATGCTTGTTAACAGACATTTCCACTCCCTTTTATTCTTGATACCCGCGAAGGCCGTGGCAGAAAGCCTCGCCAAGCCGCTTCTTGTCAAACCGGCCGGTTTGCTATTGACGCCCGACACTCGTACCGAAAAGTTTCACGTGAAACATTTTCATACGATCGATCCGCATAAGGTTATAGACTCTTTGCTCCGGTTAAGGCGTACAAGATGTCCACTTATATCCCGGCCGGTCCTGCCGAAGTGGCGGCCGCCGTGGCCGAGGCGGCGGCAGCCCGCACACCACTCTCCATCACGGGGCTTGCCTCCAAGGCAGCCCTGGGCAGGCCGCTCAAACATGACTGCCGCCTCGATCTCTCACAGCTTGCGGGAGTCACATTCTATGAGCCGGAGGAACTCGTTTTTTCGGCGCTTGCCGGAACACCCATCGAGACCATCGAAGAGATGCTCGCAGAACGCGGGCAAGAGCTTCCCTTCGAGCCGATGTCCTTCGCGGCTCTTTATGGCACGGGGCAAGGCACACTCGGCGGAGCGATAATGACGAATCTTTCCGGCCCGCGCCGGATCAAGGCGGGCGCGGCGCGGGACTTTATCTTAGGGATCAAGGCGGTGTCTGGCCGCGGCGAGGTTTTCAAGGCGGGCGGGCGGGTCGTCAAGAATGTCACGGGTTACGATCTCCCGCGCGGTCTTGCCGGATCGTTCGGAACCCTCGCGGCCGCCACCGAGATCACCCTCAAAGTGCTGCCCGCCGCGGAAACCTCGGCGACGCTCATTCTTGAAAACCTTACTCCCGCCCATGCCGTCGAAGCGCTTTGCACCGCGATGGGGGCGCCGGTTGACGCATCAGGCGCCGCGCATTTGCCGCCCCACGCGGCAAAGACACACGGCTTTGCAACAGCGGTCACTGCCGTGCGCCTCGAAGGGTTTGCGGCTTCCGTCGCCGAGCGCTTGAAGCGGCTGGAAACCATATTGAAGCCCTTCGCGCCATCCGGGCGGCTCGAAGCGCCAGAGTCCCTCATACTCTGGCGCGCGATCCGCGACGTGGCGCCGCTCGCCGAACCGCGTGACAAAATCATCTGGAAAATTTCCGTGGCGCCGACCGCCGGGCCCAAAATCGCCGCGGCCATTGGCAGAACACATGCCATTGAGTGTATGTTCGATTGGTCGGGCGGCTTGGTCTGGATCGCGCTCGATCCTTGCGCGGACGCGGCGGCAGGGATCATTCGTAAAGCGATCACGCAGCATGGCGGCGGCCATGCAACCTTGATCCAGGCCCCGGTAGAAACCCGTGCCGCGATCCCGGTGTTCGAGCCGCAGCCGGCCGCCCTCGTAGCCCTGTCGCGGCGGCTGAAAGAGGCGTTCGATCCCTATGGCATTCTGGAGCCGCGCCGCATGTGGGCGGAATTTTAGCGATGCAAACGCATTTTTCAGCCGAGCAGCTTAAAGTACCGGCAACGGCGGAGGCCGAAAAAATTCTCCGCGCCTGCGTCCACTGCGGCTTTTGCACCGCGACCTGCCCGACCTTCGTGCTTCTTGGTGACGAACTCGACAGCCCGCGCGGGAGAATCTATCTCATCAAGGACATGCTCGAAAAGAACCGGGCCGCCGATGCGCTGACCGTTAAACATATCGACCGCTGTCTTTCCTGCCTCGCCTGCGTGACGGCCTGCCCTTCGGGCGTCAATTACATGCATCTTATCGATGGAGCACGAAGCCATATCGAAAAGACGTATCAGAGGCCGCTCGCGGACCGTTTGTTCCGGGCTCTTCTTGGCGCCGTTCTGCCTTACCCAAACCGCTTCCGTTTTGCGCTGATTGCCGCGCGCTTGGCGTTGCCGTTCGGTTCGCTTTATCCGCGCTTCGGCCAGACTGGGCGGCGCCTTGCCGCGATGCTGCGCCTTGCCCCAAAAACCGTTGGATCTCCCTCCGCAATGCCGCGCGCCACCCCCGTCGTCTTCGCCGGGGCGGCCAAAGCCCGGGTGGCACTTCTCGGCGGTTGCGTGCAGCAAGTCTTGCGGCCGGACATCAACGATGCCGCGATCCGCTTGCTGGCGAGGCTTGGTATCGAAGTCGTACTGCCCAACGGCGAAGTCTGCTGCGGCGCCCTCCTGCATCATTTGGGCAAGGAAACAGGCGCCCTTGTCCAGGCGCGCCATAACGTCGATATTTGGAGCGCGGAAATCGAGCGGCACGGGCTCGATGCCATTTTGATCACGGCGTCAGGCTGTGGCACCATGATCAAGGATTATGGATATTTGCTGCGCAACGATAAAGCCTACGCGGCCAAGGCAGCTAGGGTGTCGGAGCTCGCCAAGGATATAACGGAATTTCTCGGGGCACTCGAATTGCCGGAGCCGCTCAATCCGCAAGGCGCAACGCTCGCCTATCATTCCGCCTGCTCGATGCAGCACGGTCAAAAGCTCGACAGTTTGCCGAAGCAGCTCCTGACGCAAGCAGGCTTCAAGGTCCGTGATATTCCCGAAGGCCATTTGTGCTGCGGCTCGGCCGGCACCTATAATATATTGGAGCCGGAGATTGCTTTGCGTCTGCGCAACCGCAAGATCACCAACATCCTGGCAACCGCGCCCGATCTCATCGCCACCGGCAATATAGGCTGCATGGCTCAGATCGCGAGCGGAACTTCGATCCCAGTGTTCCACACGATCGAACTTCTCGACTTCGCTTACGGCGGGATGAAACCTGAAGGACTCGACTCTCATGCGCCACGCCCTATCCCTGCATGAGTGTTTCAATGTTCTGTAATTCAAATGTTTTTAGCGGCCCGTTTAGGGCGAATGCAACGAACGACGCAGGTATTTTGCTGCTGGATGGCGGCACCTGGCCAGTGCCTTTCCGCTTTACCGAACCGGTCCGGCGGCAAAATTTCAGCCAAGGTTTTCCTATCGTTTTCGACGCGGGCAAATCCGTGCGCCGGGCACTGAGCGTGAAACTGTTTGGCGGCGCCTACCGGGGAACGACCGATGTGCCGCGCTTACTTTTCGCCCTCGGCAGGCGACTCTTGCGATGAATGATCACGCCAGTTTCTCTTGTCTAGCAGGCGCCGGCGGGGACCCATAAGCGTTCCAGAGAGACGCCTCGCCGAGCGTTACGACAAAAGCACTGTGCCGGGACATGTCCTCGGAGCTGAGCCGCGGAGGGAGTGGACGCCGCCTTTGCGAAAGGAGGCTTGCTCCGCCGATCCCGATCGAATTAGCCCCTTCACCGAAGATGAGATGCGCCTGACGTCCGCCGGTTAATTCAGCATAGACTTCCGCGAGAATTTCAGCATCGAGCAAGGCGCCATGTTTGGTCCGCCGCGAAATATCAATCCCGTAACGGACGCAAAGCGCGTCAAGACTGTTTGCTGCGCCCGGAAATTTGCGGCGCGCCAAAGCCAGCGTGTCGATCACGCGATCTCCCGCGATCGGCTCAACATCAAGGAGCGCGAGTTCCGCGTTGATAAACCGCATATCGAATTCAGCATTATGCGCGATGATTTTGGCATCGCTGATAAACGTTAGGAACGCGCCGGCGATTTTTGCAAAGACCGGCTTACCCGTGAGAAACTCGGAGGAAAGCCCATGCACCCGGAAGGCTTCCTCCGGCATGTCGCGCTCGGGATCGATATAGACATGGAAGGTCTCGCCGGTCGGAATCGCATTCAAAATCTCGAAGCCGCCGATCTCGATAATGCGGTGCCCTTTGGCGGGGTCGAGCCCTGTCGTCTCCGTATCGAGGATGATTTCTCGCATCTTGCTTTCTCAGCGCAACATCAAAACTTGTTTTTCGCACCGGCAAGCGCCCGCAAAATCCCGCGCACTTGCCGTTCCGCCGCAGCATATCCGCGCCCGGTATCGATGATGAAATGCGCCCGCGCGCGTTTGTCCGCATCCCGCATCTGCCGTCCCAATATGACGGCAAGGCGCTCCGGCGTCATGCCTGGACGCTGGCTGACCCGCTCTTTTTGCACAGTTTCCGGTGCGCTCACCAAAACCACGGCATCGACGGCGCGGTCGAGGCCCGTCTCGAATAGCAAGGGGATATCGAGAACAACGATGCGGGCGCCCTTTTTCGCCGCCTCCGTCAGGAAAGCCGCGCGGCTTTCGGCAACCAGCGGATGCACGATCGCCTCAAGCCGGGCAAGTGCCGCCGGATCATCGAGCACCCTGGCGGCAAGCAGGCCGCGGTCGACAGCACCGTCGCGCACCGTTCCGGGAAAAGCCGTCTCGATCGCCGCCGCCGCCGCGCCCTTGTAGAGCGCATGGACCACGGCATCCGAGTCGTGAACCTCGATCCCCTCGGCGCGAAACATCGCGGCGGTCGTCGACTTTCCCATGCCGATCGATCCGGTTAGTCCCAACACAAACATCATTCATCCGCCGCGATATCCGCCTCGACCAAGCCGCGCAACTCCGCCGTGACATGCGGCCTTTTGCCAAACCAGCGCTCGAATCCGGGCGCGGCTTGATGCAAAAGCATGCCGATGCCGGGAACCGCGCGCAGACCTCGCGTTTTCGCGGCCTTTACGAGGGGGGTTTCAAGGGGAACATAGACGATATCGCTCACAACCGCATGCGGCGGCAAGGGTGTGAGATCAATCGTGAGCGGCGGCTGGCCGCGCATGCCGAGCGAAGTTGTGTTGACGAGAAGCCGAGCGCCGGCCATGGCGTCCCGAAGGTCCCCGAAATCCACAACCTCAACCGGCGCTCCGAAATCACTGGCAAGTTTTGCCGCGTGGTCTCGAGACCGGTTGAAAAGCAAAATACGTGTCATTTTGCGCAATAGAAGGGCGTAAACAATCGCGCGCGCGGACCCACCTGCGCCGAGAACGACAGCTGTACCGGGCGCGCTGTCCCACGCAGGCGCATCTTGATCCAAGGCACCGAGGAAACCCGCGCAATCGGTATTGTCTCCACAGAGTTTTCCCGCCTCTATCCACAAAGTATTCACAGCTTTGAGCCGTTCCGCAGCCGGTAGTTTTACGTCGCAAAGCGCGAATGCCGTTTGCTTATGTGGCAAGGTGACATTGGCGCCAACGAAACCATGGCCCTGGAGATGCCCAACAAAATCGGGAAAATCGGCTGGCGTGACCGCGGCTAATTCGTAAGACCCGGCAATGTTAAGGCTCTCTAGCCAAAAGCGGTGGATCAACGGCGACCGCGAATGCGCAACCGGCCAGCCGATGACACAAGCCCTTGGTTTGCCTTGCGGCGAAGACATCATGAAAGAAGACTTCCTTCCTCGCGCAGGAATTTGAGGAGCGGGAGAAGCGGGAGTCCCATGATCGTCGTATGGTCGCCCTCGATCGCATCGAAGAGATGGATGCCGAGACCCTCCAGCTGATAAGCTCCGGCGCTGCTTAAAACAGAATCCCCCGCTTGCGCGACATAGGCATCGATAAAACCTGGGGAAAGCCTCCGGCAGCTGAGTCGCGCCACGCAAACGGTTTCGAAAAGAATGGCATTTTCGCGCGTGATGCAACAGCCTGAATAAAGCTCGTGGGTCCGGCCAGACAAGTCTGCAAGTTGGGCAATCGCAGCCGCCCGGTCCGCCGGTTTGCCGAGTACACGGCCATCGAGGCAAAGCGTCTGATCGGCGCCGATCACGAGCCGGTCCGGGTTTTGCGAGCCGACATGCAAAGCCTTGGCGCGTGAAAGATGCAACGCGACAGCGCGTGCCCCTGCGCCAGAGGCGACGAGCGGAGCCTCGATCGCGCGTTCATCGATCGCGGCGGCACAAGTTTCGAAAGGAATGCCGGCAGCCGTAAGGAGTCGTTGCCGGGCGGCGCTTTTCGACGCGAGAAGTGCCGCCGTGCCCCGCCAAAGCGCGGTCATGAGGAAGCTATGAACTTCAGCTGATGCACCTTGTAGAGATCGATGACCGCTGCCGCGGTTTCCTCGATCGAGCGATGCGTCACGTCGATCACCGGCCAGCCATGCAAGGCGCAAAGCTTGCGCGCTCTCTTGACTTCGTCCGCGACCAGGAGCCGGTCGACATAGGGTGAATCCGTATTGGCGTTCAAGGCAATCAGGCGGTTTTCGCGAATCTGGACGATCCGTTCAGGCGACGCCAGGAGCCCAACAACGAGAGGTTTTCGCAAGGTCAAGACCTGCGCCGGCAGGGGAACGTCCGGCACCAGAGGAATATTCGCTGTTTTGATACCCCGATTGGCGAGATAGATACTTGTCGGTGTTTTCGAAGTCCGGCTCACGCCTAAGAGCACCACATCGGCCGCCTCAAAATTCTCGGTTTGCTGCCCATCGTCATGCATCATCGTGAAGTTCAAGGCTTCGATCCGCCTGAAATAATCCGCGTTGAGCATATGCTGGGCACCCGGGCGTTGCCGCGTAGACATCCCGATGTAGGACTGAAACAAGTCCAAGATCGGCTGCAAAACCGAAAGACAAGGCACCCCCATCTCTTTGCATGCGGCTTCGAGGTCGCGGGCCAGTTCCTGATCGACCAGCGTGAACAACACGATACCCGGCGCCAGCTCGATTTCCGCAACCGCTTTATGAAGCTGCCCCTTGCTGCGCACGAGGGGATAAACGTGCTCGATCGACGACACCCCTTCATATTGCGCAGCAGCGGCACGGCTCGCCGCGATCAGGGTCTCCCCTGTCGAGTCGGAAACGAGATGCAGATGGAAATAGTGCCGCCCCACGATTTCCATTCCTCGCTGGGGATTCGCCGCAACCATGACCCTCTAAAAAGAAGCGCTCATGGTCTCTATCTGATTGTTTTGTCGCATGATCCCAACCCAAAAGTCTGCACCTTTTTCGATCATGCTTTCACTTATAGGGACAACAGGGGAGAAAAGTGGATAACTGGTGCCTTGGGCCGTCGGCAACCCGTTTATCGGGAAAAACCCGGCAGATTCGTCCACCGGCATCGATGGCTGAGCAATAAAATAGCACCGCCTGTGAATGGAGGGGACAGCGGCCTATCTTTTGACTTCACTTTCCGGCACCCAGGCTATCCGCCTTAAATGATTAACGAAAAGTTAACACGCCTTTTGGCGAGGTGGCCTTGTTCATAAGGAGGATAAGCAGAAAACTGGCAATCCTTTTGTGCAAACCGGCGAATAAGCCTAATTCGCTTGCCAATCAGACAAAGACCTAATTAAGAAAGATTCTTAGATTTTATAGAGGGTTTGGGATTTGGAAGGCCAACCACATGTCCAAACAAAACCCTTCCTTAAAGTCTTGGATGGAGAAACTTGTTTTCCACCGCCTGTCTGGTTGATGCGGCAAGCTGGGCGTTATCTGCCGGAATATCAGGCTATCCGTGCCACGGCGCCTTCCTTCCTCGATTTTTGCTACACGCCGGCACTCGCGGCGGAAGCAACCATGCAGCCTATTCGTCGCTTCGGATTCGATGCAGCCATTTTGTTCAGCGATATTCTGGTTGTTCCGGACGCGCTTGGGCAAAAAGTCAGTTTCGAAACAAGTGGAGGGCCGAAACTTGATCCTCTTGTGACAGCCGAGGCTTTCGCCAAACTGAATGAAAAGATCGACCGTGATCGGCTTTTGCCGGTTTTCGAGACCATCGAGCGGGTCAAACAAAAGCTGCCGGGAGAAACCGCCCTGATTGGCTTTTGCGGCGCTCCTTGGACGCTGGCTTGCTATATGATCGCCGGCAAAAGCACGCCCGATCAGGAACCCGCCCGTCTTTTTGCTTATAGTCACCGCGATCTGTTTCAGCGTCTCATCGACCGGCTTGTCCAAGCGTCGATTGATTATCTTGCCTGGCAGATCGAAGCGGGCGTGGAGGCCGTGCAAATCTTCGATACTTGGGCGGGCGTCCTGCCTTTCGCCGAGTTCGAGCGATGGTGTATGGCGCCGGTCGCGGCAATCATTGCCGGGCTGCGGCTTCGGCATAGGCAAGCCCGTGTGATCGGCTTTCCAAAGGGAGCGGGGCAGCACCTAATGGATTATGCAGCGCGCACGCGCGTCAATGCGCTATCGTTAGACAGCATCATCGATCCGCGATGGGCCGCGAAAACTTTCGATCCGGGATTGGTGTTGCAAGGCAATCTCGATCCCCTGGCGCTTGCCGCGGGGGGCATCGCGCTTGAGTCGGGGGTGCGAGGTATTCTTTCCGCCTTTCGCGGACGGCCGCATATTTTTAATCTTGGCCACGGCATCCTGCCGCAAACACCAATGCATCATGTCACGCTTATGCTTGATTTGCTTCGCCAGGGTGCAACCGAATGAGCAACGCCTATCTCTGGATCAAGCTTCTCCACATCCTCGCCGTAATCTCCTGGATGGCTGGGATGCTGTATCTGCCGCGTCTTTTTGTCTATCATGCCGAAGCACCGCGGGGCTCCCCGCAAGCCCACACTTTCGCGGTGATGGAACGCCGGCTCATGCGGGCGATCATGCTGCCTGCCATGATCGTAACTTGGGCGAGCGGCCTTACCCTTGCCATTTGGGCCGGTTTTCTCCAAGAAAATTGGTTGCACGCAAAATTTGCTCTTGTGATCGGTCTTAGCGCGTTGCATGGATATTTCGCTAAGGCTCGGAAGGATTTGGCGGAAGAAACAAACAGGCATGACCCTCGTTTTTTCCGGATCGTGAATGAGGTTCCCACAGTTTTTATGGCGGGAATCGTTTTTCTTGTCGTTTTCAAACCATTTTGATCACAATGGGTCTTTTATAAAATCATTTGGCTTGTCAAAATCATCAAATCGATCTATTTATATGAAATCCCCTCGCATGAACTCATATAGTTCTGGTGCTGCTCGCGCGCCGCGTTAAGAGCGTCTGCACCGGTCTTGCCGGACCGGATTGCGCCATTCCCTTCCTCTTTCGCGCGGCCAGATTTGTGCTGCCCTTCCAAGGACTTCATCCCAATGCAGGAAATCAAACTGCAGGACTTGAAGCTTAAGTCGCCGACCGAACTGCTTGCCTTCGCGGAAGAACACGAAGTCGAGAACGCTTCGATCATGCGCAAGCAAGAGCTCATGTTTGCAATTCTCAAGCAATTGGCTAGCCGCGAGATCGAGATTGTCGGGGCGGGTGTTATCGAGGTCTTGCAGGATGGTTTCGGCTTCTTGCGATCCCCCGACGCGAATTATCTAGCTGGGCCCGACGACATTTATGTCTCGCCGTCCCAGATCCGCCGGTTCGGCTTGCGTACCGGCGACACGGTGGAAGGCTTGATCCGCAGCCCCAAGGAAGGCGAGCGTTATTTCGCTCTGCTTAAGGTCAACACGATCAACTTCGAGGACCCGGAGAAAATCCGGCATAAGGTCCATTTCGACAATCTGACTCCGCTTTATCCCGACCAGAGGCTAAAGCTCGAGGTGGCGGATCCGACCAAAAAGGATCTGTCCGCGCGCGTCATCGATATTGTAGCGCCGATCGGCAAGGGGCAGCGCGCCTTGATCGTCGCGCCGCCGCGCACCGGCAAGACGGTGCTTTTGCAAAATATCGCGCAATCGGTCACGGCCAATCACCCGGAGTGCTACCTGATCGTGCTGTTGATCGATGAACGGCCGGAAGAAGTCACCGATATGCAGAGATCGGTTAGCGGCGAGGTGGTCTCGTCCACCTTTGACGAGCCTGCGGTGCGCCATGTCCAGGTCGCGGAAATGGTCATCGAGAAGGCGAAGCGTCTTGTCGAACATGGCCGCGACGTGGTGATCCTTCTCGACTCCATCACGAGGCTTGGCCGTGCCTACAACACGGTGGTTCCTTCCTCCGGCAAGGTGCTGACCGGCGGCGTCGACGCCAATGCCTTGCAGCGGCCAAAGCGGTTCTTCGGCGCCGCCCGCAATATCGAGGAGGGCGGATCGCTGACGATCATCGCGACCGCGCTGATCGATACGGGTTCGCGCATGGATGAAGTGATCTTCGAGGAATTCAAGGGCACCGGCAATTCGGAAATCATTCTTGACCGCAAGGTCGCCGATAAACGGACCTTCCCATCAATCGACATCACCCGCTCGGGCACCCGCAAGGAGGAATTGCTGGTGCCGCCGGATATTTTGAAGAAAATGTATGTGCTGCGCCGGATCCTCAACCCAATGGGCACGGTCGACGCCATCGAATTCCTGCTCGGAAAATTACGGGAAACGCCGAAGGGAAACGCGACCTTCTTCGAATCCATGAATACGTGATCACCCCGCCCCGTGCCGCACAGAATTCCAATAGGGCGAGTGTTCGGCGACCGGTTTGTTGTGTAAGCGGCGCTCCCAATCGAGCGCCTGGGTCACGATCGTCGAAAGATCATTGTACTTCGGCGTCCAATTGAGTGCAGATCGAATGCGTTCAGCGCTCGCGACGAGCGAGGCCGGATCGCCGGCCCGGCGGCCGGAGACGCGCACATTGAAATCGATGCCAGACACTTGTTTCACGACATCGACGACTTCGAACACAGAGAAGCCCTTGCCATAGCCGCAATTGCAAATGAGGCTCTCGCCACCCTTACGTAGGTAATCGAGCGCCAGGAGATGCGCCGCGACGAGATCCGTGACTTGGATATAATCGCGGATACAAGTTCCGTCCCTGGTCGGGTAATCATCGCCGTAGACTTCAAGACCAGGGCGGACTCCAAGCGCTGCCTGCACCGCGACCTTGATGAGATGCGTTGCTTGCGGCGTCGATTGACCAAGACGTCCCTTGGGGTCGGCGCCGGCAACATTGAAATACCGCAAGATCACATAATTGAGCCCGTACGCCTTGCCGCTATCCTGCAGCATCCATTCGGTCATCAATTTGGAACGCCCATAAGGATTGATCGGCTCCAGCGGAAGCGTTTCGCTGATGGGACTTTGTTCGGGTTCGCCATAGACCGCCGCGGTCGAGGAGAAAATAAAATGCTTGATCTTATGGTGCACCACGCATTCTAGCAGATTGCGTGCTTTTGCGGTGTTATTGAGATAATAGCCCAAAGGATCAGCGACCGATTCGGGCACCACGATCTTGGCTGCGAAATGCGCGATGGCGTCGATTTTATGCTCGCTGAGAATGTTGTCCACGAGCGCCGCATCGCCAAAATCGCCGACAATGAGTTTCGCGGGGGGCTGTACGGCGGAACGGAAGCCGGTCGACAAATCATCGAGCACGATAACCTTTTCGCCGGCGTCGAGAAGTGCCAGCACCATGTGGCCGCCGATATAGCCCGCTCCACCAGTGACCAGAACCGTCATGCTGCTACTCCACAATGGAACTTAATCAACGAACCCAGACCATGATCGCCTCAGATTGAATCGCTTATGGTCACACACTCTTTGTGCCACACAATCTTGTCTGGAAAGCCGGCCACTTTTCAGGATCATGCTCTAGTGCAAGTTAGATGAAAGAACTCTCGCATGGTTTAATCATGCTGTGCTCCGCTGCGCGATATAGCCCCATACAACCGCATAGGCTTCCAAATAAGCGTGCCGGCAGAGGCGAGCAAAGGCGCCAAGCTATGGCAAGACTCCTATCGGGTTCATCTTCGTTCCGCGCTAAATAATTCAACTTCAAAATAGGATAATGACAGCAGCAGTCTTCGGTCATGATGGCATCAACAAGAAAGACAAATTCCGTATGTTTAGTTTCAGGTCTATCAAAACAAGCTATTAACACTGGCGCTAACCCCCGCTGCCGCGAAATTCGCCGGGGATAATATATCCAATTGCTATCTGGTGAAATATAATAGCAGCCGCAGGATTAAACGTCATGTGTATAGCCGAGCCATGACCGCGACTATTCGCCGCTCTAAGCGAGAGATGCCTCGGCCAGAAGTGACATCGGCGGCATGCACAGAAAGTTGAAACGGGGCACGCTCTCAAAGCACGGTCAGTGCAAGAGATATTGTTCGTTGATCGTTTCGCCCAGCCGGTCATTATCCTCGACAAAGGCCGTGATGAATTCGTGCAGGCCGATCTTGAAAATTTCATTTGTTGTCGCGTTTTCGAGGCGAGTCAGTACGTCCCGCGCCTGTCTTTGCGAAGGGCCAACGCGGCCGTATGCATCGCCGATCGCATCGAGGAAACGGACGATATTGTCGTAGCAGGCGATCAAGGAGCGCGGCATTTCTTTCTTGAGGATGAGGAGGTCGGCGATAAGCCAGGGCTTCACGCTCTCGCGATAGACCCAATGGTAAGCGGTCAGCGATGAGACCGCGCGCAGGATCGCGGTCCATTGGAAATAGTCGACCGACCCGCCGACTGCTTCGTCTTCCGGCAGAAGCACGTGATATTTCACGTCGAGGATGCGGGCGGTGTTGTCCGCCCGCTCGATATAGAGGCCAGCCCGCGAGAACCAATAGGCATCGTTGCGCAACATGGTGCGGTCGACCGAGCCGTCATAGTCGAGGGAGGTTTTTTTCACGAATTCGAAAAAACGCGAAAGTTCTTCTCGATCGTAGCGGCTGGAACCATTATTGCTCGTCTCAAAACGCCCGAGTTCGATCCAGGCGCCATTGATCGCTTCCCACATTTCGGCTGTCAGCGCGGTGCGCACCGCCCGCGCATTGGCCCTAGCGAATTTGATGCAATTGCGGATCGAGGAAGGATTGTCAGGCGCGAAGGCCAAATAATCGACGACGCTGGCCTCCTCCGCGGCGCCGCGCGTCGCCCGAAAACCCTCTGCCGCGCCCGACGATTCAAGCGCGCTTTCCCATTCGGTGCCGGTCCCGGAATAGCTCACTGGCAAGGTCGCGAGCCGCTGCGCCGCCTTGATGATCCGGGCGAGAAAATCGGCGCGCTCGACATAGCGGGCAAGCCAATAGAGATTGTCTGCCGTGCGGGAAAGCATCGATTGCCTCTAAAGCACGATGAAGCGAAGTGGAACGCAGGGAGGGAAGATTAGCGCGGATTCGGTTGAACGTAACTCTCGATTCTTAGGAGGTACAGGCAGGCGGCGCAAATCCGAATAGAAAACCCAAAGATCATGTTCCGCAAACGGCGATGGCGAGGCGAGGTCGAAAAAGCAGCGGTTCAAAATCATATCATCCGGTTTGGGCCGCGTGGTTCCAAAATGTCGTCGAATATCGAATCCTCGACGATCCAAGTGTCCTTGGTCCCGCCACCCTGGCTCGAATTCACCACGAGAGATTTCTCCTTCAATGCGACCCTTGTCAATCCGCCTGGCACGACCCGCATGCCATTCGTGCCGGTGAGAACGAAGGGCCGCAAATCGACGTGGCGCGGTGCGATGCCGGAGTCACAAAGTGTGGGCGTCGTCGAGAGCGCGAGAGTCGGCTGGGCGATGAAATTGTCCGGATCATGCGCGAGCTTTTCCGCGAATATTTCGATTTGAGCTTTGGACGCGTGCGGCCCGACAAGCATGCCGTAACCGCCCGAACCATTGACTTCCTTCACGACGAGCTCGGGAAGATGCTCTTGCACATAGCGTAAGGCAGCGGGCTCGCGGCAGCGCCAAGTCGGCACATTGTTCAAAAGTGCTTTCTCGCCGAGATAAAAATCGATGATCTCAGGCACATAGGTGTAGATCGCCTTGTCATCGGCGATGCCGGTTCCGACGGCATTGGTGATGGTCACATTGCCTGCCCGGTAGGCGTCCATCAAGCCCGCGACGCCGATGATCGAGTCTGCTCGGAACACCTGCGGATCGAGGAAACTGTCGTCGATCCGCCGGTAGATGACGTCGACTCTTTTCTCGCCTTCCGTGGTGCGCATATAGACAATGCCATTTTCGACGAGGAGATCGCCGCCCTCGACAAGCTCGACACCAAGCTTATCCGCCAGGAAGGAATGCTCGTAATAGGCGGAATTAAACCGGCCCGGCGTCAATACCACGATGGTTGGCTCGGCCGTGGCGGCTGGCGGCGCCAGCGAACGCAAGGCGGCGAGCAGGACATCGGGATAATTCTCGACCGGGGCGACGCGGTGGTCGGCGAAAAGATCCGGCGTGAGGCGCATCATGACCTCACGATTCTCCAGCATGTAGGAGACACCGGAAGGGGTGCGCACATTGTCTTCGAGCACGTAGAAATCGTCCTCGCTAGTGCGGACGACATCGACGCCTGCGATATGAACGTAAAGATCGTGCGGAACCCGCCAGCCGACCATTTCCGGCCGGAATTCTGCGTTGCGGGACACAAGATCAGCTGGGATGCGCCCGGCCCTTACGATCTCCTGGGCACCATAGATGTCGGCAAGGAACAAGTTCAGAGCTTTCACCCTCTGCATCAGGCCCGCCTCGAGGCGGGTCCATTCCGAGCGCAACATCATGCGCGGGATGATATCGAAAGGGATCAAACGCTCGGCCCCGTCACCCTCGCCATAGACCGCGAAGGTGATACCGATCCGGCGGAACAAAAGCTCGGCTTGTGCGCGGCGCGCGGCGAGCAGCCCGGCCGGCGTCGCAGCAAGCCAGCTCGCGATCTTGACGTAGACGGGCCGGATCGCGCCGTCCGCCAGGGTCATTTCATCAAAACATTGTACCTCAGGCAATTGTCCGGGCTCCCTTACAGCGGAGGAATCGGTGGCCTCATGGCTTCGTCCGGAAATTTACTCTTGCGTGGAGTCAAACGAAGATTGGGGGTTTCACTCTCGTTAGTTTTGTCGCCTGATGTTCTCTCAAATGTCTGCAACGATTTGGGTCTAGCTTAAGCGGCCAAGCGAGCCATGCCGCGAGCAACACTCCCCTTGCTGAGGTGTCCTGAATGAACGGCGCGCGTTCGTTCTAGAAGCACTTACTATGCCAAATCCCGGCACGAATGCCAGGAAATCCTAAGGGCAGGCTTGAATCCGTTTGGCCCCAATGTGAAAATCAAGAGGGGTATATTAGAGCATAGGGAATGCTTTAGACGCTGTTGCGGGAAATCGCAACGCACCATTCATTGCACGATGGCGACTCTCGGGCTATTCTCATTGAGATGTCCTTGACGGGTTCATGCCCTAGATCACGATGATTTTGATTGATTCAAGCTGAATTCATGACCGTGATCGACTCTTTGAGTTTGGAGCAGGATTCGGGGAAAACCTAGTTTCCACTTTTCCTCATTCCGCTCTAGCGCAGGATCGCTTCAAGCCGAAGGACGCATGGTCTCGCTCTCTTTGCTTTACCGCATGATCTAGTGGAGAGCGGCGGCGGCGCCAAGCCAGATTACTGTTTCGGGATAGGAAAGAAGGCCAGCGCTGGCGAGCGCGACACCATAAGGGATGCCGGTGCCGGGCTCATGCAGGCGTGCGATCCATTGGCGTGCCATGAGAACGCCCGGCAAAGGCCAATTTCGAAGACCGATGATCAACAGTGTGAGCAGCCCGCCGAGAAAGCTCGCGGAAAGCACATAATCTCCAACATGCTCGAAGCCGAGCCAGATCGCCGTCGCCGCCGCGAGTTTGGCGTCGCCGCCGCCGATCCAGCCGTGCGCGAACATGCAGAAGGTCAGGACAAGCATGATCGCGCCGCAGGCGAGATGCCAGAAGATGACCGCAGCCGACAGGCCGCACGCGAAGGCCATCACAATGAAGAGGAGGGCAAGCGCGATTGAAATACGATTCGAAATGGTCATCGTAAACAGGTCGGAAATGGCGGCAAAAACCATCAGGGACGGAAAAAACAAGAGCGTCGCGGCTTCAAGCATGATCTTTCGAGGTCCGTCCCCAGCGCCGAACGAAATGATTTTAAGGCGCCAAATGTGTCACGATCAAAGGCCCATAGGCGGTCTGACTCCACGCAAGGGGTAGTCACTTCGCCAGGCTGGCGCGTGCGGCGGGGAGAAAACCGGTAAGCGCGGCGTCAAGCGAGAAATTTCCGGCATTAAGCTTACCCGAGGCTGACGCCATCAGGTAAAATCTCCGGCGATGGCCGCGAATTTGGCCGAAAGCTCGGTGCCGAGTAAGCCTGCCGCACCAATGATGACCAGCGCGATCATGAGAGCGACAAGCGCATATTCGATGGCCGTGACGCCGGATTTGTCGCTGCAGAAGTGATGCAACAAATGACCCACGGTTCGCTCCTGGTTGGCGTCCCGCTGAACGCCCGGTTTGGGTGTTTGCCAAAATCCTGGCGCCAGACGGGCGGCGCGGCCGCTTTCAGGTCAAACTGCCAGCAACCTGGTTGAATACGGTGGTGAGTTTGGAGCCGAGCGTGGTCACGGCGCCGATGATGGCGACGGCGATCAAGCTCGCGATGAGACCATATTCGATGGCGGTGACGCCCGATTGGCCTTTGATAAAACGGATCAGCAAACGACACATGGCTGATTCCTCGCGCGCGCCCCGCTGAACGCCCGTTTTTGGCATTTGCCAAAATCCAGGCGCCAGACGGGCGGCGCGGACGCTGTCAGGTCAAACTATTGCTGACCTGGGTGAACACTGTGGTGAGTTTGGTGCCGAGCGTGGACACGGCGCCGATGATGGCGACGGCGACCAGGCTCGCGATGAGACCATATTCAATGGCGGTGACGCCCGATTGATCCTTGATAAAGCGATTCAACAAATGACGCATGATTTAAACCCCTGATTTCCGGATTGTTTTAAAGATTCCAGTTTAGCCTTCCACATATGTATTTCTGGAATCAAAGGATAATAAACACGCCGCTATTTATAAGTAATTAAGAGATAAGCTAGATATTTGTCTTTTCATATAGGGAAAATCTTATTTGTTATCTATTATAGAATACGGATATATTTTTATATAAATTGTTTATAGCCTGCAGCGAGAGAGAACTATTGGAATATTCTCACCACATTGCCGCGCCAAGCACCGCCCAGCAGCGTTTCCAAAACCCACATCCGGAAAGATGCCGTTCGTGCCCTTGGCCTCCCTAAGCGGACAGTGACACGTCTGCTCGCGCTTGATGAACGCCGTGTCTCGTGGCGGAGGGCAAGGTTAGAAACGATTGCACTCGGTCCCGAAGACGGAACTTGGATTTCCCGCCGGAATTTTCGTTAATCCTTTGGATAAATCAAAAATCGAGAAAGCCGCGATCGGCCGCTGTCTCTGCCCCCATGTTATAAATTGGGACGAATCACGCGCGAAGCCGCTGGCCGGGTCTACCTTACGTAATATCTTATAACACTCCTCTTTTGGATAATATCGTTAGAAAAAACAATGCGTTAAATAGCTTGAGGGATCGTGTTAGAAGCGGTCCTGGCCGTGGACAGGATGCGGGCGATAAAAGTTATGGTTGATATTTACTCTTTATGATTGTATACAGGTTGTGCTCTCATTGGTTGAGTGAAGGTTGGCCATGATTCTAGGATTGATCCGGCGCCGCGCCGAATGGAAAGCGGCAATCGCGGCCGACGCCCGCCGCCTCATCGAAAATTTTCATGAGCTCGCCTATTTCGAGGCGCGAGAAAGGGTCCGGGGCCGCTGCATCGATGGCACCCGCCCAGCCCGCTATTGGACGGCTGTCAAAATCGAAATCGCCAGGCGGCAAGGGATCGCGATCGGCCTCATTGGCGCCGACGCGCGGGCCTAGCCTCTAGGGTTGCCAGGACCCTCTGGGTGCCTGGGACTAGCACCGCGGCGCAATCGGCCACGCGTCCCGGAGTGATGGTAGGGATATTTAGGCCGAGTTACCGATCGCCCTTCCGCGCCCTGGGGACTAATCGATGGTCCGTGTACTGGAGGTGAAGTATAACCGCCTTGTGGCGAGGCCATCTGCGCGTCGGCTTCGCCGAATACGATGTTTGCGACAAGCAAACCTAAAACAAAGGGTAAAGTTTTCATTCTCTCCTTCCTTCTCTGATTCGGATACCTCATATAAATTTTACTTAGATGGCTTCGACTTAGCCTTTACAGGAGACAATACGAACACGAAATGCCCTGCACTCCCTCGCGTTCACTAAAACACGTTTATGCGCTCGCCTATTTCAAGGTGCGAGAAAGGATCGGGGCCGCGACATCGACCGTATGTGATCGGCCTCATTGGCGCCGACATTCGAGTGTTATCTGCACGGGGCCAGAAAGTGTGCGCCGGCAGACCGATGAAAATTGGTTAATGGAATATGACCTGTTTGGCTGGCAGCGGTCCATTGGCAGGTTCTTAAAGTTTTGCTTTCACACTCGGAGTTGATCTAGGGAGAAAAGTACAAGGGGCATCGTTGAGGCTCAAAACAAGGAGCGCGACGTGACCATATTTGCTACCCCAATCGATCTTTTGACGATCGCAGGATTCGGCCTTCTTGGGTTTTGGCTAGAGCCCATCAACGGCAAACAGGGCTTCATTGACGACCTCCTCGCCCCGGCTCCGCTGGCGGCCATGGGATGCGTCTTCGCCGCTCTTGAGACCCTCGCGCAATAAAACTTGGTATGATCGGGTTTTCAAACTCCGGCACCTAGCCTCGCTAGGGTCGCGCTGGCTTTATCTCTGTCAGATCATTTCTCCCAAGTTGAGCGCTGGCACAGCTGCCGGGCATACAGCCGGAGCGTATTCATTTCGCGCGATCGCTATTTTGCGTTGCATTTGGCCCAGCGATTTCCGGCGTTGCCGGAGGGCGGCCGAATTTCCCCGGCGGCAAGCGTGTGGAGTAAGAACCGAACCAGGGCGCCCAAGCCGTTTGGGCCACGCGCATCCAAAATAGAAACGGATTAGCAGCCTCGAGATAGCGGCCGAATGACTCGAAGGAGGGAATCGCCTGGAGGCTGATCGAAAGCTGTTCGGCATCGCCGTCGGCCGAACGGCTATGGACGATCTCGATATCGAGATTTGGCAGCCGCGCGGTTGCCCGGGTTTCCTCGAAATGGCCTCGCTGCATAGGTCCCTCCAATTTGCTCGATATACCAGCTCCGCCGGCGGGACGCCAAACGCCGCCAGCTACAGCAGGGGCCGCGAAAGCAAACCGGCTCTCCGGCATCGCCGTTCTACTCGCATGGCGAATGACACAATTTCCCAAGGCAAGATTTCCCAAAAAAGACTGTCGGGCTACCGCCGCTTGGCGCGTTATTCCTATGGAGGCGACGTCAGAGCATTGGCACAAAGCCAAACCGCGCAGCCGGGGAACTCCTCCCCTTCGGCCAGAGCTGCTCGAACGCTTCTCCCGGACGAGCACAGCCGAACCTCTCCCCCTCGGCGAAGTCGCGTGGCAGGCCTGAAACACCCGCCACGCGATAAGCCCGACAAGCGCTGTTCAAGCGGTGGCGATCCTCGTCTAACGGTCCGGAATTTTGGACGTCAGGTCCCAATCTGATGGTTGCCCCTCGGGAACGAAGGCGCCGTCCTCGCGGATGGAGCCGCGCACCGGATCCGGCGGGACCGGGGCGTAGGCGCGGGCGGGCGGCACCCGCGCGGCGGCGGCGAAATAGGTATCCGGTATTCGGGCGGTGGGTGCCGGGCCTGCCCCCATATGCAAGGCCAGCGCGTCGCCGGCGGGGTGCCCGGCCTGAGCAATATCCATATCCTCATCGATTTCGGGCGGATTGGGCAGTCCGTCGCGGGGGGGCTCGGGAACCAGGCTTGGCCGCAGCTGCGGCCGGCAGATCCGGCGCGGGCCGGAGGCTGTGTTTCCATGCAGCGCGAGATCGACATGGATATGATTGTAATGAAAAATATTAGCGCCAGGGCCAAGCACAGTCGTGAATACACCGCAGGCGCCGGAATGGACGTCTTGCAGGAAGGCACGCGCTTGGTCGTCGCCACGCGTCCAATCACGGACGATCAAAATCTCACGCCCGTCCGCGAGACGGAAACCGCCGATATCAAGGGCATTGCCAAAGGCGTGTTCGGAAATGTGGCCGCCCGGCTGGTTGTTCATCGTCCGGCAGCTATAGGCCCCCATCGAATCGATTTCGGCGACAGGTTCACCGAAGCGCGCCCGCGCGGCGGGCTGAACGATCTCCGTCAGCCACGCATTCAGCGCGGCGATCATCGGGCAGTCGAGCGTATAGACCGAGTTGAAACGCACCGCCCCATCGAGCAATGCACTCACCTTGAAAGGCCGGGTCAGGCCGCAAATGCCGGGGCCGTCGATTTCGCGCGCGGGCTGAACATAGTCCGAGACATGGATGAGTTTTTGCGCGAGACATGCGGCTTCGGCCTCGCCACGCCAAGCCGGGCGGCGCGGTCTCTCGTAGTTCGAGCAGCCAGCCAACGCCAACATCAAGGCCGCGGCTACGGCAAATGGCAGAACGCGACACGCCATAGGGAAGACATGGGTGAAATAACTTAATCATCGCTAAAGCATTTGGGTTAATGATTTTCAAACTGCGCCGTGCTGGGACGAGGCCATGCCAAGGATCGAGGTCACGCCGGAGATCGCGATCGAGGAGCATGAACTCGATTTTTCCTTTGTGCGCGCGGGCGGGCCGGGCGGCCAAAACGTCAATAAAGTGGAAACCGCCGTGCAATTGCGCTTCGACGTGGCAGGTTCGGCCTCTCTCGGCGAAGCTCTGAAACGGCGTCTCGAGCGCCTCGCCGGGACAAGGCTTACCAAGGATGGCGTGCTGGTGATCTTCGCGCAAGCGCACCGCTCCCAAGAGCAGAACCGGCGCGATGCGCTGGCGAGGCTGCTTCGCTTGATCGCGGCGGCGGCGGAAACGCCAAAGGCGCGTATAAAAACACGGCCAAGCCTTGCAGCCCGCGCGCGCCGCATCGAGACCAAGGTCCGGCGTGGCGAAACAAAGCGCCTCAGAAACCCTCCGCCTGGCTGAGCTTCCCTTGTGGCGGCAAAACGGGTCCGCGCGGCGAAAGCTTCGCGCGAGTTCCGGCTTCCATGATTTGCCCAAATGAGCGGTATGCGGATCAAAACCCGGGCGGCCGGCCGAAGGGCGCCAGTCAACTGTGGCAAAATCGCATCTGACAAATAAAATGACGAAATTTGTAATTTATACCCTTCACAAATATGGCGGGTCATGCGAACATAAGCATAACATTTACGGAACATAGGGGAACCTACCGATGAAAAAGCCAGACTCCTTAGCGCGCAAATTGAGCCACGCTTCCGGGCAGGAAAGGGCAGCAAAACCCATTGAAATCACGGAAATTGTCGAAGGGGCGCACTGCACGGCCGCCTATATCGCCCAAATGACGGGAGAACTCGCGAACCTCGCCAATGGCGCGCGGATTCAAAGCTTAGCCCATCTTCTCGCCAGGGCTCAGCTCGAAGCCGAGCTTTGGTCGCGGCAATGCGAGTGAATGTCAGGGTCGCAATTCCTCGCTCAAGTTTTCCCGCGCTCGGGTTGGCCCGCTTGGGGGCCACGCTTGCCGCCGGAAATCTCGCAAATAATCCCGGCGGCCGGACCGCTCATAGAGACGGCCGGGCTTTGTCTTGTGTGTGCCTAATAGCAAACCGCATTATTCGTAACTCTTAATCGCCATACCACGGCTTGAGACGGGCACTCTAAGAGTGATGGCCGATGCCGGGATGGCCGGGTCAATCCCCAGACTTGATCAGGGGACAGCCACGCCATTGGGAAGGATGCTGGGTCGCTCTCGAGTGTTGGGCTGAACGGCTTGGGGGGTGGCGCTTATACGGAAAGGCAACGCCGCGCCCTCTTCATGCGCCCCCGATGCGGCAACCAACCGCAATTGCTTCCGTCCCAAGGCAAAGATCCCAAATGAGGGCCAAGTTCCCATCGACCCGGGGAGTGCAATCAAATGGCAGCGCAACTGGTCTTTTTCGTCGCCGCGCTGAAGATGGGCTCGACGAAAGAAATGAAAAAGTCTATAAAATGGCATCCGGTCAAGCAGCGGGCGCGAGTTCATAACGGCAACATTTGAAGATGTCCTTTCCGGCATGCTCAATTTTTGAATTTGGATGATTTCGTTTCGATCGCGAGACACCGCGCGATTGGGAAGTGCTCCAGTCGGTTTGACATCATTCAATCGTGAGGAAACTCGGCGGCCGGCCGTCGCGCTATGGCGGCGGCATTCACCCCGCCAAATACGCCACTTCCGCCGGTTTTCGCGACCGCGAAACGTTTTCGTCTAAGTTATTCTATCCACAATTAAGGATCCCCCCTATGCATCTTGGCAAACGCGCGGTCGCTGAATTTCTGGGCACGTTTTGGCTTACATTTGGCGGTTGCGGCGCCGCCGTCATTTCCGCGGCCTATCCGCAATTGGGAATTGGCTTCGTCGGCGTCGCGCTGGCCTTCGGTCTCACCGTGGTGACGATGGCCTATGCTGTCGGGCATATTTCAGGCGCGCACTTCAACCCGGCCATCACGATCGGCCTTTGGGCTGCACGGCGGATCCCCTTTAGCGATGTCATTCCATACATCGTCTTCCAGGTCGCGGGGGCGATCGCCGCGGCGGCGGTGCTTAAAATCGTCGCTGAGGGCCACCCCGGCTTTGTGCTTGGCGGTTTCGCGTCGAATGGCTTCGGCGACTTAAGCCCCGGTCATTACAATCTTCTGTCCTGCGCCATCCTCGAAACGGTTTTGAGCTTCTTTTTCATTCTGGTCATTATAGGGGTCACGTCGGCGGGGGCATCGGTGGGTTTCGCGGCGCTCGCGATCGGCCTGACCTTGACCCTCATTCACCTCATCTCCATTCCGGTCACGAACACCTCGGTCAATCCGGCGCGCAGCACCGGCCCGGCGATTTTCGCAGGCAAAGCCTATATCGATCAGCTGTGGTTCTTTTGGGCGGCGCCGATCACGGGAGCGCTGGTGGCGGGCGTATTTGGCGGCCTCTTATTCCGTAAGCCAGACTAG
>CAYTRB010000019.1:0-30692 GCA_964440215.1 uncultured Methylocapsa sp.
TGAGGTAGGCCGGCTTAATCGAACGTTTGCTATGAGGCGTCTTGCTATGAGGCGTCTTGCCAGGAGGCGTCTTGCTATGAGGCGTAATAAGCCGGGCTGGCACTTGTTGCCGAGCCGGGACGGCCATTTCAGCCTGTCTGCCGTTTCACGTCAACGGCAGACGCCCGGCCCTGAATTGCCCGAGCGAGAAAGCCGCGCCGCGCGCTCTCCGATGGGCGTGGCACCGCTCCAATTGGAGCGTAGCGCAGCATGATGATTTAATAACTTAAATTTGGCTTAAGAAAGCCACAGGCGCGTTTGCCCAAGCTTTAATTGCCGTTCAGCAAATACGCGCTGGGGGGCAAGGTCCAATAGAGATAGAGGGCGTAGAGCACGTAGCCGGGAATGACGAGGCGTGTGAGCCACAAAACTTTCCACAATATGTCCGCCGCACGCTTGTCGCCCGCCGGAATTTCGCGACCGGCTGTGTCATCTTTCATCATCAACGGCATTGTGTTTTCCTCTCATTGATAGGCTTCTCGCGCCGGGTCAGCGGCTTGATTTTAGCTTTATCTGTTTTAGAGATAAGCGCAAGTTGGATTTTGGCAAGACAATTGCTTGATGCATGCCGCGACAAATTGGCCTAGGGCGGCAAGCCGTATTGCGCCTGTGTCGAGCCCATATTTTACGATTACGAGAAATTGCTGTTTCGCCCGAGTTTTGTCGTTTCCCTCGCTCCCCGGCATCGCGTGCTTTAGATCAAGCGGGGCAAGTATTCTCATATGCCCTATCAAGTGCAATGATTGCGCTTGAATATATCAGCCATGAACCTGACACGAGATAGGCTCGCCTCGCCACCACGCGGGCCTATTTCGATTTGCCTCCGAGGATGCCGCGCAAGATGGCTTGACTGATCTTTGTACCGGCGGTTCGCGCGGCCGATTGAACGGCGGAGCGAAGTGCGATTTCGCCAGCCGACATGCGCTGGCGTCCGCCACTGCCACTCGGTGTTTTGCCGAAAAGTCCGCCAAGCGCGCTCCCGATGGAGCCGAGCAAGCCGCCGGCCGAAGGATCGGAAGCGCCGGCCGGGTGCTCCGGCTGGCTCCTGTCGCGTAAAGTCTCGAAGGCGGATTGTCGATCGATCGCCGTCTCGTATTTGCCGAGAAGGCTGCTAATTTTGATGAGTTTCTGGCGCTCCTCGTCGCTGATCGGACCAACCCTTGCCATCGGCGGCGCGATCAAGCTCCGTGCGACGATTTCGGGGTTGCCCTTGGCGTCAAGCATCGAGACCAGGGCTTCGCCGACCGCCAGCTCTTTGATTGCGGTAGCAGTATCGAAAGAGGGATTCCGGCGGAACGTATCCGCCGCCGCCTTGACCGCCTTCTGGTCGCGCGGGGTGAAGGCACGCAAGGCGTGCTGAATGCGATTGCCGAGTTGTCCTAGAACCGTTTCAGGGATGTCGGCCGGATTTTGGGTAACGAAATAAACGCCCACGCCCTTTGAGCGGATGAGCCGGACAACCTGCTCGATCGAGCTCGCGAGCGCCTTTGGCGCATTGTCGAACAGAAGATGCGCTTCATCGAAAAAGAAAACGACTTTTGGCTTTTCAAGGTCACCAACCTCCGGCAATTTCTCGAACAATTCGGACAGCAGCCACAAAAGGAAAATCGCGTAGAGGCGGGGAGAACGCATTAATTTTTCAGCGCTCAGAATGTTGATAAGTCCGCGCCCTTCGCGGCCGCACCGGAGAAAGTCATTGATGTCGAGTTCAGGTTCGCCAAAAAAACCCGCCGCGCCTTGATTTTCGAGGACCAGCAACCGGCGCTGGATCGCGCCGATCGTTGCCGGCGCGACGTTTCCATAGGTCTTGGTCACCTCTGAGGCCGTGTCGCCGAGATGCTGCAACAGCGCCCGGAGATCCTTCAGATCGATGAGCAGCAGGCCTTGCTCGTCGGCGAGTTTGAAGGCGATGTTGAGGACGCCTTCCTGAACATCATTGAGTTCGAGCAGGCGGGCCAGGAGCAAGGGCCCCATATCCGATATTCGAGCGCGGACTGGATGCCCTGTTTGCCCGAAGAGATCCCAAAAGGCGACTGGAAAATCGTCCGCCACATAGGCGATCCCAATCTCCGTCGCCCGTTTTACAAAGTGAGGCTTGGCCTCTCCAGGCATTGCGATTCCAGCCAGATCGCCTTTGACATCGGCTGCAAAAACCGCAGTGCCAGAGCGCGAAAACCCCTCCGCGAGAACTTGTAAACTCACGGTTTTTCCGGTGCCGGTGGCGCCGGCGACGAGTCCGTGCCGGTTGCCAAGCGCCAGGAACAAATATTGGTAACTGTCGCTTTTGCCAACCAGAATGCGGCCAGGTTCACGTGCGGGATCGTCGGCCATGATTGAGTCCTCAAACACCCTCGCGCGGCGCGGATTTGGCGCGCCTTACGTGTCCATTATGAGACAATGTGGGATCATTGCGCCAGCAAATCTTGAGGTGGCTGGGCGTGCCTTGATTTTAGCATGAGTTCAGTGATCAAGTGCAGGCGATTCTAGAGCTCCCGAGTCTTGGGTTCCCGCGAGGTTTCATGATGGAAGATTTGATCGCCCGTATTGCCGCTGACGCGGGTATCGAGCCCGGGATCGCGAAAAAGTCGGTGGGAATAATTTTGGCGTTTCTCCGCAACGAGGGGCCGAAAGACGAGGTCGATTCCCTTTTCGCGGTCCTGCCCGGCGCGACCGAAGTCGCGGACGCGGCGGCCGAGGAAGAAGGAGGTGGCGCCTTTTCAGGTGCAATGGGAGGCGGCCTCATGGGCCTTGCCGGACGGCTTACAAGTCTTGGCCTTGGCATGGGAGAAATGCAGACGATTGGTCGGCAAGTGTTCGCCTATGCACGCGAGAAAGCCGGGGATGAGCATGTCGGCCAGATCGTTTCGGCGATCCCCGGTCTCGGGCAGTTTGTTTAGGAAGCCGGAGCGCGCCGTATTTTTGTCCAGTTGACGCGTAAAGGCTTTGCTTGGGATCGCGCTAAGCGTGATCCCCAAAAAGTTGCGGACGTTTCGGACAAGATCATGTGTCAAATCGGAACATTCGCACGTCTTGATGTTGTCCGGCGCGAATTGTGCCGGTCAAACGGGGTCTGCAGCCAGTGTGATCAGCTTCAGGTAAGGATGCCAGTAAAACTAATGGGCATCCTATTGAAACAAGCGGAATGATTTTTGAACGTCGCGTGAAGCATGATCCAGGTCTGCGCGATCGGTGTCGATGCAGGATAATAAGATTTAATTCTTTGCGTGGATGTGCGCGGCTATCATCCGGAGAAAAGACCATTGGGTGAGCTAATTGCTTTCAAACCGGCGCGCTTAGGCCTTCGCTTGAAGGCGGCTCCGGTCGATCATGCCACGATCGTCATTTTCACGGGTGTCTGGCGAGAACGCCCGGCCGACCAGGTGAGCCAAAGGAAACGCGTGCGCCGGATTTCAGGAAAGAGGTCCAAGAAAAGCGATGGCAAGCTGGACGGTCCGCGCAAATAATCATCCTCCTCTCCGGCGTCTTCAGTCGGCGGCCGCAGGCACCGGCGGGCTTCCTGGCTTGGATCATCATCGAACCGATTGACGAACCAAATTTAAGTAAGCCATCGGGAGTCGTGGTCCGGGCCCCATGGGAACAGTGACGATTCCCGCGCGCCTTCGCCGTAATCCTTTGCCAGTTGGTGGTTACTCCTGCGCAACTTGCTCTATCTCGCAGGCGACCGATTTGACTCGCTCCTCCGCCTCAGCGTGTTCGCCCGGATGAGCGGCAAGGGCGCTGATGATTACAAATCCCTTGGATTCCGGCGCGATGAGCCGCAAGTCCTGAGACGGATCGTCTTCGTCATCATCGGCCTCGACGATTTCAAGCTGCGCCGGAGTAAGCACGACGACGTCGATCTTGCCTTGTTGCGCGGCAAGGTCGGTCATCGAATAAAAGACCTGTCCGGCAACAGTACGGAACGAAAGGCTAAGAAGCCTGTCGCCTTCGACATCCGCGTGCACGCGCAAACTGCCGCTTGAGAGATCGAAGGGACAAACGGATTGCACCAACGCCGGGTCCGCAAAAGGCATGAATTGCGTATCCGGCCGCGCCGGCGGCAAGACGGCAGCCTGCCCCGGTTGTGCCAAGGCCAATATCCGCGCGAAAGTATCTTTCGCCGCGACGGCCGGGAGCACGAAAATGGCGACGATGTGGGTAATCCCGGCAACCGCGAGGATACCGAGAAACCAAAGAAGCGCCGCGAGGATGCGATCGATCCGATTCATTCGCAACGGCCCCTGACGATCACCGGCATATGCGCGGCATCAAGGGCTGCGGCCGGAGCACTAAGTTCGCTATCATAGAAGCGCAAAACGAGAATGAATTTCGAGGCGCGGTCTAAAGGCAGCCAATTGCCCGGCCGGGCGCGGCGGGACAATGCGATTTCGAATTGGCCGCCGCTCGACCGGAGCAGTTCACTTGAGGTAAAACCCTGCCTGTCTGCAGGGTTGGCAATGAGGGCGCCTTCTGGCGAGAGCAGCGTCAATGTCCAAAAGCGGGCAGGGGGTAGTGCGCCCGTCACGATGTAATCGCAGGCTGAATTGAATTTGCCGCCATCGCTGTCGCGATCGGCGACGAAGCTCATGGCTTCCGATTCGCTCAAGGATATTTTACCGGAATAAGCAAGAATGGCCCGGCTGTAAGGATCGATTTCCGAGGCCTCGCTGCGTGGCCAGCCGGTCCACGGGCCAGCTTTAATGGCCGCAAAGCCGGTTCCCTGCTCGATCTCAACGAAGGTGCCGAATAATCCGAGGAGAACGCCGAGGCAGAGGGCCGATAGGAATTTGCCCAAAATCGAGCTATGCGCCTGGAGGGGTTTATTCAACACAATGGTTGTGCCGGTGCTCATCCACCGCCCCCAGCCGAAGTCTTGGCCGCCGCTGGGTGGACGCCTTGTCCGGTTCCTCCGATGGAATTCATCGCGGGGCTCGCTTCGCCGCGCTGTTTTTGCATGTCGGCCACAGCGGCTTCGATCGTGGTGAGTGCCGTGGCCGCATTCGCTGGCAGACTGGCCGGCCGGCGCGGTGCTTCGGTGGCACCGGCGCTGGACGTTGGAGGCGCCGCCGCCGCCACCGCCGCCGGGGCTGGCCTGCCTGGCAACGGCTTCAATTCAATCCCCTGGTGGGCGTAAGCCATGACCTCATGCCAAGTGGCGGCGGGCAGGGTGCCGCCGGTCATATTGTCCATTGCCTCACCATCATCATTGCCGTACCAGACCGCGCCGACATAATTGCCGGTGTATCCCATAAACCATGCGTCCTTGTAGCCGTTGGTTGTTCCGGTCTTTCCGGCGACTTCGATATTGTCGAGCTGCGCGCGTTTTCCGGTGCCGACCAGGACAACCTGCATCATCATCGAAACCATCGTCTCGATCGTGCCTCGATCGATAATTTGGCGGAGCGGCGGAGCGTCGCGGTCGTGCTGGTAGATCACTTCGCCGCGGCTGTTGGTAATCTCCACAGCCGTATAAGGCGGCGCCCGCATGCCGCCATTGGCGAAAGTGCAATAGGCCGAAGCATGATCGATCATAGTGACTTCGTCGGCGCCAATTGGCAAGGAGACCGTATCGGGCAGCGGCGTCGTCAGTCCCATCAGGCGCGCGGTTTCGACAATTTTGGCGCGGCCGCGTCTGGCGGCCTCGAAGACATTGTTGTGCCCTGGGACCGAGTCCGCCTCGCCGATGGCAACCGACAGCCGGACCGCGACCGTGTTCAGCGACCGCGCCAAGGCCTCAACGAGAGGCAAGCGGCCCGCATAGGAGTTTTTGTAATTGTGGGGGCACCAATTGCCGATGCAAATCGGCCCATCGACGACGATCGTCGAGGGTTTGAATTTGCCGGTCATCAGCGCCGTCAGATAGACGTAAGGCTTGAACGAAGACCCGGGCTGGCGCAGTGCATCGGTGGCGCGGTTGAACTGGCTTGCACCATAGTCACGCCCGCCGACCATCGCCCGCATCGCCCCGAGCGGTTCGAGTATCACCATCGCGCTTTGTTTGGCGTGATAGGCCGGGGCATGCTCGCGCAACTCGGTCTCGATTGTGGTGTCGGCATGTTTTTGCAGATTGCTGTCAAGCGCGGTCCGCACGGTCAGCACGCGATCGTCGCCGAGTTTCTTCTCCTCGGAGAGTTTTTTCACCTCGTCATAGGCATAATCGAGATACCAGTCCGGGGTGAGGTCTTGGCTTCGATCGACCGGGGTGGCGGGGTTGCGCAGCGCCGCGTAAATCTGTCCCTCGGTAAGGAAGCCCGCCTCGACCATATTGTTCAAGACATCGGCCGCGCGGGCGCGGGCGGCCGGCAGATTGATATGCGGCGCATATTTGGTTGGCGCCTTGAAGAGTCCAGCAATCATGGCGGCTTCGGCGAGCGAGAGGTCACGCACGGATTTGCCGAAGTAGAACTCCGCCGCCGCCTGCACGCCGAAGGCGCCGCCTCCGAGGTAGGCGCGATCGAGATAAAGCCGCAATATCTCGCGTTTTGGCAGGCGATACTCGAGCCAGAGGGCGAGATAGGCCTCCTTGATCTTGCGGACCAGCGTTCGCTTGTTCGAGAGAAATAGATTTTTAGCCAATTGCTGGGTGATGGAGGAACCGCCTTGCACGACCGAATCGGCCCGCGCGTTGACGGTCAAGGCGCGCATCGTCCCGATCACATCGATCCCGAAATGCTCGAAAAAACGCCGGTCTTCGGTCGCCACCACCGCATGGATCAAATTTGGTGGCAGATCGTCGAACGAGACCCTGTCGTCGTGCATGATGCCGCGCCGCCCGACCTCCTGGCCATAGCGGTCGAGAAACGTCACCGCGAGGTCGGTTTTTTTCAGCCAATCGTCGGACGTCTCTTGGAACGCGAGACCGCCAAGCGTGAGGGCGACGATACCGATGCCTAGGCCGATGGTCAGCGTCTCGCAGGCGAGTTCGTTAAGAACACGCCGCCAGCCGGTGATATGGAATCCGTCCATGAAAGCGGCAAAGGCAGCGTAATTTTCACGGAAGCGCTCCTGGCTCGCATGGAGCGAGGAATCGACAAAGGCGTCGAAAGCGAGCAAAGCCCGCCCGATTTTCTGGCGAAGACGCGATGTGCGCGGCCCATCGAACAATTTGTGTTGCTCCTTCGAATGAGAAGGCGGACCATAAAGAAGACGGCGGCAGTTTAGCAACCCTCTTGACGATTGCCAAAGCCTAGCGCCACCCCTTAGCGCCTATCCCGAATCCGTTACCTGGATTTTCCGGTTTTGATATGCTCCAACTCTTTGATTGCGCGCGGCGCCTTTATCGATCAAAGGATTTCCTTTGATGGGGGCTCGCCAAGCTCCGCTCCGAATCAGGGGACGAAAGTGACGCCAGTGCCCTTGCCGCGAAGCCCGCCCAGCGGTAGCGCTGAAAATAATAAATCACGCGCGAAGCGTGGCGCAAAACCCGAGGGGCAGCGCGCGCTTACCAGGCAAACGCCGTTCTGGAAAGAGAAGACGCTCGAAGCCTTGAGCCCCGCCGAGTGGGAAAGTCTGTGCGATGGATGCGGCCGCTGCTGTCTTGTCAAGCTTGAAGACGAGGATAGCGGTGAAATCCACTTTACCGACATCGCCTGCAAGCTCTTCAACAAGGAGAGCTGCCGCTGCTCCGATTATGCGCACCGCCGCCGTAAGGTGCGGGATTGCATCAAATTGACCCCAGCCAAGGTCAGGGCACTGAGCTGGCTGCCGCCAACCTGTGCTTACCGGCTGGTTGCCGAGGGCCGCGATCTTGCCTGGTGGCATCCGCTCGTCTCGGGATCGGCTTTGAGCGTGCATGAGGCGGGGATTTCCGTGCAGGGGCGTATCGGGGTCTCGGAAAAAGAGGTCAAATTGGCCGATTATCCCGGCCATATCGTTGATTGGCCAGGAAAAAAACCCCGAGCCGTCCGGCCAAAACCGGTCAAAGCCGTCCGCTGAACCGAACCAGCCGCCGCGCCGTGACCCGTTTCTCTCCTTAAATTTTGATAGCCGCGCCCTGGCTTGTGTCAGATCATTGTCATGCCGCTATTGCAAAGCCTGGCCCTTATCGCATATACATCTAAACATGATAAAGACTATAGACTATAATATGTTAGCTTAGCGCTCTGATGGGAAGAAAATGATGGATGTGATCGACAAGCGGATTTTACGCATCGTCCAGAGGGATGCCCGTCAATCGATCGGCCAAATCGCCACACAGGTAGGGCTCTCGCAGACCCCTTGTTGGAAAAGGCTGCAGCGGCTCGATGCTTCGGGCGTGATCAAGCGCCGCATTGCTCTGCTCGATCCCGCCAAGCTCGGATTGGGACTGACCGTTTTGGTCTCGATCGAGGTGGGCGACCATGCGGGCAAGGCTCTGGCGCGCTTCGCCGCCGAAGTCGCCGCGATGGACGAAGTCATGGAGTTTTACCGTCTAGCCGGAGACGTCGATTATTTCCTGCGTGTCGTCGTGCCCGATGCGGCGGCCTTCGACGGCTTTTACAAGCGGTTGATCGAGACCATGCCGCTCAAGAAGGTGACCTCGCGCTTCGCTTTGGAAAATATCAAATCCGAGACCGCTTTCCCGATTGACTGATGATCTGTTTCGCTTGCGCGATTCCGCATGATCGGGAAGCACTCTCGATTACAAGAATTATCCGATTTTGCTTTATGGCCGAGGCGATATCGAGGCCATCAAATGTCTGTTACCTTGCGCAGCGGGCTTGTATAGATAGGCCTCGATCCGCACAGGGGAGGCATGCATTTGGAGCAGGGAACCGGCGATGGATCTCTTTTGCATGGAAGCATAAGGGAGTCTGCGCGCACGGCTGAGAGTTTTTCCGGGCGAGACTCTGGTGATAAAAAAAAGCTTCTTCGCCTGCCATTGGTCAGTGTCGTCGTCATCAATTTCAATTATGGACGCTACTTGCGCGCGGCGGTCGATTCCGTCTTTGGCCAGACCTATCCCAATGTGGAATGCATCGTCGTCGACAATGCTTCGACGGACGAGAGCAGCGCTATATTGCAAGTGATCGAAGCGCGCTATGCCAATTTGAAGATTATCCGCCGGGCCGAAAACAGCGGCCAGAACCGGGCGGCGCTGGAGGGGTTCGCCGCATCGGCCGGCCCTTATGTTATCTTTCTCGACGCTGACGATTTTCTGCTTCCCAACTGCGTCGAAACCCATGTCTTTGTCCATCTGTCATTGCGTATTCACGTGGGCTTCACCTCCGGCGACATGCTCCAGGTTTCCGGCGATCAGGTGGTCCTTGGAACCGAACATGCTTTCAACCGTGTGATGCTTACCGGCCGCGGGATTAAGCCCAGGGCGGCACGGCCCTATCGGCACGTAGGCGGCGAGACTTGGCCACGCCAAGATTTCGACAGCAGTGTGCTGGACACAATCCGTTTCGTGGGCCTAACCCAACAATGGGTGTGGGCGCCGACGTCGGCCAATTGCTTTCGCCGCGATGCGCTCAACCTGTTTGCCGACAATCCCGCGCTGCAAAATATGAAAACCGGAACGGACCTCTATTTCTGTCTTGGTATCAACGCCGTTAGCCGCAGTGTCTTGATCGACGCGCCAGTCGCGGTCTACCGCCTGCATGGCGGCAATATCTATTCGCAACGGCCTCAACTGAACCATGTTCTTTGCTATGAGCCGGGCGGCTCCGGCGACAGCAATGCAAGAGCAAGAGCGGCGTTGGCCGATCATTTGGTTGCGCGGGCCGATCGGTTCGTCGGGCGTGGCTGGCTTTGGATTGAATTTCTATGGCTGCTATGGCGAATGGATTGCCGAAACCCGGATCAAGGCGGTCCCCCTTGGGCGCTCCGGTCGCGCGTTGCCGCCGCACTCGTGAAAAACTTTGAGTTGGCCGTGCCGCTTTTGGGGAAATGGCCGGTCAAAGCTTGGCTGGCTTTGCGTTTCGTGCCGTGGAAGGTGATTTCCGCTTTGCGTGAAAATCCCGCTCGCTAGCCGGCCAGCCGATTTACCCGCGCCGCCTCTATGCACAGTCAGCGAGCAGGCAGCCGCAAAACTGTTTCATCCTGTAACACATTGATGCCATGCTTACATGCGCAAATAAAGTTACCATTTTTATAGCAAGTACTTGAGCGCGTTATCTTTTGTCAGATAAATTGAGTTGCATCGTTCAGGCATGCGCTGCCTTTGGTTTTCTGCGCGTGTGATCCAAGGCCCGTGATCCAAATCAATGCGGGCTCCGCTTAACCGGGGAACCTCTCTCCAAAAGATTTGCTGTGACGCGCCCGGAAAGTTTAAGGTCGGGTTGCGCTTCTCAGGGCGCGATAGGGATATGCTCGACATGGGTTCTGTTCTTCCCTGGTGGCTGCCGCTCTCGGTTCTCGCATGGCTTGTGCAGTTCGCCGTCTTTCACGGCGTCGGGCTGTTTTTCGAGTGGAGTGACAGGACCGGCATGCTCGCATCATTCAAGGTGCGCGATATCGAGCGGCTAACCTATTTCCAATTGTTGCCGCGCGTGCTGTTCAATCAAATCCTTATCCTGCTGCCGGCCATGCTTGCGTTTCAATATGCGGGGCTGGCCTTCATCGGGGCGCCTCATTTGAGCGCTTTGCATTTTGTGGCCGGAATGCTGCTGATGGGCGTTGGCCACGACATCGTCCAATATGTTTTCCACCGTTTTGTGTTGCACAGACCTGGCTTGATCCGGAAACTCGGACACAGCGTTCATCATTCGACCGGCGCCAGCAAAAGCATCAGCGCCTGCTACATGAGCCCGGCGGATTTTTTCCTTGAGATCGTCCTCCCCTATCTTGTCCCATTGGCGCTGATCGGAGCCGGGGCCGATGTGCCATTTCACCTTATTGTTGCTAGTCTCGGCGCGATCGGCGGTCTCTATGAACATTCGGGCTATGATTTTTCGGTTCGTTTGCCCCGCGGAAATGCGTTTGGTTCACGGCTGCAACCGCTGGCCTGGCTCGCCGCCGCGGTGACGAGCAAGGCGCATGGCGAGCATCATCGCCGCAGCAATGTCAGCTTCAGTGACGGTTTTGGTTCTCCGGGGATTTGCGACACGGTTTTCAAAACCCGTTGGGACTTGGCCGAAGCTGCCCGCAAAGCCGGGGATCGCTTGAACGTATCCCGAAAAAGCTGACCGGCATTTTCGATAGGGACGTGAATGAGCCGGATCGGATTTGAAAAAACACTAACCCAAAGCCTAAGACTATCTCAGGATCGCACAATCCCCAAATCCCCGCGCCGCACATTGCTCCGCATTCGCCTGGTGTATTGCGCAAACCGTCGATCGTACCAAAATGTTTCACGTGAAACAGTTTTGTCCGATTGAGAGGAAAAACCGGACAAAACTGATGACTGAAACATCAGCCTCACGGTATTCAGGCTCTTATACCAACTCTCATTATTCGTGACTCTCCTCGCGGATCGACGATTCAATCTCTTTGAGACTTGGTATTAACCCGTGGGCGATTTTTTTTCGATCGTCTGGATCGCTTCAAACCCTTCGAATTCCGGGTGTCCGAGGGTGAGCGGTTTGCGCTCGCCCGCCTGCTGGTGGGCGGCACGGAACTGCTCGGATTTGGTCCAGGCAATGAAATCTTCTTGCGTCGCCCATATCGTGTGCGATGAATAAAGCACGTGGTCTTCGCGTTCGGGGCCGCGCAGCAAGTGGAAGGCGACGAAGCCTTTGACTTCGTTGAGCCGCGAGTCCCGCGTGAGCCACACATCCTCGAAAGCTTTGCGTTCCTCCTTGATGACTTTGAAGCGGTTCATAGCAATGAACATCTGGGTTTTCTCCGAAGCGGGGCGCACCTGCGCCAACGGCCATTTTATGCGAAATGTTATGGCAGCGGTACTGATGGCGTCACTTTTCGTCATCGTGCCGCAACGCGCGTTTGCGCTGCCTAGTGAAGCGCAAGCGACAGCTATATTCCCTGTGGAGCTAATGGATACCAGCGGCGAAGGCGTCAAGCCCGGCCAGGCGGAGCGCCTCAAGCTTGCCACGGAAAAACTCACCGAGCTTTTGGAGCATACCGGCCGCTATCGCAGCGTCGATCTTTCCTCCTTCGCCGCAAGAATCGCAGCGTCCGAACCGCGCTACACTTGCAATGGGTGCTGGATAGGCATCGCGCGCGAGGCCGGCGCCAGTCTCGCGGTCCTTGCGGTTGTGCATAAAGTTTCGACGTTGATCTCGTCGGTCAATCTTTATGTCGCCGATGTCGCCACTGGCACCTACATTGCTCATGTCGATGCTCAGTTCCGTGGCGACGACGACCGGGCCTATGTCCGGGCTTTCGATTTTCTCGTCAACGAGCGGCTGAGCCGCCAGTGACACGGCCCCAGCCAGGCGTGTGGCTGGCGCGGGATCAGGGCTCAAACCCTTCAAAAATAATCTGGTCCGCCCAAGCACGGGCGTGCGTCAAATCCTTTTGCGAACGCACCGTCCAGGTCATGACGGGCATTCCAATTCCGGCCCGGCAGAGCATCGGGACGGCATGCGGGAGATCGTTCAGATTCCATGACAGAAAATCAGGCCGGGCGAGCGGAAAGTCGCGGAGATCCACGAAACCCGCCCGCTTCTCCGGCGGAAGCCGGCCAAATTCTTCGTCGTCGTAGCCGGCTTGGGCGACGAGGCCAAGTGGACAAATGATGCCCATGGCGCGTAGATGGACGAGGACGGCCGGATCGAAGCTTTTGAGGCATACGGGCCCCGGATAGGTGGCGACAGCGGCCAGGGCACGGTCCGCAAGACGCATATCGTGGTCATAGCGGCTCTTGATCTCGACGATAACCGCGACGCGGCCGCCGATAATCGCGAGAAAGGCCGATAAAGAGGTGATTTTCTGATCGCTTTTTTTATAAACCAACCGGTCAAGCTCGGCCGCGCGAAAAGCATCAACACGGCCTTCCGCCTGCATCAAACGGTCAACGGTGAAATCGTGGAACACCACGGCTTCGCCATCTTTGGTGATTTGGACGTCGCATTCGATCGCATAGTTCTTGGTGATCGCGGCGGCAGCGCCGGCGGGTGTATTTTCGACCAATCCATACGCTTTGGAATGAAGACCCCGGTGAGCGATCGGCCGCGCCGTCAGCCAGTCCGGCGCATTGATCGTAAGCCCCGTCAAGCGCCGGCGATCTCAAACAAGGCCTCGACCTCGACGGCGCAATCCAAAGGCAATTCAGCAACGCCGATCGTCGATCTAGCATGACGGCCCTTATCGCCTAAGACCTCGACGATGAAATCCGAGGCGCCATTCATCACGGCGGCCAGATTGAGGAAACCCGGCGCGGCATTGATGAAACCGCCAAGCCTTACGCAGCGCGAAATCCGCTCGAGATCGTCTAAAGCCGCTTTCGCTTGCGCCAGAATATTGATCGCGCACAGGCGTGCAGCCGCTTGTCCCGCATTGTTTGACACAGCCACGCCGAGCTTGCCAGTGTGACCGGAAGCGATCTTGCCATCCGGACCAAACGCGAGCTGGCCTGAGACAAAAAGAAGCGAGCCGGCGATAACAAAAGGAACATAATTGGCGACAGGCGCCGCCGGGGAGGGCAGCACGATCCCCAAGGCTGCCAATTTGTCTTCTGCCGTCATGATGAAACTCCGCATCTCCGATGGGCTACCCAAAAGCGCAAAACCAGTTGATTGTAAAGCATTAACAGGTTAGCCGCCTCAGTAGGGTTGCCAGTGGCGCCTTGAAATTCTAAACTCAGCACCAATACGAAATTGCCGCATGTCCTGCGAGGGCATGTTTCGGTAATATCCGGAGCATGGTCTTCATAAAAGTGAGATGCGCGGCTTGCTGATCGCATAAAGCGGACCAAGAACGGCATGGCTTCATCGCGAGGCAAGCGTGTTCTGAGTTGGTTTCGCTGGTGTCGAGGATGGGCGAAGACCAGAAATGGGCAACGACCAAAATCTGTGCCTAGCCCCACCCCATTCGCAAGTCCACCTGCGATTTCGCGTTTTCAGGCTCTGAATTGAATTCGCTTGACGCGTGTCGCTTATCGTTCGAGGAACAAACGCCTATGCTTGCATTTCATGCCCGCCTGCTGTTTGCCGCTGCGATCGCCTTGACCCTTGCCGCATTCGATCCTTCGCTCCATATGGCGTCGGCGACGAATGCGGCGACGGCCAACGCCCCGCCGCCGCCGCAAGCGAAGACGGATTTAACAAAGGCAATCTCGCTTGTTTCGCATCGCGCGGTGTATGAATTGACACTGGCGAAATCGGTCGGCAGCAAGAGCCCAACGGCCGCGCATGGACGCATTGCTTTCGATTTCACCGGTTCCGCTTGCGATGGATATGTCCAAAATTTCCGGCAATTAACCGAATTGCAGCCAGCCGAAGGGCCGACCCGAGTATCTGACATGCATTCGGCGACCTATGAGGACGCCGATGGCCGGAGTTTCGACTTCAAGATGCAAACGAGCATAGACAGCAACACCGCCGAGTCCGTCGATGGCAAGGCCTGGAAATCCGCAACCGGGCATTTGTCGATCAACCTCACCAAACCCAAGCGCAGCAAGTTCGAGCTTGATACCGGCGTGGTGTTTCCGACCGAACATTTGAAACGCATTCTGGCGGCGGCGGAAGCAGGCGAGAATTTGCTTGAAGTCAAGGTTTATGACGGCTCCGAGACCGGCGAGAAGGTTTATGAAACGACAACTTATATCGGCCATCCGATTGCCGATCCCGCTGTCGAGAAAGCGGCTCATATTCCGGAACTCGACAATGTCAGGCGCTGGCCGGTTTCCATCAGCTATTTCGAATCCGGAAAGAAGGACGACGCGCCAAGCTATATTCTGTCGTTCGATCTCTATGAGAACGGTATTTCGCGCGCCCTTAGACTCGATTACGGCGATTTCGTTCTCGCAGGGGAGATGTCCAGTCTCGAGCTTCTTAGCGAGCCCTCCTGTGCAAAATAGATCGATACAGTAGCCTTTTAAGCACCGCCGCGCAGTATGCAGTATGATGAGAGTGCCGCCGGTAAACCCCGACTTTTGGGCGCTTGAGGGGTCATGAGTGAGCCGGAAATCATTTGTGAAACGGCGGGCTCTTGCGGCATCGTCACGCTCAACCGCCCCAAGGCGCTCAACGCGCTGACCTTGGCCATGGTGAGCGAGATGGCAGCCGCGCTGGACCGGTGGGAGAATGACGCAAGGGTAATTTGCATCATCGTCAGGGGTCAGGGTGACAAGGCTTTTTGTGCGGGCGGCGACATAAGGATCTTGTATGACCTCGGCAAGGCCGGAGATTATGCCGGACAACTCAGCTTTTGGCGTGAGGAATACAGGCTCAATCGCCGCCTCAAACTCTATCGAAAGCCCATTCTCGCTTTGGTGGGTGGAATCGTGATGGGCGGCGGTGCCGGGCTTTCCCTGCTCGGCTCGCATGTTGTCGCGGGCGAAAATTTCACTTTTGCCATGCCGGAAGCGGGCATCGGTTTTTTCCCTGATGTCGGCGCGACTTTTTTTCTGCCGCGCCTGCCTCTGAATGCCGGTGTCTATCTCGCCCTGACCGGGGCCCGGATGAGTTGCGGCGACGCACTTGCCTTTGGGATTGCCTGCGCCCATGTGCCTACGGCACGGCATGCGGGGCTCGCACAAAGGCTGATCGGCGGCGAGGCGATCGAGACCGCGATCGCCGCCGAAAGTGCGCCTCCGCTAGACTCGGCGCTCGCCCTGCAAGCCCAGACGCTCGAACGCTGTTTTTCCGCCACGACCCTTGCTTCCATTCTCGCCAATCTTGATGACGCGAGCAAGTCTGGCTCGAACTTCGCGCAGTCCGCCGCGCAGGCGATACGCTCCAAATCGCCATCGAGCCTTGCGATTGCTTTGCGTCAGATGCAAATTGGCCCTAAGCTTGATATTGACGAGGCATTGCGGACCGAGTTTCGCATCGTCTCGCGCATTGCCCATGGCCATGATTTTTACGAGGGTGTGCGCGCCGTCATCATCGACAAGGACAATCGCCCGCGCTGGCATCCCGCCGCGAACGAGAGTGTCGATTGTGCCATGATCGATTCCTATTTCGCGCCGCTTCTCGAAGGCGAACTCGACTTTGACGGGCAAGTTGGTGCCAGTTCCTCATGAAGATTGCGCGCGGATTAAGCAAAGTGGCGGTGCCTCCGGATTCGGGGGCGGCCATTCGCCTTGGCGAACCGGAACATACCCCCGGCGAGGAGAACCGCGCGGGGCTTTACTTGGTTGTGTTCATGCGCCTTCTCGCCGCACTCTGGGTTATCCAAGGGCTTCTGCAATGGAGCGCGATCCTGCTGCCCCGGGAACCGATGTTCGGCAAGGTGAGCGCCTTGCACGGCGCCGCAGTGATATTTTTTGCGATCTTTGATCTTGTCGCGGCGGTTGGCTTATGGCTGGCGGCCCCTTGGGGCGGCGTAATTTGGCTTCTGGGTGCGATCGCTCAGATCTGCGTCGCTCTCGTGCTCCCAGGCTTTTTTTCGCTGCTCTGGGTCGCCGTCAATTTTGTCTTGATCATTATTTACTTTGTTTTGACTTGGGAGGCTGGCCATGCGGGCCAGCCGCGCCGACGCTGATCAAAAGCATGATCCCAAAAAGTTGCAGACTTTTTGGATCAGATCATGCGTCAAATCATGAGAGCATGAGCCCAAAAATGAGATGATCCGCCGGTCATTTCTTGTTGGGGCGCCCTACCCGAAGCGGCACCGGATCGGACTCCAGCAGGCCGTAGAGCAAATGATCCTGCCAGACCCCATTGATCCGCAGATAGGACCGCGCGTAGCCTTCCCTGGTGAATCCCGTCCGCTCGAGGAGTTTCATCGAGGCTTCATTATGCGGCAAGCAAGAGGCCTCTAACCGGTGCAGCCGGAGCGTGTTGAAGGCATAGAGGGTTATAGCCCGGACCGCGGCGGACATTAAGCCATGCCGGGCGTAGGGTACGCCGATCCAATAGCCGAGCGTCGCCGCCTGCACAACGCCGCGCTTGATCTGCCCGAGAGTCAGGCCTCCTGCCAGCATATCGTCGTCACGAAAGATCAGGAAAGGGTAGGCTTCATCGCTGGCGATTTCCTGCTGGTTTCGCCGGACCCGGCTCCGGAATGAGGTGCGGGTTAGATCGTCGGCCGGCCAGGTCGGCTCCCAGGGCGTTAAAAATGCGCGGCTTTGGGCACGCAATTCCGCCCAGGATTCATAGTCGCGCGTATCTACTGGCCGCATATAGACGCCTTCTCCACGCACGAGCGTTGGTGCATGGATGGTTGGATAGAGACGGAAAAAAGCCATGGCGCCGCCCCTTCAGATCCCGCGTAGCCTTACGGCGACACGCTCGGGTGTAAAGACTTTTGCCACCGGACCAATCGCGGCGACGGTTGGCGCCGAGCGGAGCGCGCGCGCGCCGGCGGCGCGGATTTGGGCAACGTCCAGGCGATCAATGGCCGCGACGATTTCATCGCGGGTAAGAATCCGGTCGAAGGCGATCAATTGCCGGGCGATTTGTTCGCAACGGGCGGCGGGCGATTCGAGTGCCGCGAGGAGCGAAACCTTCATTTGCGCCTTGGCGCGCCGGACTTCGGCGTCGCTGAGATTAAGCGCCGCCTGGCCCAAACAGTCGATCGCGACAGGCAGCAATTCGGCGACGTCCCGAGCGCTCGCCGTAGCATAGAAACCGAACACACCGGTGTCCGAATACCCCCAATGAAAGGCGTGGATGGAATAGGCGAGCCCGCGCGCCTCGCGCACCTCTTGGAAGAGGCGAGAGGACATGCCGCCGCCGACCGCGCTGGCGAAAATTTGCATGGCGTAGAAATCTTCATGCGCGTAACTTGTGCCTTCGAAGCCGATCGCTACATGAGCCTGTTCGAGCCGCCGCCTTAAGCGCGTGTCACCGCCCTGGTAGCGCGCCGGCGCGATCATGGTTTCGATACCAAGTGACGAAAGGCGTCCGAAGCGTTGCTCGGCCGCGTCGCAAATCGAAGCGTGATCAATGGCCCCAGCCGCCCCGATCACCGTCGCGCCAGCCCGATAATGCGCATCGAGATAGGTGCTGATTTCATCCCTGCCGAACCCCGAAACTTGTTCTCTGGTGCCAAGGATTGGGCGCCCGATCGGCTGATTTGGAAAAGCGGTTGCGTTCAACAATTCGAAGACGAGATCGTCAGGTGTGTCTTCGACCGCGCCAATTTCTTGCAAAATGACGCCTTTTTCGCGTTCTAGCTCGACGCTGTCGAAGGTGCTCTCGGTCAAAATATCGGCCAGGATATCGATGGCGAGGGGAACGTCTCCGGCCAGAACATGGGCGTAGTAGGCTGTATGTTCGGTGCTCGTCGCCGCGTTGAGATCGCCGCCGGCCGTCTCGATCTCTTCTGCGATATCGCGTGCCGTGCGCCGCCGCGTCCCCTTGAACGCCATATGTTCGAGAAGATGCGACAGGCCATGCTCGTTGGTTCGTTCGTGGCGGGATCCGGCGCCGACAAAGACGCCGAGCGAGGCGGTTTCAAGATGCGCCATCCGCTCAGTGGCGATCCTAAGACCGGACGGCAAAGCGGTGATTTCGACACTCATGAGGCGGCCCGTTTCGCCGCGTGCGTAGCGCGGTCACGAATGAAACGCTCGATTTCGTTTTGGTCGTTCGGCAAAATCGAAAATCTCTCTTTTCTTTTGAGAAGACCGGCAAGATGGCCGGGTAGCTCAGGCCGCACGCCTAACGCGCGCGCGATCGCATCAGGGAATTTGCCGGGATGCGCGGTGCCGAGCACAATGAGCGGGCTTGCCGAGGCGTTCGGTTTGGTCCGCCGCGCCGCGCTTATGCCGACGGCGGTGTGCGGGTCGGCGAGATAGCCTGCTTCGCGCCAGGTTTGGGCGATTTCCCGCGTGGTTTCGGCCTCGCTAACGCTGACCGCATCGAACTCGGCGCGAATCGCCTGCAACGGGCCGGGATCGATGGAAAACCTTTGCGATTGCCGCAGCCCCGCCATCAAGCGGCGAAGCGCACCGGCATCGCGTCCATGCGCTTCGAAAAGCAGCCGTTCGAAATTCGATGACACCTGTATGTCCATCGAGGGGGATTGGGTTGGCTGAACCGTTTGCACCGCATAGTGGCCGCTGCCAAGCGTTCGCGCGAGAATATCATTGGAATTCGTCGCGATGACCAGGCGGCCGACCGGAAGGCCTAAGCGTTTGGCCATCCAGCCAGCGAAAATATCGCCGAAATTGCCGGTTGGGACGACAAAGGAAACGTCCCGGTGCGGGCCGCCAAGGACGGCGGCGCTGGTGAAATAATAGACGGTCTGGAAAAGGATGCGCGCGAAATTGATCGAATTCACACCGCAAAGGTTAAGCTCGTCGCGCAAGGCCCTATCATTGAACATCGTTTTAACGCAGGCCTGGGCATCGTCGAACGTGCCTTCCAACGCGATCGTGTGAATATTCTCAGCTTCGACCGTGGTCATTTGGCGCCGCTGCACATCCGAGACGCGGCCATGCGGATAAAGGATGAAGACATCGACTTGTTCGAGCCCGGCAAAGGCCTCGATCGCCGCAGCGCCCGTGTCGCCGGAGGTGGCGCCAATGACGGTCGCCCGCTCGCCGCGCGCCTTGAGAACATGGTCGATGAGCTTGGCGAGAAGCTGCATCGCCAGGTCCTTGAAGGCGAGCGTTGGCCCGTGAAACAACTCCAGCACGAACAGATTGGAATCGAGCTGAGTCAGGGGAGCGACCGCCGGGTGCCGGAAGCACTTGTAAGCCGCCGCGATCATCTCCCGGAGACCCCGCGTTTCGATTTCATCCGTCAGGAATGGCGCTATGATCGCCTCCGCCACATCCGCGTAAGGCTGTCCCGCGAAACCGGCGATCGTGGCTTGAGAGAGCCGTGGATAGGTTTGCGGCAGGTACAGGCCGCCGTCCGGCGCGAGGCCAGCGAGCAGCGTCTCAACGAAGGGAACAGATGGCGCCTCGCCGCGCGTCGAAATATATTTCACTGGATGAACCTGCGTCTCTCGCCCGGCCGATGGAATTTCGTCTCTCTAACATAATGCCGCAAATGGGAAATCGGAACCTGCGTGAGCCTGGTATGTTGCGCTCTTGTCGGTTTTGCGTCAGGTCTGCCGGGCGGCACGCTTTTATGCTGATTTTTCTTAGCGTTTTTGCCAAGCAAACGCCGTAAATACGCCGATGAGCGCAATGGCGAGGCCGAACCAGGTCAAGGCGTAGGAGAGATGGTTGTTTGGTAAGTCGCGTCCGGTCGCGCCACCCTTCGGCCAGCCCCCGGGAAGCTCCATAGCGTCGGCATCGATACTAAAGGGGGCGGCGGGGTCCAAACCGAAAAGTTTTGCCAGTAAACCAGGATCGCGGGTGAAATAGGTCCCGACCGAGGGATCGTCCGCCGGGGTGAAGAAATTGCGCGCCTCAGGCTGGCGCATCAGGCCGGTGATTTCCGTTTCGCCTAGGATTAACCCGGCACGACGGCTGCTCTGGCCCTTGCGGTCCAGGGGAACGAAGCCGCGATTGACGATGACATAGCCGCCTGACGTGAGCCGCAACGGCGTCAGCACGTGGTAGCCAGGCTGCTCGCCAGCAATGCCCCCTGAAGCGCGAAACACCAGCGTTTCCTTGTCATGCTCAAATGTTCCAGCAGCCTTGACATGGCGGTATTCGTAATCCTCTGGACGAAGCCGCGGCCAGTCCGCGATCGGCGGTAGAGGCTGCGGCGCCGCATTTGCCCGGGTCTCGATGGCATCGATCAGTGCTTCTTTCCACCCAAGACGGTGGAGTTGCCACACCCCTAGCGACACCAGAATGGCGGCGGCCACGCAAGTGAAGACGGCAGGCCAAAGAAGACGAGCCCGGGTTCGTGGCATTATTTTAATCTTTGAGCCGTCCCGGTTCCGCCTTGTTGCGGTATTGCAAGGCGATGAGCAATGCCTTGAGGGGCCGCAGCAAACCGAGGCAAACGATGAGTGTGAGAGGAAGAAAGATCACGAGATGGACCCAAAATGGCGGCTCATAGAGCAATTCCGTCCATAAAGCCGCGCCGAGCACAAGAAATCCGCCGATCAGACTGACGAAAACCGCGGGACCGTCGCCGGAATCGGCAAAACCGAAATCAAGGCCGCAGTTGCCACAGCGCTTTGCGAGCGCAAAGAATCCCGCGAAGAGTTTGCCCTGGCCGCAACGCGGGCAGCTTGCCGTAAGGCCGCAGACGAATGGCGACGGTGGTGGCGAAAAATCTCCCTCTGGGATCATCTATTTTCCTTAACAGCGTTTTCGGCGAAATGCGCAATAAAAAGGGCGGCGCAGGGCCGCCCTTGGTACACCGAGAGGGTGCTGCGGCTTCAATGCTCGATTGCGGCCCCCCAGGATCCCCACACGTAAATGCAGGCGAACAGGAACAGCCACACCACGTCGACAAAATGCCAGTACCAAGCCGCGAATTCAAAACCCAGGTGCTGTTTACTGGTAAATTGCCCGGCAAAGACACGCAGAAGGCAAACGGTGAGGAAAATCGTTCCTATGATGACGTGGAAGCCATGAAAACCCGTCGCCATGAAAAAGGTCGAGCCATAGATCGAGCCTTTGAATGCGAATGGCGCATGGGCATATTCATAGGCTTGTACCCCGGTGAAAGTGGCGCCAAGCAGAATGGTCAGTATGAGCCCCGCCTTTAGGCCAAAACGATCATCGTGCAGGAGGGCATGATGGGCCCAGGTCACGGTTGTGCCGGAGGTGAGAAGAATGAGCGTGTTGAGGAGCGGGAAGTGCCACGGGTCGAGGGCTTCGATGCCCTTCGGCGGCCAAATTCCGCCAGTGAAGTCAGCCCTTAAATATTGAATGGCCGCACCCGGAAACAGGCTCACATCGAAGAAAGCCCAGAACCAGGCAACGAAAAACATTACCTCCGATGCGATGAACAGGATCATGCCATAGCGATGGCTGATCTGCACCACGCGGGTATGAAAGCCGCCGTATTCGGCCTCCTTGATGACGTCGCTCCACCAGACAAACATGACGTAGAGAACGCCCAAGAGACCGGCCCCGAAGACGTAACTTCCGGGTTTGAAACCGCCAAAGGAAATGTGCTTCATCCATAGGATCGCGCCCGCCGCCAAGACGAAGGCCGCCACCGCCCCAACGATCGGCCAGGGGCTCGGATCGACGAGGTGATAATCGTGATTCGGTTTCACGTGCGCTTCCGCCATCGGATATTTTTCCTCTTGCCTCTTGAGCTTGATCTAACAAAAGCCGCAAAACCGGGCGGCCGCATTGACTGACCGCGAGAGTTAGCAAAATGGCGTTTGCCGTGATTGCGGCCGCCGGTCAAGGCGACCAAACGTCTCGTTACAAAGGTTTCTCCTGATCCGCGACCACGCCGCCTGGCATCGGTTTGGCCGCGAAAAATGTGTAGGAAAGGGTAATTTCCTGGATTCCCGCCATGGTGGCATCTTTTTCAAGCGCCGGATCGAGGAAAAACACGACCGGCAGCTCCAATGTTTCGCGAGGCCCGAGCTTCTGCTCGTTGAAACAGAAGCAGGCGATCTTGTTGAAATAGGCGCCTGCACTGTCCGGGCTGACATTGAACATAGCCCGTGCCGCCGTAGCGTGGTCAGACATATTCGTGACCTTATAGTAGATCGTCGCGGTCTCGCCAGTTCGCAGCATGATGTCGGGGGTCTCGGGCGCGAAATTCCATGCCAGGCCCGGCGCGACATTGGCATCGAATCGAACCTTCAACTCACGCATGCCCCGCGACGCCGGTGCAAGCTTGGCGGTCTGCGGCGTGCCAGCAAATCCGGTTGCCGCACAGAAGAGGCGGTAGAGCGGCACGGCGGCAAACGAAAGACCAAGCATGGCGAGGCTTGCGGCGACGGCCAAAGCGGCGATGCGACGTTGCCGCCTGACCATGGGCGTTGGGGGAACTCCCTGTGAACTCACGGCGCGATGCTCACGTCGCGGAACTCACAACGGCCTGTTGAGTACGCCCGGACCAAGTTTGGCGATCGTGACGACATAGAACAACAGCACAAAGCCACCGATGGCGAGGGCGATCGCGACATTGCGCTGACGTCTGGTTTTTTGCTGCTCCGGCGTCAGCACGAGACCCAGCATTTTGCTATTCGTCTTCATGGACTCACCCTGCCAGGTTTGAAGTCACAATGGCGATCGCCCGCTCGCCCGCAATTTCCGCGAAAAGCAAGAAGAGATAGAGGATCGAAAAGCCAAACAGCTGCATCGCGCAGCGATCTGCCTTGGGGCCTGTCCGGATCACGTAGACCCGCGCCGCAAACACCAGCATGACGCTACCAAGCACAATGGCGAAAACACCATAGGCCAGCGAGGCAAAGCCGATGAGCCATGGCGCAAGGCCAAGCGGGGCGAGCAGCAGCGTATAGATGAAAATCTCGCGGCGGGTGCGATCGGCGCCCTTCACATTCGGCAGCATCGGCACGCCAGCGCGACCGTATTCCCCCGCCTTCACCAAAGCGAGCGCCCAGAAATGCGGTGGAGTCCAGATGAAGATGATGGCGAAAAGGGCGAGGCTCGCGAGGCTGATTTGGCCGGTGGCGGCGGCATAGCCAACGATCGGCGGCAAGGCTCCGGCGGCGCCGCCGATCACGATATTCTGCGGAGTCGAGCGCTTGAGCCACATGGTATAGATGACGACATAAAAGAAGATCGTGAACAAAAGAAGCGCCGCGGCGAGCCAATTGGCGACAATGCCCAAGGTCATGACTGAAAGAACGGCGAGGACCAAGCCAAAGCCCAGAGCATCCTCTTTCAGCATCCGGCCGGCCGGAATTGGCCGCTTTCTGGTGCGCCGCATCAGCGCGTCGATGTCGGCATCATACCACATGTTGAGGGCGCCCGAGGCGCCCGCCCCAGCTGCGATGGCGAGAAGCGAGGCGAAACCGATGACCGGATTGACCGGTACGGGAGCGATCAAAACTCCGGTCAGCGCAGTAAACAGCACCAGCGACATGACACGCGGTTTGAGCAGCGCGACATAGTCTGAAGGGCTCGCGATCGAAACCGGGAGACCCTGGGTAATGCCGCTATCGCTTTCGCTGATGAAGCTCATTGGGACCGTTTCAGGGCGTGTGTTCGCGCCAGAGGTACAACTAAATCACGTTCGTGATTTTGGAAGGAGTCAATCCAAAATCATGAACGTGATCAATTCTTAGAGTTCAGAAACGGTATGCGGGCGGAAAACCGGTATCTACTATTCCGCATCCCGCTCTAGAGACCTCATTGTGACACTCGCGAAGGGCGAGGCGTTTTAATGCTCCGAACTGCTAATGATGGGCAATGTCTCGAAGGTATGGAAGGGAGGTGGAGAAGACACGGTCCATTCGAGCGTGGTCGCCCCCGGTCCCCATGGATTGTTGCCGGCTAGCCTTTTCTTGGCAAAAGCGTCGTAGATCAGATAGAGGAACAAAATGGCACCAATACCCGACAGATAGGCGCCGAATGAAGAAATCCGGTTCCACAGCGTGTATGCATCCGGATAATCGATGTAGCGGCGCGGCATCCCCGCAAGGCCAAGGAAATGCTGCGGGAAGAAGGTGATGTTCACGCTGACGAAGATCACCCAGAAATGCGCCGCGGCGATTGTCTCGTTATACATATAGCCGGTCATTTTCGGGAACCAGTAATAGAACCCCGCGAAGATGGCGAACACGGCTCCGAGCGAAAGCACATAGTGGAAGTGGGCGACGACATAATAGGTTTCATGAAAGGCGCGGTCGACGCCGGCATTGGCAAGTACGACACCCGTGACGCCCCCGACGGTAAACAGAAAAATAAATCCCACCGCCCACAGCATCGGCGGCCGGAATGAGATCGAGCCGCCCCACATGGTCGCAATCCAAGAGAACACCTTAATGCCGGTCGGCACCGCGATCACCATGGTGGCGAAGACGAAATAGCGTTGCGTATCGAGCGACAGGCCGACCGTGTACATGTGATGCGCCCACACCACCAGACCGACGACGCCGATCGCGACCATGGCGTAGGCCATGCCGAGGTAACCGAAGATGGGCTTGCGCGAGAATGTCGAAATGATCTGACTGATGATGCCAAAGCCAGGCAAGATCAGGATATAAACTTCCGGGTGACCGAAGAACCAGAACAAATGCTGGAACAAAAGCGGGTCGCCACCGCCTGAAGGATCGAAAAAGGTCGTACCGAAATTGCGATCGGTGAGAAGCATGGTGATCGCCCCGGCAAGCACCGGTAAAGTCAGCACCAAGAGAAAAGCGGTTACGAGCACGGACCAAGCGAACAGCGGCATTTTGTGCATCGTCATGCCGGGCGCGCGCATATTGAAGATCGTGGTGATGAAATTGATTGCCCCAAGGATCGAGGAAGCGCCGGCCAAATGGATAGAGAGGATGATGAAATCCATCGCCGGGCCGGGGTGGCCCGTATTGGCCGAAAGCGGCGGATAAAGCACCCAGCCGCCGCCAAATCCTTGCATCCCGGGCGCGCCTTCGACGAACATCGAGGTCAGGGCGAGCGCGAATGACGCCACAAGGAGCCAGAACGACATATTGTTCATGCGCGGGAAAGCCATGTCGGGCGCGCCGATCATGAGCGGTACGAACCAATTCCCAAAGCCGCCGATCAACGCCGGCATGACCACGAAAAAGATCATGATCAGGCCATGCGCGGTAATCGTGACGTTGTAGAGGTTCTTGGCCGCGTCGATCGCAGTCTCTGGCGAAGCGCCATTGATGATCTGGGCGAGATGGTTGAAGATTTGGATGCCGGGCTCCTGCAGCTCCAAGCGCATCAAAATCGACATGCCGCCGCCGATAAATCCGGCAACGATCGCGAAAAGGATATAAAGGGTGCCGATATCCTTGTGATTGGTGGCGAAAAGAAAACGCCGCCATCCGGTTGGATGGGCGTGCGCCTCCAGCTCTTCATGCTTGTCTATCGTGCGTTGAAATGTGTTCGCGGGCAACTTGGGTCTCCTCGAACTCTAATGTTTTTGAGGCTTGAGAATTAAGGCTTGGAGGCAGATGCATCATTGGCCGCGAAATGGACCGGCGCGGTGCTCCTCGACGCGAATTTCTTGCTCGCTTCAGCCAGCCACGCTTCATAGTTCTCTTCGCTCACGACACGAATGGCAATCGGCATATCGGAATGGTCCTTGCCGCAAATTTTGGAACATTGCCCATAATAGATGCCCTCGCGTTCGGCCTTGAACCAGGTTTCGGTCAGGCGGCCGGGTGTGGCGTCGATGCGGATACCGAATGAGGGAACCGCGAAGGAATGAATGACATCCGCCGCAGTAACCTGGACATGGACGACCTTGCCGACCGGCACGACAACTTCGTTGTCAACGGAAAGCTGACGGATATCGCCAGGCTTCAGGTCCGCCTCCTGGATCATTGTGGAATCAAACTCGAAACCGCCGCCTTGATCCTTAGGGTAGTCGTAGGTCCAATACCATTGCTTGCCGGTCGCCTTCACCGTGATGTCCGCCGGCGGTATCGTCAACTGATGAGTGAGCAGACGAAAGGAGGGAATAGCGATCACGACGAGAATCATGACCGGCATCACGGTCCAGGCCACTTCAAGACCGGAATGATGGCTGGTTTGCGCGGGGACCGGATTGGCCTTTTCGTTGAATCTAAGAATGACGTAGATCAGCAGGCCCAAAACGAACACGCAGATGGCCGTGATGATCGGCAGCAAGATCCAATTGTGGAAAAATTGAAGTTCATGGGCTATCGGCGTGACGGCTTCCTGGAAACCAATCTGCCCCGGCTCTGGATATCCATCGGCAAATGCGGCACCCGGAATCAACGCCACAAGCCCAAAGCTTCGAGGCCATGAACCCTCGCCAAAGAGTGCGATGCGACGGGTGGCTGATCTGGCAAATTTCATATTTCGGCTCTCCGGCCGCGGCGATTATAGCGCGTCTGTGATTATTCCCTCGCTTTTTATAAGAGCGCGGGACCGCCGGTTGAAAACCACAAACACCGATTCAGCGCAACAGGCCGCCTTGCGGCATAAACGCGCGTTGGGAATCGGGCTTACAGGCATTTTTGTGCAGCTTGGGCCAGTTAGCCCTGGTTTGAGACTTGTTTCTGAAGTCTTCAGCCCGCCATCGCGGCTATTCTGGCGCATAGGATGGAATTGACCAGCGTAGCGCATGGAAGGGCTACCTATCGGACACTGCGCTTTACCTGTGAACAAGCGATGAGCGTGGCCGGTTCCTATGCCGTCCAGCCCGTGTACCAGGGAACGGAGGATCGCTCACTCTAGCTTTTCTTGCGAAAGGAGTCGATCGAGACGACGTTGGGTTCGCTTTGGCGCGCAACTGGCTCTTCTGCAGACGCGGTCGCCGCTACGCCGCTTACGTCCTCCCGCTGTTTTGGCGTACCAGCTACCGGAACGGAAGGCGGAGGCACGGTTTCCAAACCGTTCCCGGGCCCCGTTTGCAGCCGGGGCGCTTCGGTTTTTGTGGATATGGTCTCGATTGCTTCGTCCGCGACCGCGAATTTCAATTCAAATCCGACGGATGGATCGAAAAAGCGGGTCACCGCCTCGAAAGGGATAAGCAGCATTTCCGGCACGTTGCGGAATGACAGTCCCACTTCGAAAGCATCTTCGGTGACGCTCAAATCCCAAAATTGATGCTGCAGAATGATCGTCATTTCATCCGGATAGAGTTCCCGCATCCGGGAAGAAAGCCGCACGCCCTGCGCATGGGTGCGAAAACTAATGTAAAAGTGGTGGTCTCCCGGAAGCCCCTCGCGCGCCGCGCTGGCAAGGACTTTCCGGATTACCCCGCGCAAGGCGTCCTGGACAACAAGATCGTAACGGATCAGGTCAACCGCCATTCAAACCGCCCGCCCGCCGGACCAGAATCCGGCTAAAATATTGAATTCGAAACACCGGACCATGACTCTCTAAAATTCAATCGTCTACGGTCTCTCTTCGTTTTTTTTCGCATAGTGTCAGGCAAAAAAATCCGCCCCGTTTGGGACCATGTTCCCTTGGCGAGAGTGGAGGCTTCTGTTGCCAGGTGCCTCCGGACCCCGCCTTAAAGTGCTACCTCCAAGGACTTGATTTCGGTACCATTACCGCATTACGCGGCAAGAGCCACCGGAGCATAGTTGTCGTTGGCAACTATAATTTCGGCCCGATGACGGCGGAACCATGCCGGGCAAAAGACCGTCCTTTACACTCCCCGTCGAACCTATTTCGCCCCCGCCAAAACCCGCGCCGCGCAATGGATTAGTTCGTCCATTGGATGTAGGCTTTGGTGGAGGCGCCGGGTACCGCCCCCGGGTCCGAAGAGCTTATTTCGACGCCGTTTATCGCCATAGCCGCACGAGGCGGCAACTTAAATATAGCATGACAGCGCGCTTTTCATAGGGGCATAGGTTGACGAAAGACAAACCTGTGGCCGCCGAGTGGAGAATGTGCAATGCGGCACTTTACCCGGCTCGAACCTGTTTCGCTCAAAATATCAAGTCTGGGCACGGCCTTTTGCACGTGCGGTCCCTTGGCGGGGTGCCGCCGGCGCGGTAAGCTTCGAATGCAAAACTTATGATGCACCGGCCGCCACTGTGAGAACGATGGATTCATTCCGGCTCGGATCGCGGTTTTGGAAATAAGCGCTTGCAGACGCTTAAATGAGCGGTGCGCGAATGGGCGCCAGCAGAGGAGGAAAACCAATGGCGGGCAAAACGGATTTTACCCCCGAAGAATGGACAACGCTTTTGGAAAGCGCAATGATGGCAGGGCTCGCCGTGACCGCGGCAGACCCCAGCGGGCTTTGGGGAACGCTGAAGGAAAGCATGGCCAGCGCGCGAGCGGTCATCGGCGCGAAACACGATGCCAATGCGACCGAGCTCATCAAGGCGATCGCAGGGGAATTCGAGACAGGCGACGGGCGGGCTGCCGCTCGTGATGGTCTGCGGACGCAGCTCTCCGGGAAAACGCCCCCTGAGATCGTGGCGAAATCCCTTGAAATCCTGAAGCAAGCAGCGGCCATCGTCGGCACGAAGGCTCCGGCGGATGCTGCCGCTTTCAAGGCTTGGCTCCAGCATATCAGCCAAGTCGTCGCCGAGGCCTCGACAGAGGGCGGTTTCCTAGGATTTGGCGGCGTGACCATTAGCGATGCTGAAAAGGCGACGCTGGCTCAGATCTCATCAAGTCTCGGGCTCGCGGCCTGACTGCAGAATAAGCTTTGCACTAAATAAAGGGCCCCGCACGCGGCGGGGCCGCGTTGACGCGCGACCAGGGGAAACAGATTTCCGCAGCCATACGGAAGGGCATCAATCGATCACCCATGCAAAACTATCTCGAACTTCTCGCCAAGATCCTGCGTGACGGCGAGGTCAAGGCCGACCGGACCGGGACCGGAACCCGCTCGATTTTCGGCTATCAGATGCGGTTTGACTTGGCCCAAGGCTTTCCGCTCGTCACCACCAAGAAGCTGCATTGGAAATCCATCATCCATGAGTTGTTGTGGTTTTTGCGCGGCGACACCAATATCGCCTATCTCAAGGCGCATGGTGTTGGCATTTGGGACGAATGGGCCGACCAGAACGGCGATCTCGGACCGGTCTACGGCAAGCAGTGGCGCGCCTGGGCTGGCCCGGACGGGCGTGTTATCGACCAGATTTCCGGTGTCGTGGAGGAAATCAAAAAGAATCCCTTTTCCCGCCGTTTGATCGTCTCCGCTTGGAACCCCGCCGATCTGCCGGCGATGGCGCTAGCACCCTGCCATTGCCTGTTTCAGTTTTATGTCGCCGAGAGTGCGGATGGCCAAAGAAAGCTCTCTTGCCAGCTTTACCAGCGTTCGGCGGATGTGTTTTTGGGGGTGCCTTTCAACATCGCAAGCTATGCGCTTCTGACCGCGATGGTCGCGCATGTGACGGGCCTCGAAGCAGGCGATTTCGTGCATAGCTTTGGCGATGCACATCTCTATCAAAACCATCTCGAACAGGCCCGCCTGCAGCTCACCCGGACGCCGCGTCCCTTGCCCCGTCTGAAGTTCAACCCCAAAATCACATCGCTCTTTGATTTCCGGTTCGACGACATCATTCTCGAGGCCTATGACCCGTATCCCTCGATCGCGGCGCCGATTGCGGTATAGGGGTTGTTCAAGGCACCCGCGCAAGGGCATTGACGCTCGAAATCCAGTGTGCGACCACCTTTCGCTACGCAAGACTGTTCGCGGGCGGTTAGCTCAGTTGGTAGAGCATCTCGTTTACACCGAGAGGGCCGGCGGTTCGAGCCCGTCACCGCCCACCAATTAAATCAATAAGTTATTCGCAAAGCATAAATTAGGGCATTCGTTTGAAATCGCTTGCCGCTGATACATCGCGACAGCCATTGTCTTATCGCGAAGGCCTGTAACTTCATCGACGTCAAAAGCCTGATCGATCTGGGTCACTGTAACGGCACCGCTTCGTGATATTCTATAGCTTTGCCATGACTGTAATAATTTGGTACACAATAGGAAACGCCGTCACAGAACCCTAGAACAGGGGGGAGTTGACATGATGCGCGATCATGGACGAGTGTTATTAAATTACAAGTATTGTCAATACTTAATAACTATTGTTGGGCCAGTTGAAGGATTGCCCCAGGTGTTACAGTTTATCGCTCTCTCATCCGGGTCAGCCTGTATGAGAAAAGTCGCGCTTGCCTCACTTATCGCGATCTCTTGGGGGATCCTCGC
>CAYTRB010000020.1:0-30388 GCA_964440215.1 uncultured Methylocapsa sp.
TCGCGACAAAAGCGAATCATCAAATCCTTTCAAATTAGTTGAAACGGGACACTAGCAAGAATGGGGGTGACCCCCGTATCTCCTCCTGCAATAGGCACAGCAAAAAGCCGTTTAATCTGGTGCCTACCAATTCACAACGTCACCCGGCTCAGCCGGGATGATCATGGGAGCGATCGCAACGTCGGCCTCGTTGGCGGGCGTGGTTTCGACCGCGCGGATAAGTCCGCTATCCTTGTCGGCGGCAATATTGGCCTCGTAGCCATGCGCGGGGGCACGCGTGCGGTGTCTCATCCAGGCAGCGTCCTTGCCGCCTTTGCTGGCCAAGCCGATCACGGACTCATCAATGAGCGTGCCCTTACGCACGCAAGCGCCCTAAGCTTCGAGGTCACCGGCGATGGCATCGAAGAGACGGTGGTCGAGCCCGTGTTCGACAAGCTGGCGCCGGAATCGCGCGAAGGCGGTGCGTTCGGGCGTCGTCTCGTGACGGGAAAACCCGCAGAAGCAGAAGAAGCTCGCCCGGTCAGAGCGCGCCTCGGCCAAGGCCACGTCGGAAAGATCGTACCAAATCGCCAGCAGCAGCGCCTTGAACATCGCCAAGGGCGGCCACGCCTTATCGCCTTTCGCGGCCGGATAAAGCCGCGCCAGTAGCAGATCCGCACAGCACCAATTGATCGGTTCCTTATCCATGTCGCTAAACCACCTCGACGGTCGCGGCGTCGTAGAGTTCGCCCAAGCTGGCATGGGCGCGAAAGGTGCTTTCTGGCAATAACGCCACTTTGTTGTTCGCCGCGCGGTCAAGCAGGCTTTCGATGCGCTCCTTGGAGCGCGCCAGAAGAACGGGGTCAAGGCGGCCTTCATTTATCGCCGCGACGATCGCTTGGGCAAACCCCATGGCGCGGCCGGAATCGGTGAAATGCGCGCAGACCATCAGCATGTCACAGCCGGATTCGAGCAAGCGAACCGCGGACTCCGACTTATCGAAAACGCCCTTCATCGCGCCCATGCCGATATCGTCGGAGACGGCGACGCCCTCAAATCCCAGTTCCTCGCGGAGAATGCCGGTGAGGAAACGCCGCGAGAGGGTGACCGGGTTGTCAGGATCGATGGAGGGATAGAGAATATGCGACGTCATGATCATGGAAAGCCCAGCTTTGATCGCGCACGAAAATGGCTTTAGTTCGCGGGCGCGCAAACCGTCGAGGCCAAGCATCTGCGAAGGCAAGCCATGATGGGAGTCGATGCTGGTATCGCCATGCCCCGGAAAATGCTTGCCACACGCGAGGACTTTCTCGGCTTGCATAGCTTCGATGAAGGGCAGGGCCGCCGCGATGACAGCCTCAGGCGTTGGCCCGAAGGCGCGCGGCCCAATCACCGGATTATCGGGGTTCGTGTGAATGTCGAGCACGGGCGCGAAATTGAGGTTTATGCCGAGGGAGGAAAGCTCACGTCCCATCGCGCGGCCGACTTCGGCCGAATGCTCCGCCCATCGCGCGGCATAGGCGAAGCGCGTAAGCGGCGGCGGTGTCCGGCACACGCGGCCGCCCTCATTGTCGATCGCGATAAGCATCCGCTCGCGGCCGGTCGCAGCTCGAATATCGGCGATCAGCCGGGCGTGGCTTTCAAGCCAGGCCTCATAGGGAAGATCATGGCGGAAATTGCTCTTGAAGAGGATGATGCCGGCGGGCCGAAGACGTGAAAGAAGGGCACGGTCGTGATCATCGAGAACCGGCGATGGCTTGAGCCCGATGAGAAAATGCGTTCCGGTGGAAGCGATGATGTCGCGGGGCATGCGGTTCACTTTAATCCTGGGAAATGGTTAAGCCGAATGTGGCTTGGCGCTGCCCATGAGCCAAATTTGCGTCATGCCGCCGAAAGCCAATCCGAGTGCGCCCCATAGGATCGCGCGCGCGCCGATCGACGCCAAGCGAAAATTCCACAGGACGTTTGCCGGAAACTCGGCTGGAACTTCATCGACGGCAGGCATCGCTACGGCGGCGAAGCCTGCCACCACGATGAAGACGGCGGCGGCAACGAGCGCACCGTTCCATGCGCCGAGTCTTGCCGCAAGGGGCGTGATGAGCGTTACGGCGAGGACCATGGCGAGGATGGAAATAGCGAGTATTGCAAAATAAAGCGCGGTGCGCGGGCCGATTGTCGCTGCCGCTCCGACCGCTGGCGGATTGGCCGGATACTTCATCTCTGGCACGAACACGAGGGCAACGAAGCCAGCCGCCGCGAGCAAGGCGGAGAGGGCGCGCGGATCAAATCCTCCCACGCGGCCATAAGCGACGGCAAAAGCCAAGCTGAACAGGCCGCCAAGGGCGGCGCCATAGATAAGGCTCGCGGTGAAAAGTCCCGCGCCGCGCTGCACGCTCCGGCTCACGATTTGTGGCTCGGGTGATTGCCCGGCCGCGGCATCCGCGGCGCTTTCAATGGCAATCGCGCGCTCGATCGAAGGCTCTCCCGCAACGGACGCAAAACCCGCCGCAAGGAACCCGGCGAAGAGTCCCGCGAGAAGTCCGCGCAGAAGAAGACCGCTAACCACGCAGGCGGCCCCTTTAGTGACAAGGAAAAGCCATGATGTGCCGCCCATCATGCACAAACTCATGAATGTAATGGCCGGATATAAGCGACGCCGCGCCTTGTTCGACGCCAACGAAATAAAGGACAAGGCAAGAAAGAATCCCGGCGAATGCGGCCCAGGGGAGAATCGCGCCGAGGGCGATAGGAACCGGCCGGGTTGTTGGAGCATGGATCAGGCTGTTCATGTCCTGCCTCACTGGGATCGATCGTTGGCTCTCGTGCGTGCCGCTCGGAAACAAGGAAGCCGCGCACGAGCCTGGCTCATGGGGGAAGTCCGCACCCTAGGAGCGGTTGGAATGTCTGTCAACGCGGCGAGAGCCCAGGTGAGGTTTGGTGCCAGCGCACCCGGCCGGAAGCGGCCCCGATCCTGTTGCTGCCGTTAGCAGCCCAGAATTGATTCGCGCTTGGCCGCTTGCCCAGATTTGATTAAAATCGAGACGCATGCAAGCGCGAGGGCACTTCCAAACTTGCCACAACAAAATTGTCTTGCCTTTCCACCAGTCTATCAGGCAAAGCTGCGCACCGCCGCCTAGAGCATTTTCAGATTCCCCGGCCTCTGAAACTGCGCTAGGTGTTTGTTTTATCGCATTTTTTGACGCGAACCGGTCGCCATTTCGCTTGAAAATGCTCAAGGGAGCCCAAGTCATGCGTTCGCCCAATACTGCCCAGACCGCCATAAGAAGCAATCGGGGTTTTTTCGAAATGGCCGCCGCAGCCGGCCTGACGATCGCGGGTCTCCTTGTGCTCGGCGACCCGCCGGTCCCGGTTATGGCGCAAGGCGCGGGCGTGCCGGTCAATGAGCTCATGGCTGACGAGGCTTTGCCTGACATTGCGCTAGGCGCCAGCGATGCGCCGGTCACGATCATCGAATATGCTTCGATGACCTGCCCGCATTGCGCGGCCTTTTATGCCAACACTTTTCCTGACTTGAAAAGCAAATATATCGATACCGGGAAGGTCCGTTTTATATTTCGCGAGTTCCCCCTTGACCCCTTGGCGGCCGCCGCTTCCATGCTGGCCCGTTGTGCTGGTGACGATAAGCGCAATGCGATCGTCGATCTCCTGTTCTCCCAGCAGAAAAACTGGGCCTTCACGGAAAAGCCGGTCGAAGCCTTGGCGGCTCTGCTCAAGCAGACAGGCATGAGCCAAAGCAGTTTCGAGGATTGCCTCAAAAACCAAGATCTCTACAATAAGATCGCCAAAGTGCATGACCAAGCGGCCGAGAAATTCGGTGTCAGGGCCACGCCGACCTTCTTTATCAACGGAAAGAAAGAGAACGGCGAGTTGCCGCCGGACGCACTCGCAAAATTGATCGATCCCCTGCTGAAAGGCTAACCGGATTAAAATCATCGTGATCTAACGGCGATGAATATTTCCTCAAACTTCAGAACATGTCGAGTGAAACCCGCGCTTCATCCGACATGCGTCCCTGGTCCCACGGCGGATCGAACACCACCGCAACAGTAACTCCGAGGACGCCTGGAACCGCGCCGACCACCGACTCGATAGACCGTGTGATTTCGCTCGCCACCGGGCAGCCCGGCGCGGTCAAGGTCATATCGACCTTAACCAGGCGATCGTCGCCAATGTCGACTTTGTAGATCAGACCGAGCTCGTAAATATCGCAAGGAATTTCCGGATCGAACACGGTCTTTAGGGCAGCGACGATGTCATTTGTATAGCGCCCGCGTTCGCCCTCCGGCACCGACTGATTGAAGAGCCATTGGGGTGCATTCGGCGTGACGTCTTGGTCTTCGACGGTGCCTTGGGTTTCGACCGGTTTGGCTTCGATGGATTGGGCTTCGGCCATATCCAATTCCTCTGTTGTCACGCAAATAGGCTTTCGGCTTTGATCAGGGCCTCGGTGAGCTTATCGACTTCCTCGAAGGTATTGTAGAGCGCGAAGGAAGCCCGGCAGGTCGCCGTGACGCCGAAACGCGCAAGAAGAGGCTGGGCGCAATGAGTGCCGGCGCGCACGGCAATGCCTTTTCGATCAAGGACGGTCCCAATATCATGCGGATGCGCCCCTTTCATGGTGAAGGAAAGAATGGCGCCCTTGCCTTTGGCGCGGCCGAAGATGCGCAGCGAATTGATTCGCGATAAACGTTCGTGCGCATAGGTGTTCAAAGCCAGTTCATGCACATGAATGCCTTCGCGGCCGATCCGCTGTATGTAGTTCATCGCAGCGCCGAGTCCGATCGCCTGCACGATCGGCGGGGTGCCCGCTTCGAAACGATGCGGTGGGCTGTTATAGGTTACGTGATCCTTGGTGACTTCCTCGATCATCTCGCCGCCGCCGAGGAAGGGCGGCAACTTCTCCAGCCATTCTTTTTTTCCATAGAGCGCGCCGACGCCGGTCGGCCCATAGAGTTTATGGCCGGTGATGCAATAGAAATCAGCATCGAGGTCAACCACATCGACATCAAGATGAACAGCGCCTTGCGAACCATCGATCAGGACAGGAATGCCGCGCTCATGCGCGATTCTGACGATCTCCTTCACCGGCGTCACCGTGCCGAGTACATTCGACATATGGGTGAGGGCAACGATCTTGGTCTTCGGGCTCAATGCCTGCTCGAAATTGTCGAGCGAAAAGTTTCCATCGTCGTCGACATCCACCCATTTCAAAACGGCGCCCTTGCGGCTGCGGAGAAAATGCCAGGGCACGATATTGGCGTGGTGCTCCATGATCGAAAGAACGATCTCGTCACCCTCCGTGATGAAAGCCTCGCCAAAAGACGCCGCGACCAGATTGATTGCTTCGGTCGCCGATTTCGTGAAGATGATCTCGTCGGTCGAGCCGGCGTTAAGGTAAGCACGCACGCTTTCCCGCGCCGCCTCATAGGCATCTGTCGCGGCATTGGCGAGATGATGCAATCCGCGATGAACGTTGGCATATTCGTGGTAGGTCGCGTGAACCATCCGTTCGACGACTTCCCGAGGTTTTTGCGCCGACGCGGCATTGTCGAGATAAACCAGTGGTTTCCCATAAACCTCGGTCGAAAGGATCGGGAAATCCGCGCGGAGACGCATGACATCGAGCGGCGCGTCAACGGCAATATGTTTGTTCATGCCTTGCTCCTATCCGGGATGCGCCAAATTGAAAGCCAAAGCCAAAGCCTTTACGCGATCGCGCCAGCCGGGGCTGGCGGCATAAGCGCTTTAGGCCGGGACGACAGCCAAGCCTTCACCTCGCACCGGAATGTATTGATCAATCCGTCATGCCCAAGACCGTCGATCAACTCACCCGCGAAGGCTTCCAAGAGAAGGGCCTCGGCTTCGGGGAGGGTCAGTCCTCTCGTTTGCAGGTAGAACAATTGGTCCGCGTCCAAACCGCCGCAGGTCGCACCATGCCCGCAGACAACATCGTCGGCGAAGATCTCCAGCTCCGGCTTATTGTTCATCGCGGCCCTATCGGACAAAAGCACGGCTCTTGAGAGCATTTTGCCGTCGGTCTTTTGCGCGCTTGGCGCAACATGGATTTTGCCCTGGAATACGCCTGTGGCTTCCTCGTCGAGAATATATTTATAGGTCTCGCGGCTGACGCACGCTGGCGCCGCGTGATCGACGAATAAGGTCGTATCGGCATGTTCGCGGCCGCCAAGAAGGGATACGCCGCTCAGCCGGGCTTCCGCCCCGCTGCCCTCGAACCGCACAAATAGCTGACGACGGACTAGGCCGATACCGGAGACGAGCGCGAAACTGTCGAACTTCACCCCAGCGCCAAGCCGCGCCACCAGGGTCTCGATCCGCACGCTGTCCGCTACGGTTCCCGTCACCATAGCGGTGTGTGTGAGTCTCGCTCCGTCACCCAGGGAGAGGATCAGACAGGCGTTTGCGTGGCTGGCAGGGACTGTTCCTGGGCGATATACGGCATGGCAAGATTCGGATAGGCGAATTGAGGCGCCGGCCCCGAGAATCAAGGCCGAGCGGGAGAAATGCGCGGCTGGTACGGGCGAAGCCGCAACATGAATGAGATGAAGGGGCTCGGCGATCACGGTTCCAGGTGCCACCTCGATCACGACGCCGTCCTGCATCAAAGCTGCGTTCAATGCGACAATAGTATCCCGCGCACCAAGATCTTGCCCAAGATCTTGCGAAGCCAACAGGGCAAGCAGATCGGACCGCCCATCGGTCAACACGGAAGCAAGCGAGCGGACCTGGATTCCTTCCGGCAAGCCGCTGGACAATTCCGGCACGAAGAAGCCGTCGACAAGGACAAGACGCGCTGCGCCCGCGCCATCGGCTGCGAATTCCTTTCGTAATGAGCTAAGGATCGCAGCGCCTGGCGCCGCCGCGACCGGCAACGCTTCCCGCATAAGCGAGCGCAAATCTGTGTAATGCCAAGTCTCGATACGGCGATGCGGTAGCCCCGACGCGGTGAAGACCTTAAACGCGTCTTCGCGCCATTTGGCGACGCAAGCATTGCCGGGCAGCCTGGCCTTGGACTCGTCGAAGGTGCTGGCCAGGAGGCTCTCGGCAGGTGTTCTCGCTTGAATGATGTCAGCGCTCATTAGAACTTCAACCTCTATGCGACGGCCGGCTCGGCATTGAAATCACGGTATCCGCTCTTTTCGAGTTCGACCGCCAATTCCTTGCCGCCGCTGCGCACGATCCGGCCATGCGCCATCACATGCACGCTGTCCGGCACGACATAGTCGAGAAGACGCTGGTAATGGGTAATGACGAGAAAACCGCGGCCGGGTGCGCGCAGCGCATTGACGCCTTGCGCAACCACGCGCAATGCATCGATGTCGAGGCCCGAATCGGTTTCGTCGAGAATGGCGAAGGACGGCTCAAGAAGCGCCATCTGGAGAATATCCATGCGTTTTTTCTCACCGCCGGAAAAACCGACGTTGAGGGCGCGCTTCAGCATGTCCTGGTTGATCTTGAGCTTACTGGCGACGGCCTTGACCCGTTTCATGAAATCGGGAGTAGACAATTCTTCTTGTCCTCGCCGCTTGCGCTGCGCATTCAAAGACGCCTTGAGAAAGGTCAAGGTCGCGACGCCAGGAATTTCGATCGGATATTGGAACGCGAGGAAAAGCCCCTTGGCGGCGCGGACATCCGGTTCCAGGTCTAGGAGGCTCTCGCCATTCAGCACGATCTCGCCAGTCTCGACCGTATAGTCCTTGCGGCCTGCGATGACATGCGACAAGGTTGACTTGCCACTGCCGTTCGGTCCCATGAGCGCGGCAACCTCTCCATCCCGAACCGTAAGATCGAGACAATCAAGAATCTTGCGTCCATTGATGGAGACGCTGAGGTTCTTCACTTCGAGCACGATTTTCTCTTCCTCACTTAATATTTGGAGGCCGCAGACGCATTGTCCGCTTGGCCAGCCCAATGCCTCGCCCCGAGCGAGCGATCAGCCGACGCTTCCCTCAAGCGAAATCGCGATCAATTTCTGTGCTTCCACCGCGAATTCCATCGGCAGCTGCTGCAAGACATCTCGCACGAAGCCATTGACGATCAAAGCCGTCGCCTCCTCGGCCGAAAGCCCCCGCTGCATGCAATAAAACAGCTGGTCTTCGGAGATTTTCGAAGTCGTTGCCTCATGTTCGAATTGCGCGCTGGGATTCTTCGACTCGATATAAGGCACCGTATGGGCGCCGCAGGAATTGCCGATGAGCAGCGAATCGCAATTGGTGAAATTGCGGGCACCCGTGGCCTTCCGGTGCGCCGAAATCTGACCGCGATAGGTGTTTTGCGATCTGCCCGCCGAGATTCCTTTCGATATCACCCGGCTCGTCGTGTTCTTGCCGAGATGGATCATCTTCGTCCCGGAATCGACCTGCTGGCGGCCATTGGATATCGCGATCGAATAGAACTCGCCGCGCGAATTGTCGCCGCGCAGGATACAGGACGGATATTTCCAGGTGATCGCCGATCCGGTCTCGACTTGCGTCCAGGAAATCTTGGAATTGACACCCCGGCAATCGCCGCGCTTGGTGACGAAATTGTAGATACCACCGCGGCCCTCCGCGTCGCCAGGATACCAGTTCTGCACGGTCGAATATTTGATCTCGGCATCGTCATGGGCGATGAGCTCGACGACTGCCGCATGCAGCTGATTCTCGTCGCGCTTGGGCGCCGTGCATCCTTCGAGATAGGACACATAGCTGCCCTTGTCTGCGATGATCAGGGTGCGTTCGAACTGACCCGTGTTCTGTTCGTTGATCCGGAAATAGGTCGAGAGCTCCATCGGGCAGCGGACGCCCGGTGGGACATAGACAAAGGAGCCGTCGGAGAACACGGCGCTGTTTAGGGTCGCATAATAATTGTCGGTCGCCGGCACGACCGATCCGAGATATTTTTGGACGAGTTCCGGGTGCGAATGAACGGCCTCCGAGATGGGGCAGAAAATCACCCCGGCCTTGGCAAGCTCTTCCTTGAAGGTGGTGACGACCGAGACGGAATCGAACACCGCATCGACCGCGATCCGGCGCTCCGGGCTGATGCCAGCGAGAGCCTCCTGTTCTCGCAGTGGAATGCCGAGCTTGGCGTAGACCTTGAGGAGTTCCGGATCGACTTCGTCGAGCGACTTCGGGCCGGCCGCCGTCTTGGGTGCCGAATAATAGTAAATGTCCTGAAAATCGATCTTCGGATAGTCGACCCTAGCCCAGCTTGGCTCAAGCATCGTCAGCCAGCGCCGGTAGGCGCCGAGCCGCCATTCCGTCAGCCAGGCTGGCTCATTCTTTTTTGCCGAGATGAACCGGACTGTCTCCTCATTGAGGCCCTTCGGCGCTTTGTCGGATTCAATGTCGAAGAAATAGCCATACTTATATTCACTGACGTCGATCGCCTTCACGCGATCGACGGTCTCTTGGACCGCAGCCATGCCCTTCTCCTCACCTTGGCGGTTTCAAGGACCGCTGGTTCAGACGTCGTACCTTATCTTATTTCGTACCCTATCTTACTCTTGAGCGGTGTCTTAATCTGTGGAATCGTGCCTCACACCGTAAAATACTCCATTACTGGGCCTGCAAGGAGCCTTGCAGCGATAGGCTAGAAACCAGCCGGAGCCTTCATGCGGCTGGCTTGTCCCGCCTTGCCCGGATTGATTTCACTATCCTTACAAGAGCTTGCACGAAGGAAACGCAATCTTCCCGGTGGGAATTCCAGCCGAGGCTGACCCTGATTGCGCCCAACGCCAGCTCCGGCTCCGCGCCCATCGCACTCAACACATGCGACCGTTTCACCTTCCCCGACGAACAAGCCGAACCTGACGATACCGCAAAACCCTCCACATCCAAAGCCATAAGCAACAGTTGCGCTTCGATGGAGGGCAGGGCGAAGCAGGACGTATTCGGCAATCTTTGCGCGCCCGCACCGAAGAACACCGCACCCGGCAGGGCGTGCGCGATCTCCGCCTCCATTTCGTCCCTCCAGAAAGAGAGCGCCGTGGTTAACTCCCCCAGCCGGACCTTCGCAGCAACAACGGCGGCGGCCATTCCGGCAATACCGGCAATGTTTTCGGTTCCCGCGCGCAGCCCCCCCTCTTGGCCGCCGCCTCGCAGAAGCACATTTTTTATATGGTAGGAGCCGGGGCAAAAACACAGAGCCCCGGCTCCTTTCGGCCCGCCAAATTTATGTGCCGAAAAGACGATCGCGTCGGCGCCTAAGCTGCCAATGTCACATGGGATCTTGCCAGCCGCCTGAACCGCATCGCAGACCAAAAACCCGCCAGCCGCATGGATCCTCTCCGCTGCCGCCGCGACTGGTTGCAGAACGCCGGTCTCGTTGTTGGCGGCTTGAACGGCGAGCATGACGCGATGCCCTGCGGCGCTCGCGAGTGCAACCGACCTGTCAAGGGCCTCGAGATCAAGCACGCCGGAAGGCGTCAAACCGATAAGTTCAAGTTGCGTTGGTGCGAAACGGTGCCCCGCAAGGACCGCCGGATGTTCCCCGGCACCGGCCAAGAGCAGGCCGAACGGATTTGATTTCTCGCCGGACGTTTCGATATAGGGCGTCAGCACCAAATTCAGCGCCTCGGTCCCTCCGGACGTGAACACGACGTTTTTGGGAACGGTGCCGGCGAAAGCAGCCATCTCGGCGCGGGCGGCATCGAGCAAAGCCCGCGCCGCCCGCCCTTCGGCGTGAACGGAAGAGGCATTGCCGCAAAGCTCGAAGGCCGCGCACATTGCGTCGCGTGCCGCTGGATGGAGAGGCGCTGTAGCGTTATGGTCGAGATAGACGGGAGTCCGTGACAAGAAAGAATTCCGTAATCTCATGCAGCCGTTATGAATGCAGCAGAAGGGTGCCCTGCCTTCCCCAGACTCCTTGCAATCCAAAAGCGCTTGCAATCCAATGGGGCATACGTGCTAGAAGGCCCCTCTGGTTTCCCCGGGATCGCGAGGATGAGCGAAACTGAGGACCGCTTGTAACCATCGCGCCCATTTGCTGTTTTTCTTCTTAGGCGCCGCTTGGCTAGCAAGTCAAGTCAATGAGCCGTGGCCGCGGCCGGTGCGTGCCGGGTGGAATTGAAACCACATGGACAGTGTAGCGCTTGCTGCCAGCGTTCGCTGGCGGGAGCACGATGATAAATAATTGCAGACTTTTTGGCTAAGATCATGCGAGAGAACAATTCCATAGAGACCTGAACGAGAACATTTGAAGCGATCAAGGTCTCGGATCGCGGATAAACCTTCCGTCTTAATCATTTAAGGCTGCTTTCGCCGCAGAGCCGCCCAATCACAGTGGAGTCAGAATGCCTGAGGTGATGTTCAATGGCCCTTCCGGCCGCATCGAGGGCCGCTTTCACCCCTCACCCGTGCGTGGCGCGCCGCTTGCGATCATCTTGCATCCGCATCCGCAATTCGGCGGTACGATGAACAATCAAATCGTCTACAATCTCTATTACACTTTCGCCGAGCGCGGATTTTCCGTGCTGCGTTTCAATTTTCGCGGCGTCGGGCGATCGCAAGGCGGCTTCGATCACGGTCAGGGCGAATTGTCGGACGCGGCGGCCGCCCTCGACTGGGCGCAGGCTTTCAATCCCGAAGCGCGCTCCTGCTGGATCGCCGGAATCTCGTTTGGTGCCTGGATCGGCATGCAGCTCTTGATGCGGCGGCCGGAAATCGAAGGTTTCGTCGCGATTGCGCCCCCCGCCAACCGCTTCGATTTTTCCTTTCTCGCGCCCTGTCCTTCCTCCGGTCTTTTCGTGCATGGAGATCAGGATCGCGTCGCGCCCTTGAAGGAAGTCACCGGCCTTATCGAGAAGCTCAAGACCCAGAAGGGCATAGCAATCGAGCATGCGGTGATTCCCGGCGCCAATCATTTCTTCGAGAATTGCATCGAGCATTTGACCGAGGAGGTCGGACTTTATCTTGACCGCCGCCTCGGCAATCCGCCGAAACTTCCGACGCCGACGCGCAGCGAACCGGCCGAGCGAGGCTGAGCAAGAGGATATTGGCAAGCCGCCGCGAGATTGGTTGGATGTCATTTATAATCCCAAATCATGCGTGGGTCCGGCGCGACCTGGAGACGAACATGAGCACGGTCTACGATTTCACGGCGAGCAATCTGAACGGTCAGGAGAAGACGCTTTCGGATTTCTCGGGAGAAGTGCTGCTCGTTGTGAATACGGCGAGCAAATGTGGCTTTACCCCGCAGTATGAAGGACTTGAGGCGCTTTACCGCAAATATCAGCCCCAAGGTTTTGCCGTTTTGGGCTTTCCATGCAATCAATTTGGCGGGCAAGAACCTGGCGATGCGGCAGAAATCGCGCGATTTTGTTCACTGACCTATGATGTGACGTTTCCCATGTTTCGCAAGATCGACGTCAATGGCACCGGGACGCATCCGCTTTACCGTTTTCTGAAAGGCGAAGCCAAGGGAGTCCTCGGAACTAAGGCTATCAAATGGAATTTTACGAAATTCCTGGTCGATCGACAGGGCAATGTAGCCGCGCGTTTCGCGCCCTCGGTGACGCCGGATGCGCTTGATAAAGAAATCGAGAAGCTGCTTTAGCCTGGGGTCTTGCCAATCGGCGCGCGGGTCAAGGAGATAAGCTGATGCCCTTGCGGCTGGATGCGCGGAGCCCTGATTTCGGCGTCGCGTTTAATACGCTTCTTGCGATGAAACGGGAATTCTCGGATGACGTCGACCAGGCGGCTTCAAGGATCATCGCGGAGGTTATTGCGCGCGGCGACGCCGCCCTAGTTGCCTATTCGCGGAAGTTCGATTCCGTCGATCTGGAGAAACTCGGCTTGCGGGTGGACGCCAGTGTGATCGATGCGGCATTCGAACTCTGTTCCGCGGAGGCGCTCGATGCGCTGCGTTTTGCACACAGCCGGATTGTTAACTTTCATGAACGGCAACTTCCGGAGGACTTGCAGTTTACCGATGAGCTCGGCGTCGAGCTCGGCTGGCGCTGGCGCCCTATCGATGCGGTAGGGCTTTATGTTCCAGGTGGCACGGCGAGCTACCCGTCTTCGGTTTTGATGAATGCGGTACCCGCCAAGGTTGCCGGTGTTCGCCGCCTCGTCATGACCGTGCCTTCGCCGGAGGGCCGGATCAATCCGCTCGTTTTGGCGGCAGCCAAGCTCGCCGGCGTCGATGAAATTTACCGGGTAGGCGGAGCGCAAGCGATCGCGGCGCTGGCGTATGGGACGCAGACGATCGCGCCGGTCGCCAAGATCGTCGGGCCCGGCAACGCTTATGTGGCTGCGGCCAAGCGAAGGGTTTTTGGTACCGTCGGCATCGACATGATCGCGGGGCCTTCCGAAGTCTTGATCATCGCCAGCAAAGACAACGATCCCGAATGGATCGCCGCCGATCTCCTTGCGCAGGCCGAACATGACGACGTGGCGCAATCAATTTTGATCACCGATGACGCAGATCTCGCCCTAGCCGTCGAGTGCGCGGTCGAGCGGCAATTGGCTGGCCTCGCGCGTAAAAAGATCGCGGCGGCGAGCTGGCGCGACTTCGGCGCGATTATTCTCGTCGCCGATCTGCAGGAAAGCATTGCGCTCGCCGACCGGCTCGCGCCGGAGCACCTCGAAATCATGACCGCGAACGCCGACGCTCTTGGGGAACGGATCCAGAATGCGGGCGCTATTTTTCTGGGCGCTTATACGCCCGAGGCCATCGGCGACTATGTGGGCGGCTCCAACCATGTGTTGCCCACCGCGCGTTCGGCGCGGTTTTCCTCGGGTCTCAGTGTGCTCGATTTCCTGAAAAGAACGTCGATTTTGAAATGCGGTGCGAATAGTCTCGGAAGGCTTGGACCGGCCGCGATTACCCTCGGGCACGCCGAGGGATTGGACGCGCACGCCCGCTCGGTGGCGCTTCGAATCGACCATCAAGCCTCATGAGCCGGAACGATCCAAATGAGCGCAATCGCCTCGTTTCCGTGATCCTCGACGAGGCTTCGATCAGCCGCGGCGCGGCGGATCAGGAGCACGAGCGCCAGATTGCGATCTACGATCTTATCGATGAAAATAGTTTCGCTTTGCCGGGCCGCGACGCAGGTCCTTATGGGCTGAAAATCGCCTTGCAGGACGCCAAGCTTGTTTTGGAAATTGCTGACGAAAGCGGCAATCCAATCATTGCATATATTCTTTCGTTGACCCCGTTCCGGGGCCTTCTCAAGGATTATTTTATGATTTGCGAAAGCTATTACGCGGCAATTCGGACCGCGATGCCAACGCAAATCGAGGCCATCGACATGGGACGGCGTGCGGTCCACAACGAGGCGGCGGAGCTTCTGCTGGAACGGCTGAAGGGCAAGATCGAGTGCGACCGCGACACGGCGCGGCGGCTGTTCACGCTCGTCGTCGCATTGCATTGGAAAGGCTGACCGTTGATGCGCGGTCACGATGTTTTTGGATTGACTCAATCCAAAATCATGAATGTGATCGATTCCAACAGTTTAGAGCGCGATGCAGGCGGAGTACCGGTTTCCACTTTTCCTCGTCCCGCTGTAGCGGCGCGGGACACGTTCGAGACAAAGGCCGCCCTCAAGAACCGCCCGCAATCCGTGCTGTTCGCCTGCACGCGGAACGTCGTCCGATCGCCGATGGCGGAGGCCCTCGGCCGACATTTTTTTGGAAAAAAGATCTATTTCGCGTCGGCTGGGGTGAAGCGCGGTCAAACCGATGGTTTCGTTATCGCGGTGATGGAGGAAATCGGGATCGATGTGACCAAACATCGCCCCCATACATTCGAGGAGCTCGAAGACGCCAGTTTCGACGTTATCGTCACGCTCTCGCCGGAGGCACATCACAAAGCGCTCGAATTCACCCGCACGCTCGCAACGGATGTCGTCTATTGGCCGACGGTGGATCCAACAGCCGTCGAAGGGTCCCGGGAGCGGGTTCTCGACGCCTATCGCGAGGTGCGCGACGGCCTCCTCGACCGTATCAAAAAACTGCTAGACTACCAGCCGATGGGAAGTCTCTGAATGACGGCGGTATTTTGTGGCAATTGTATCACCGCGCCGGCGCCCACGTTACAGGGCGCCTTCCCTTCACGGCCAGCGCCTGCTATTGCGGCCCCATGACGACGCATTCACTCGAAAAAATCCGCAATTTTTCCATTGTCGCCCATATCGACCACGGCAAATCCACGCTCGCCGACCGGCTGATCCAGGCGACCGGCACGGTCGCCGCGCGGGATATGGTCAATCAAATGCTCGATTCGATGGATATCGAGCGCGAGCGCGGCATTACCATCAAGGCGCAGACGGTACGTCTCGAATATAAGGCGCAAGACGGCAAGACGTATATCCTGAACCTGATGGATACGCCCGGCCATGTCGATTTCGCCTATGAGGTTTCGCGTTCGCTCGCCGCTTGCGAAGGCTCGCTGCTGGTGGTGGACGCAAGCCAAGGTGTCGAGGCGCAAACGCTCGCCAATGTCTATCATGCGCTCGACGCGGGCCATGAGATCGTTCCCGTTTTAAACAAAATCGATCTGCCAGCAGCCGAACCCGAGCGCATCAAGCAACAGATCGAGGATGTCATCGGGCTTGATGCGTCGCAAGCTTTGCTCATCTCGGCGAAGACGGGGCTTGGGATCGATCAAGTCCTGGAGGCGATCGTCACTCGCTTGCCGCCGCCGAAAGGCGACGAGACCGCGCCCTTGAAGGCGCTTTTGGTTGATAGCTGGTACGACGCCTATCTCGGCGTGGTCGTGCTTGTGCGGATCATAGACGGCAGCCTGAAGAAGGGCCAAAAAATCGAGATGATGGGGACCAACGCTCATTATGAGATCGACAAAATTGGGGTGTTCCGGCCAAGGATGCAGGATGTAGCGGAGCTCGGTCCTGGCGAAGTCGGCTTCATCACCGCGCAGATCAAGGAAGTCGCCGATACCAGGGTTGGCGACACGATCACCGACGCGCGCCACCCTTGCGCCGAAGCCTTGCCGGGGTTCAAACCCGCCCAGCCGGTGGTGTTCTGCGGGCTGTTTCCCGTCGATGCGGCGGATTTTGCTGATTTGCGTGCCGCCATGGGGCGTTTGCGGCTGAACGACGCGAGCTTTTCCTATGAGATGGAGAGTTCGGCTGCGCTCGGCTTTGGGTTCCGCTGCGGCTTTCTGGGTCTCCTGCATCTGGAGATCATTCAGGAGCGGCTGGAGCGTGAGTTCAATCTCGATCTCATCGCGACAGCGCCATCGGTTGTCTATCGAATCGTGCAGCGGGACGGCAACACGCTCGAACTGCATAATCCGGCGGATCTCCCCGATCCAACGAAGATCGAGGAGATCGAGGAGCCTTGGATCCGCGCGACGATTTTGACGCCGGACGACTATCTTGGCGCGGTGCTAAAACTTTGCCAGGAACGCCGCGGTGTGCAGGCCGATTTGAACTATGTCGGTAAGCGCGCGATGGTGGCCTATGATTTGCCGCTCAATGAAGTCGTGTTCGATTTTTATGACCGGCTGAAGTCGATCTCGAAGGGCTATGCGAGTTTCGACTATACGATCACCGGTTATCGGACTGGCGATCTCGTCAAAATGTCGATCCTCGTCAATGCAGAGCCGGTCGACGCGCTCTCCATGCTCGTGCATCGCGACCGGGCCGAGACGCGCGGCCGTGTGATGGTCGAAAAGCTGAAGGAACTCATCCCGCAGCACATGTTTCAGATTCCGATCCAGGCGGCGATCGGCGGGAAAATCATCGCCCGCGAAACGGTGCGCGCACTCCGCAAGGATGTCACCGCGAAATGCTATGGCGGCGATGTGACCCGCAAGCGCAAGCTCCTTGAAAAGCAGAAGGCGGGCAAGAAGAAGATGCGGCAATTCGGCAAGGTCGAAATTCCTCAGGAAGCATTTATCGCGGCGCTGAAGATGGACAGCTGAGGTCGGCAAGGCGCTACCTTCATCCTTAACCCGCCATACTTCTGGAAGTCCTTCATTCCGGTAGATCAACAAGGTGCTCACGTCATTGTGAGAACGCTCCTTGATGCAACTCAATGCTGCGTGCTTTAGAAAAGGTGAGTGAATTCGGTTGAATGGCGGTTGAAGGCCTTCGAAATCAAGATCGGGACGCGCTTAATGCCCGCGGCCGGATGCGCGGGGCGGTTTTCGCCTGTCTAAGTTGGTTCCTTGAAAAGCCTGGAATGGATGATCAACGATGGGTTTTCCTGTTGGAGCAGAAACGCCGGCGGAACAAATAATTTTGGGAGGTTTATCATAACATGATCATACGAGGATTAACCGCGTGGCTGCTTGCCACGTTTCTACTCGGCTCGGCCGCTTATGCTCATGGCGGGGTGGGCATGGTGGACAATCGATGCGTTTTGCGTATTGGACCGGATCTCATGTTCTTCACCGGATACCAGCCGCAAAATTCCCGAGGTGAGTTTTGTGACGATATTCCAAGTCCTGGGCTAACGGTTGTCGCCCTCGACATGCAAGAAACTGAGCTCCGCAATATGCTCACGGAAATTCGCATCATCAAGGATGATGGAACCCATACGCAGATGAATGGGCTTCCGTTTTTGACCGATGCGGAGCTGGCGAACAAAACCGCCCTTGACGCCGTCTCCATCTCCTATCTAGCGCCAAAGAAATATCCAACAGGCACGCTGACTTTCGACCACACCTTCCCCGAAAACGGGAAATTCATCGGCATTGTGACGGTCGAAAACGATCACGGCCAGAAATTTGTTTCTCAGTTCCCATTTGCCGTGGGTCAACAAGTTGGCAAAACGCTAGTGCTCTATGGGATGATTTTGGCGGCCTTGGTCGCTGGGGTTTATGCGATTTGGCATTACGGCGGGAAGCAGAAAAAGCCTGCTGTCCCAAAAAGCCCCGCTTAAGGAACTCCGGCGCCATAACCATTACGGCTTGGCCGGGACGAGGGTTTTAAACAACCGTTGCTCCGGTCAAGCGCTGCTCCGCGTTCTCTTCGACTTAGTCGAAGAACGGGAGGCTATGGGCCGACGCAGCAGCCGTGTTTTCGGTTCTTCATACCCCCTCGACTCAAAGAAAATTCCTCGGCCAGATCATCGCCCGCCACATATGGGCGGCGGGAGAATTATCAAAGCCGAGGCCTGCCTCCGGCTGCCGGAAATGACGGCCGACGATATCCGTGAACACCTCCAGATCGACCGTGGTGGTTGGATCGAACGCATAGAGATCATTCTGCGTGATCATCCGCGCCGTGCCATACCATTTGTGGGCTCTCGCATATTCATAGTCGGCGCAAATATAGGGCTCGGGCTTATAGTCCTTGCCGAAAATGTCGATATAGGCCTGCGGGTATTCATAGCCAACGGCAGGGTCGGGGAAAAACCGCAAGGCCTGATGATAGCGGACGGCAAAGGCGACTTCCTCGTCGACGTAAGGCGCGATGAGTTGGGCGCCCCAATAGCCATGGTCGCCCCCGATGAAGCCCACCATGGCGATATCATGCAGCAGGCAGGCAAGCACGCCTTTCTCCTCGACGCCAGCCTTCAAGGCGAGATTCGCACTCTGAAGCAGATGGCTGGCGGCGGCGGGATCAAATCTGAACTTGAAGAAGTCGAACAGCGTTGGCGCCGCCGGCATTTTGGAAAGCGCGGGATCGTCGCCCATCATCACAGTGCGTTGCCCGCGCCTTTCCGGCGCAAGGGCGTCAAAACGGGTTAAATATTCCGGCGTCCCCATGGTCGCGAGCGCCGATTTGACCACGATTTTTTCAAGCGCAGGCTCCGGTCCGGCCGCTGCCGATGGGCCGTCGTCGCGCGGAACCGCCTCGTGTCCGTCGTCCATCCGGTCCATCTCCTTTTGCCGCCTGCCGCGCACATAGGTGCGCTTGGCTAGTTCAGCAAGGGCCGGCCGGCGCGAGAGCCGGATATCCCCGCCTGGCCGCCTTTTCTCCACAGTGAATTTTCGCTCAGATCGCTGGGCCGAGACTTCTATCCGCCACAACAGGGGGCAGCACCCATCTCGCCCGAACGCGTGGCCTGAACCGGCGGGCACGGGACCGAGCCGTAGGAACAGAACACACAACAATCGCCCGGCTTCGGCCGCAGACTCGTGCCGCACCCGCTGCATACGTAGAAAATCAGGCAAGCATCGGCCGGCATGGCCTCCGGTTTCGCGGTGGCGCAATGCGGACAAGTGATGACGGATTCAAGGATCATGGTTCTTGCCAATGCGAATGAGCGCGGCTGCTGCCGCTCAGCTCTTCGGGCTGGACGGATAGCCCGCGTTCGTTGTCGCCTTCACAAGCGCATCCACCTCTACCTTGCTATCATCGAAGGTCACAACCGCCGTCTTATCTTCGAAGGACACGACGACAGTGCTGACGCCAGGCACGGCCTGGAGGCTCGCTTTCACGGTGCGCGGGCAAAGGGCGCAGGTCATATGCTGAACCGCGAGTGTGACGGTTTTATCAGCGGCGAACACAAAAGACGGGAAGGTCAAGCCGATCCCGAAAGCGGCTAGAGTGAACAGTTTGAGCATGAGGTTCCTTTCAAGGGCTAAAAAGGACGGGGCCGATAAGGTCCAACCCAATCGCGCCGCCGACGAGGATCGTCGCCAGCACGAGGCCCGCCTTCACGATACGGGTCGGCAGGGGCCGGGCGCAGGCCGCGCCCTCCGCGCAAGCGATGATCTTGCGCCTGTAAACCAGCCAATAGCCATAGCCGAGGCAGGCAAGCGTCGCCACGATGAAATAGGGCTGATAGGGAGCGAGTGCCGTCAGCGTCCCGATCCAGGCGCCACTGATGCCAAGGCTGAACAACAGTAATGGCGCGATGCAGCACGACGAGGCCGCTATGGCTCCAAGGACGCCGCCGATCGTGGTCAGCCGCAGCGCCGAGTAGCCGGGAGCCCGGTCCGCCGCCTGATGCGATGGAGCTATCCCGATCGCCGGGTCATTCTGTCGAACGTTCATAATTGCTTCTCATTTTCCGAAGCTGTCGATCACGCCGATATTAATAACCAGTTCTCCGCGACGCATCAAATCCCGCGTTAATCCTAATTAAATCTGAAACACCGCTCGCCCGCGAATTGTCCTATGATACATATATGGCTGCTCGTGCGGTCCACTTTCCCGCATGACCGCATCCTATGATCCCGGGCAAAAACACAGGCAAATTATGGGTCAATCGCAGTTTCTAAAAGAGGATAAGACGGTCTCCTTTGGGGAAAAGCTGGCGGCGTCCCAACAATTCATGGTCCTTTTTCAGGAGGGAATGGATTTGGTGAGCCGGGCGGCGGCCTACCTCGATGGCGAAGGCCGCGAGGAGGCCAAACTCTTGCCACGACCGGCAGCGGTCGCCTATGCGGTCGAAAGCATGCGCTTGACAACAAGGCTCATGCAGGCGGCGTCCTGGCTGCTCCTCCAGCGCGCCGTCAACGAAGGCGAACTGACCCGCGCCGAAGCGGCCGCTGAAAAACGCCGGATTCGATTGTCCGAGCAGGACATTGTCTCGAATAGAGAGGTTCTCGCCAAGCTGCCGCAACGTCTACGCGACCTCATCGGCCTCTCGCTTCGTCTCCAGGCGCGCATCATCCATCTTGATCTTCTGATCTATAAGTCGCGTGATGCGCGCGGCAATGGGAAGTTGCCGCCAAGCCCGGTGCAACATCAGATCGAGCTATTGCGGGCAGCGCTCGCCGTTCCGCGGGTGCCATCGCCGACAATGTGACAGCGATCACCTCTTCGTTACCGACCATTGCGTCACCGGCAGGGCCGGACGCCAGACGTGAAAGGAGCCGAGAGGATCAGCGCAGGCAATATCCAAGCGGAGAAGCTCGCCTCCGAGCGACTTGAACCGGGAAATAAGCTCCGCTTCCGTCTCGATAGTCACCGCATTGACGACGAGCCTCCCGCCGCTCGGCAGGGCGGCATAGGCACTATCGAGGAGCTTTGTATCGCCGCCTCCTCCACCGACGAAAATTGCCTGCGGCTGCGGCAGATGCACGAAGGCCTCCGGTGCCTTCCCGGTTATTATCTCGAGTTGCGGCACTCCGACGCTCAAGGCATTGCGGGCGATGCGGCTTGCGCGATCGGCCCGCGCTTCGATCGCGATCGCCCGGTTTGCGGGGTGACAAAGCAGCCATTCTATCGCCATCGATCCAGAGCCCGCGCCGACATCCCATAATAGCTCGCCGCGCTTTGGTGCCAGCGATGAGAGCGCAACGGCACGAACCTCCCGCTTGGTTAACTGGCCATCCGTTTCGAACCAGCAATCGGCAAGGCCGCTTGCTACGGGGATAATTTGCGATTGGGCAGTCGCGGCGATTTCGATCGCGACGAGATTCAAGGGATCTATCGCCTCCATGCAAAATGCCCGAGCCGTGCTCTCACGCACCCGCTCCCTCGGGCCTCCCATCGCCTCCATCACAATGATCCGCGATGGGCCGAGGCCTCTTTCGCAAAGGAGCTTGGCAAGGCGCGGCGGCGTCGTCTCATCCCAGGATAGACTTAGGATTTTCGCGCGGGGTTGCAGCGCCGGGATAATCCGTTCGAAATCGCGCCCATGCAGAGAGACAAGGCAGCACTCTTGCAAGCTCCACTTGAGCCGTGCAGCCGCAAGGCTGAAAGCGGAAGGCACCGGCAAGCATTGCATTTCTTCCGGGCGCACATGTGCGCTGAGTAAGCTGCCGGCGCCGTAAAAGAAAGGATCGCCAGAGGCGAGGACGCAGACGGGCGAGCCTCGCCGCGCGAGAATTTCCGGAATTGCGGCCGCCATCGGAGAAGGCCAGGTCATGGTTTTGGCCGCGAGCGGACCCGCAAGCGCGAGGTGGCGGGCGCCGCCCACGATCAATTGGGCTTGCGCGAGCAGTGTCCGCGCGGCAGGAGAAAGAGCCTCGACGCCGTCTTCGCCGATGCCAATCAGCGACAGCCATTTTTCGCAAGACGGCGAAGTCATGCGAGCGCGAACGAGAGTTTGGGAGACAGGCGATGCGGGTGCTCCTGCTTGGCGGGACATTGGAGGCGAGCAAGCTCGCGAGCCTGCTTGCAGGGCAAAGCGGCATCTCCGCCGTATTGTCGTTTGCCGGCCGCACCAAGGCGCCGCGCACGCCGGAGATTCCCACGCGTACTGGAGGCTTTGGCGGCGTGGAGGGACTTAATGCCTACCTCGAAGCCGAGCGCATCGATGTGCTCGTCGATGCGACGCATCCTTTCGCCGAACAAATCTCGCGCAATGCGGCCATCGCGGCGGCGCGAGCAAAAATTCCGTTTGTGAGTCTGTCGCGCCCCGCTTGGCGCCCCGAAGACTCCGATAGGTGGATTGATGTTGCCGATATGACCGCCGCCGCCGCCGCGCTCGGGCGCGAACCGAAACGCGTTTTTCTGACAGTCGGACGGCTGCAGATCGAGGCCTTCGCGGTCGCGCCCCAGCATTTCTATCTTGTTCGCGCGATCGAGCCGCTCATGCCTGCACCAAGCCTGCCGCGCCATCGCGTCATCCTGGGGCGCGGCCCCTTTGCGGTCGAAGCTGAGGAAAAGCTCATGCGCGAGGAATCGATCGAGGTGATTGTGACCAAGAACAGCGGCGGCGGCGCAACATATGCAAAACTCCTCGCGGCGAGGAGTTTCGGTTTGCCCGTCGTCATGGTCGCCCGGCCGCGACAAGCCTCTGGACCGGTCATGCACGACCCGGCCGAAGTCATGACGTTCCTCTTGCGTCATCAGGTAAGCTTGCGTCATCGGGAAACTTTGACCCCGCGCGAAGTATAGACAAACGGCGGGGCTGAACCGCGAGGCACGATCCGCGTTTCGCTGGAACCAACGATGATCAGCGTGCTCATGCCGGCAAGGCTAGGGTCTGCGCCTGCCAGCGTCTCTATCGAGATGTGCTCATCCTCCCGCCCCACCGCATGCGCAAAAACAACCGGCGTTGCAGCGGCTTTCAAGCCTCTCAGCAGAGAGAAAGCGTCATGGATGCGGTGCGGCCGCGTGCGCGACGCCGGGTTATAAAGCACGATCACGAAATCCGCACTTGCCGCCGCCGCGAGCCGCTTTTCCACGTACGGCCAAGGCTTCAGATTGTCGGACAAGGAAATCGCGCAAAAATCGTGCCCCAAGGGGGCGCCGAGCCGCGCCGCCGCGGCTTGCATGGCCGAGATTCCGGGGCTCACCGCGACGTCAATGTCCCGCCAGCCAGCATCCCCTTTGTCGATCGCCTCGAAAACGGCCGCCGCCATCGCGAATATGCCGGGATCGCCGCCGGAGACTAAAGCGACATGGCGGCCATCCTCGGCCAAGCGCAAAGCATGGCGCGCGCGCTCCAATTCGGCGCCGTTGCCACTTTGGTGGCGCCGCTGCCCCTCAATGAGAGGGAGTCGCTCAAGATAGGGGCCGTAGCCGACAAGATCACTCGCATGCGCAATGAGGCGCAAAGCTTCGGGGGTGATCCATGCCTCGCAGCCAGGGCCAATGCCGACGATCCGCAAGCTTCCCGGCGCGTTCATGGACGTCTGCCTTGGCCGGGAATGAGGATGGAAGCAAAATAGGGCGCATGATCGTCCGTCTTGGCAAAAAGCGGCACGATCGTCTCGGTTTCGCTCGTGCCATGTTCGACATAGATCGCTGTCGAGAGCCGTCCGGCCTCGCTGATCGCCGCGCGTATTTTCGAAAGATTGGCGCCGATCTTGATAATGACCACCGCATCGGCCGCACCAAGATGACGGACCAAATCTGCGTGGCCGAGCGTGCCTGGCAGGACGCTCAAGACATCGTCGCCCCAGGCCATCGGCGCCTTTGCCGCGCTCCAGCACCCCGACATGCCGGTGACGCCGGGAACGATCTCGACGCTGAAGCGATCCTTCAGCCGGACATAAAGATGCATGAAGGACCCGTAGAAAAGCGGATCGCCCTCGCAGACGAGAGCGACATCGCGGCCTTCGGTGAGATGCGCGGCTATGGCGTTTTCCGCCTTTGCATAGAAGGCACGCAGCGTCTCGGCATAGGCGGGATCACAGAAGTGGGTTTCCGTCGTCAAGGGATAGAGCAGTGGCAATTGGTGGCATTTGTCGACAAGCCAGCGGTCGAGGATGGCGCGGGCTTTTCCGCGGGCGCCTTGCTTGGCGAAATAGGCAACGACCGGAACGGCGGCGATGATTTTCGCTGCTTTGATGGTCACGAGGTCAGGATCGCCGGGGCCGAGGCCGACACCGTAGAGGCTGCCGTAAGTTGAGGAAAATCCGGTCATTCGGATTCGCTTGCAATGGCATTCAAGGCAGCAGCGGCTATGGCGCTGCCCCCTTTGCGCCCTTTGATGGCGATGAAAGGCACACGGGAATCAGCAATAAGGGCATCCTTTGATTCCGCCGCGCCAACGAAGCCGACCGGCATTCCAATGATGCAGGCGGGCCGCGCGGTTGTTTCATCGAGCATGTCGAGAAGATGAAAAAGAGCGGTTGGTGCATTGCCGATGGCGACGACCGCGCCATCGAGCCTTTCGCGCCAAAGTTCGAGCGCGGCGGCGCTGCGCGTGGTGCCAAGCTTTTGGGCGAGCGATGGGACACTAGGATCTTCGAGCGTGCAGACGACTTCGTTCGCCTTTGGCAGCCGTGCCGCGATGATACCACGCGCAAGCATTTTCGAATCGCACAGGATTGGCGATCCTTGCCGCAACGCGTGCCGTGCGTGCGCCACGGCCCCGATCGAAAACACGAGATCACAGGCGATTTCGATCATGCCACAGGCGTGAATCATACGCACCGCGACATGTTCCTCGTCGCGATTGAAGCGGGCGAGATCGGACTCGGCGCGAATCGTCGCGAAGGAACGCCGGTAGATTTCCGCTCCGTCGCGCAAAAAAGTGTAACGGCTCAACACCGGCGCCTCTCTCATCGCTTTTCCAAGCTGCTCAGCCGCCCGTCTTTTCCGGCGAGTGTTGTCAAAATTCCGTGCACAGCCGCAAAGTCGAGGCGCCGCGCATCGCTTATGCCCGCATCGCGCGCGGACTGGTCCGTGACGAGATCATAAAGTCCCTCATGCGCTATGAGGGTCAAGGGTACCGATGCTTGCTGCGCGCAACCTTTGGCGCAACCCGACACATGCAGCGCGACCCCTGTCTTGGTGAGTCTTCGTGCGAACGACATTAAGGCCGAGGCGTCGGAGCGTGTCTCTGTCGTGCCATGCGCGCAGCTGGATATGCCGCCGCAGGCGGCGACCGCCAAGCGGGCATCCTCGCGATCGACGATGTACCCATGCGTAGTGAAGTAGCTCCGCATCGCATCGGCTCGCCCTTCTGAAACATCCGGCAAGATCAGCGCGCGCCAGGGTGTGAGTCTGATCTCGCCCTTGCCGAAAATATCGGCGGCCCGTGCCACGGCCCCGAGCATGTTTGCATCGAGACTCCCAAAAGCCGCACCGACGCCAAAACAATGTTTGTCATGAACGCCCATCAAGCCAATCGGACATGGCTCCTCGACGGCGCCATGCCTTGGCGTCTCACTGAGGGACAGTCCGGCTACTTCAGCAATCACATTCGCCCCGCACCGCGCGATAAGCTCGCGCATCCGGCGCGGCGGTTCCACCATTGCCATTCCGAGTCTCAGGAAAACCGTCGCGAGGCGCGATGCAATCGCGGCGATTGCGTCTCCTTTACATTGTCCCAGAAAAATTGCCTCGTTTGCGTCTCCGCCAATCCCGATGGCGAATGATTGCGTGCCTTTGGTCCATTCGAATCGGATATCGGCCGGGATAGCGCCAAGCGAAAGCTCGCTCCCATCAGCGATAAGAAAGCCAAACTTTGCCGGTAATGTGTGCAGATCCGTATTGGCAGCCAGCATTGCCTCGAGCGCCTTGGCGGCGTCATAGGCCTCGCGCCGCCCATCGAGCCCGGCCAGAGGGCTCACCAGAATGTTGCGAACCGCTTCTGTTGCCGCGTCCCCATCGACGAGGCCAAACCCGTCGAGCGTTTCGATCAGTGTAGGCAGGCTGTTCTCGCGGACTCCCCGGATTTGCAAATTGCCGCGCGCGGAAAGTTCGAATAGCCCACTGCCATGGTCGCGCCCGGCTTGCGCGATCCCACGCATGGTGGTAGCCGCGACAATCCCGCCGCTGATCCGCAGCCGCACGAGAAGGCCGTCTTTCGCTGGCATCGGCCTAAGCGCGCCGGGACACCAGCCTTTTCGCAAGGGCACCTCGCTCATCATGCGAGCGTCTCCCGCATCGAAGCGAGACAGGCAAGGGTCGAATTCCGCCGGCTCTGCCAGAATCCGCGGGAGAGTGCTTCCTCGAAGCGCTTGACGATCGCACGTGCGGCCATCGGATTGGCTTCGGCCAGAAAATCCCGAACTGAAGGAGTGCCAAGGGTTGCCTCGAAGAGAAGCTCGAAATGGCGGCTTGCTACAGCATCGGTCAGCACTGCGAGCGCATAGAGATTGTCGATCGTCCCAGCGATTTCGGCGGCGCCGCGATGGCCGTGGCGCATCTGCCCGGCGATCCAGCGCGGATTGCTCGCCCGGGCACGCACGACAAGGGCGATTTGCTGTTGCAATGTGCGCGCTTTGAGAGCGCCGGGCCGCGCCGACTCGATATGATAGATGGCCGCGTCATTGCCGAGCATTTGCGCGGCGGCGGCAAAGCCTCCCTCATGATCGACGATGGCGTCAGCGTCGAGAATGTCCTGCTCGTCCTGATCTTGCACATGAATGAGAGCGTCGGCCGCCGCGACACGTTCGGTGAACGCGCTCGTGGCGATCGCGTCTGCTTGCGCACCGCCATAGGCGTGCGAGGCCGTGGCAAGATAGCGCGCCCCTAGAGTTTCGCGCTCAACTGCGGAATTCTCATCAATGGTACGCGTAAGGCCGATCCCATAGGAGCCCGGCGCGCCGCCGAAGACGCGCAAAAGTTTTCCGGGCGCGAGCCTGCGCGCTGCCGCAAAAGGATTCATCTCATCGTCTTCGCCGCATGCGCTCAAGGCCTGCACAGCCTGATCGAACAAAACGATCTGGGCCGGAAAGACATCGCGGAAAAGCCCCGAGATCCGCAAGGTGACATCAATGCGCGGATGCGTCAGCCGCGCCTGTGGAACAATCTCGAAGCCGGTCAATCGCGAGGACGCATGGTCCCAAAGCGGTTTGACCCCCATGAGCGCGAAAGCCTGCGCGAGATCATCGCCGCCGGTGCGCATCGTCGCGCTCGCCCAAAGATCCATGACAATCCGCTTCGGCCATTCGCCATGATCCTGGAGATAACGGTTCATGACTTCGTTCGCAGCGCGTTGGCCGATTTCCCAAGCGGTGCGGGTCGGTACGGCGCGCGGATCGATCCCATAGAGATTGCGTCCCGTGGGGAGCACATCAATGCGTCCGCGCGAAGGGGCGCCGCCGGGGCCTGGCTGGATAAACCGGCCATCGAGCGCGGCGAGGAGCGACGCTATTTCGGCCTCCCCGCAGCGATCGATAAGGCTGCGCATCTTCTCGGGCAGGGGCGAGTCGCCGTCCTCGGGCGGCGCGAACGAGTCTTGGAGCGTTTGCGCGAGTGCTTCCACGGTCGCGTCCCGCAGCTTGGCCTCGGGAGACTGCCCGAAGATATGTAAGCCATCGGCAATCCGCATGTCCTTGAGATCGCATAGCCAGGCGTCGAGATGGCGCAGAGCAGCGGCTGGATCGGCGGCGTCCTTGAGCCCGCTGTCTTGCAGCAAGCCGGTTTCTCTCGCGCGTTCGAGGATCGCTTGCGCCAAGAGGCGCGCGCGCTTGGGATCGAGCGATTCAGCGATCGCATATTCATCGAAGAGGGCTTCGATTTCGAGCGCAGTTCCATGGCTGCCGGCAAGAGTCAAAGGCGGCGTCATATGGCCAAGGGTGAGGGCGCAAATACGCCGTTTGGCCTGTGCCGCCTCGCCCGGATTGTTGACAATGAATGGGTAAATGACGGGCAGCGGTCCAAGCACCGCCTCCGGCGCGCACTCCTCCATGAGAGCCACCGCTTTGCCAGGCAGCCATTCCAGCGTGCCATGGGTGCCGCAATGGATCATCGCATCGATCTTTTCATGGTGGCGGAGCCAGACATAGAAGGCGATGTAGGTATGGCATGGGGGTAAGCCGGTATCATGATAGTCCGCCTTGCGATTGGCGGCGATGCCGCGATCCGGCTGCACGGCGACGAGCAAATTACCGGCTCGCACGACAGGGAACGCGAAAGCGCCGCCTCGAGCCGCCGCGTCTGGCGCACCCCAAGCTGCGCATATCGATCGGACAAAGTCTTGCGGCATCAATTTAAGCGCCGCGGCATAATCGGCGAGTGTCAGGCTTTCTGTTGGCGCCGCGCCTTCGAGGTCACGCATCAGTGTGTCCGGCTGCGGTAGCGGCCCGATGCTATATCCGGCCGCGCGCAGCGATCCGGCGATCGAGTCGACGCTCTTGCCGGTGTCCAGTCCCACGGCATAGCCGATGCGCCCTTCCTTGCCCGGGTAATCCGAAAGGATGCAGGCGATTTTGCGTTTGGCGGGCGGGGTCTTGCGCAAGCTGACCCAAGCGGCGGCCAGGTCCGCGACAAAGTTTATCCGTGACGGCCTAGGCGCGTGAATGCGGGGCGTGAATTCGAGATCCGTGCGATGTCCGGCTTCCGCCTTGCAGGCAATCGCGCGGGTGATCAAGCGCCCGTCCATTTCCGGAAGGACGACATTCATGGCGAGATCGGCGGCGCCAAGCCCACGCGGGTTTTGCCGCCATTGCGTTTCTGTCGCGCCCGCAAAAATCGCTTGCAGGACCGGCGCATCGGCATCGTCGAGAACGCCCGATTCCGCATTAAGCCGGGCCGAGAAGCCTGTTGTATTGATGATGACATCGGATTTATCGCGGGCGAAGCCGGTGCGAACAAAGGCAATTGACTCCGCGTCCTTGAGGCTCGCAACGAAGATCGCGGTGACTTCGAGCCCGCGCGCGGCGAGGGCGTCCGCGAGCGCGCCGACCGGCGCCGTGTCCCCGGCAAGCATCAAGGAACGGTAGAAGACGATGAGGGCGAGCCCCTTGGCGCGATCGCGCTTACGGCAGCCTGCCTCATAACGGCCTGCCGCCGGAATTGCCGTCAGGAAAGGCAGTTCTTGCCACGCGCGGGACGCGTACGCACGGCTGCCGATGCAATCGAGGAACGCCGCAATCTGTTCCGTCCTACCGCGCTGGAAGGCGGCATGAATAGAGCGAAGATCGACGGCGGCCACCGTCGAGGCGGCATCAAGCCGGGGATCGTCCATCGCATCGCCCGGCACGACGGCGAGCGCGAAATCCTGGGCTCGGGCGGCGCGCGCAAATTCCTCGATGCCGTAACGCCAATAGTCAAGACCGCCGAGGAGACGGATCAGAACGAAACGCGCTTGGCCCGCGGCCTTCTCAAGATAGAGATCGACCGAATAAGGATGTTTGAGCGTGCCGAGGTTGGCGAGCCGCAGGCTCATGGCGCCGTCCGGGCGCCGTTGTGCGGCGGCGGCGACGAGGTTGAGATCGCTGTCGGAAAAAGAGAGAAACAAGAAATCTGCCGGGGTTTGCCCGAGATCAACCGCTGCTTCGGCCTCGTCGAGCGATCGTTGCTCCGTCCGCAGGAGATGCATCACTCAGGCTCCCCCGCTCGAAAGCTGCCGCGCGATCGACGCTGTGTCGAGACCTTTTTCGCCGATAACAACAAGGCGTCCGCGACGCGGTTCGCCGGCGCGCCAAGGCCGGTCAAAATTCTTTTGAAAGCGATTTCCGACGCCTTGGACGAGAAGCCGCATCGGTTTGCCGCGCACTTCGACAAAGCCTTTTATCCGCAACACATCATGACGCTCGGCGATCCCGGCCAATCGGTTGAGCCAAGCGTCGCTATCGGCGATTGCGTCGATTTCAAACACGGCGCTATCGAAATCGTCGTGATCGTGCGCGATCAATCCGTCATGGTGCGATGGCCTCAGGGCGAGGTCGTCCTCGGCGGCGGCATCGAGACCGAGCAGGATGGAAGAGTCGATCCGGCCTTCATGGGCTGCCACGATCTTCACCGCGCGGGGAACAAGCGCCGCGATGTCTGCGGCGATGCGGCGCTGCTCGTCGCGACCGATCAGATCCGTCTTGTTAAGCACGACGAGATCGGCGCACAGCACTTGATCTTGAAAAACCTCTTCAAGCGGATTGTCATGCGCGATGGAAGGATCGGCCTCGCGCTGGCGCGCCAGCTTGACTGGATCGTCGGCGAAGCGGCCATCGGCGACCGCCTTGCCGTCGACAACCGCGATCACGCCGTCGACGGTTAAACGCGCCCGAATGGCTGGCCAATCGAAGGCTTTCACCAAGGGCTTCGGCAAAGCGAGGCCGGAGGTCTCAATGACGATGTGGTCAGGCTGCGGATCAAGCGCGAGCAGCCTCTCGATCGCAGGCAAGAAATCGTCGGCGACGGTGCAGCAGATGCAGCCATTGGCGAGTTCGATGA
>CAYTRB010000021.1:0-30141 GCA_964440215.1 uncultured Methylocapsa sp.
GCGGGCGACACGGCTTTTCTCGACAAGCCCGGCAATGAGGAAGAAGAAGTTCTTTTCGCCGCGATCAAGAAGCGGCTTGCCTTCATTCCCGGCTGGTACGGAAAATGCGGCCATGTCATCAAAGGCGTGAGCGAGGAGACCACGACCGGTGTCCACCGGCTTTACTTGATGGAACGCGACGGCAAGCTTCTTTGGCCCGCGATCAACGTCAATGATTCCGTCACCAAGTCGAAGTTCGATAATCTTTACGGCTGCCGGGAATCGCTTGTCGACGGTATCCGGCGCGGCACCGATGTAATGATGGCGGGTAAGGTCGCGATGATCGCCGGTTTCGGCGATGTCGGAAAGGGCTCAGCTGCTTCATTGCGCAACGCCGGCTGCCGAGTGCTGGTTTCCGAAGTCGATCCAATCTGCGCCTTGCAGGCGGCGATGGAAGGCTATGAAGTCACTACCATGGACGATGCGGCGAAGCGTGCCGATATTTTTGTGACCTGCACCGGCAATGTCGACGTCATCACGGTTGATCACATGCGCGCAATGAAAGATCGCGCGATTGTCTGTAACATCGGTCACTTCGACTCTGAGATTCAGGTCGCGGGCTTGCGCAATTTCAAATGGCACAATGTCAAGCCGCAAGTCGACGAAATAGAGTTTCCCGATAGCAAACGCATCATTCTTTTGTCGGAGGGACGACTCGTCAACCTCGGCAATGCGACGGGACATCCCTCCTTCGTGATGTCGGCTTCGTTTACCAATCAGACCTTGGCGCAGATCGAACTTTGGACCAAGCAGGGCCAGTATGATCGAAAGGTCTATACTTTGCCAAAACATCTCGACGAAAAAGTCGCGGCCCTTCACCTTGACAAGATCGGAGTGAAGCTAACCCAGCTTACAATTGCCCAGGCGGAGTATCTCGGACTGCCGCAGGCCGGCCCCTTCAAGCCGGATCATTACCGCTATTGAAGCACAGTGGTGGAGACCATGAGCGATACGCTCATGGTCTCTATGTTCTCAAGCGCCCGCCCGCCGATAAGTTAGGGGGCAGCCGTATCTCACTTGAACGGCGTTCTGCCAAATGATCGCGGCCAATTTGCTCGTGCCCCGCAGCGTGTAGAGATCCAAACAACGCAGCTCGGTATGTGAGCAGCTCGGTATGTGAATTGTGCCCGGTAATGCGGGGCAAGATGCAAGCGGCATTATCCTCTAATCGCGATGAAATAAGCGGTATTTGAGCCGCGCAAATTGTTTTTCTGACGTCATCCACAAGTTCCTGAGGAACGGGGCTTTTGCGGTGGCGTTCGAGTGCTATTCTGTCAAAGATTCGAACATTACGTGCAGGCGTTGAGTTCTCTTGTCGCGTGGGACTACGGTTATCGGATGCGCGCGCGGTGTCGGGGGAGGTTGAACTTGGACGACAAAACTCCAGTTTCGCTCCGTTGTGACTTCGATGCGGCAGCGGATCATTCGGCGATCGAAGCCGTCGACCTCGTTGAAATTATTGGGCGGGTGAAATGGTTTGATGTTGTGAAAGGATATGGTTTCATCGTGCCGGACAATGGTGCCGCCGATGTGCTTTTGCATATCGCCACACTGCGCAAAGACGGGTTTAAAAATGCATATGAAGGAACCCGCGTCGTCTGCGAGGCTGTTCGGCGGGCGAAAGGATTGCAGGTTTTAAAAATTGTCTCGATGGATGGATCGAGCGCCGTGCATCCGTCAGAATGGCGGCCGCCGCGCACACGTGTCGAAGTGGCGCCAGCCGGCGGATTTCAAATCGCCATCGTCAAATGGTTCAACCGCTCACGTGGTTTTGGTTTTTTGACTCAAGGCGAAGGCACCCAAGATATTTTTGTCCATATGGAAACGCTACGCCGGTATGGAATTGCGGAATTGCGGCCGGGGGAAAGCCTGCTTGTGCGTTTCGGCGATGGCCCCAAGGGACTCATGGCGGCTGAAGTGCGGCTGCTTGACGCTGTCTTGCCCGCGCCGCATTGATGTGCTTCCCAGCGAATTCCGCCGTTTAGGGACGCCATCGCTGAAACTGAGGGCGCTTACCGATTACACGGAATTAGGTGGACTTAAAATTCAAACAGTTGGGGCAAGATCTTGATTTTATGGATTGTCCCGCGTTTGGAGTCTGCCAAGACTGCGCAGCGATTTGCATATTTCCTCGTACTTTGCGCCGCTTTGCTGCTTTCTGTAGGCGTAGCAGGATATGCAGAAAACACGCTGACGTCATCGCAAAACGGCCTCGAGAAGCTCGAGATCATCACCTCCCGTGGAACCCATGAATTTTCCGTGGAAGTCATGCGCAGCGGGCCGCAACGCGAACGCGGCCTCATGTTCCGCCGCTATCTTCCGCAAGACCGTGGCATGCTGTTCGACTTCGGGAGCGAGCGGCCCGTAATGATGTGGATGAAAAACACCTATTTGCCTCTCGACATGATTTTCATAGGACGCGCCGGCAACGTGGTGGGAATTGCCGAAAATGCCGAGCCTTTGTCCGAGAAAATCATTCCTTCGGGGGCGCCGGCCTTTGGCGTTCTCGAGGTCAATGCCGGGACGGCGGACCGGATCGGCTTGAAGATCGGAGATAGCGTCAGCCATCCTCTGTTCAGCAAATGATGGACGGGGGTCCGGTTGGGGCTAAAGTACGTCGCCTGGCGGATGCAGCCCGGCCGCGCCCTCGAAAGTCCTTCTTCTTGATTGGAGCGGCTCTTGTTCACGTCACGAGCGCGTGATAGCGAATGCGCGGCGAGAGGGCAGGCGGATCAGCTTCAAGCGGGGTATAGCGCAGTCTGGTAGCGCGGAAGTTTTGGGTACTTCAGGTCGCAGGTTCGAATCCTGCTGCCCCGACCAAAGTCAAGACGGCCCAGCTCTTAAGTCGTGTATGAACTCAGAAAACCGCCCCCAAATCCGCATATAATTTGCATAACCTCCGGTATTGAAACGAGAGCGATTACAATGATCACAGCAAGGATTTACCGCCCTTCCAGGACCGCAACACAATCCGGCACGGCCCGGGCTAGGCTTTGGGTTTTAGAATTCGAACCTGCGGTACCGCGCCAAATCGATCCGTTGATGGGCTGGACCAGCTCCAGCGATATGAAGAGCCAAGTGCGGTTGAAATTTGCCACGCAGGCGGAAGCCATCGCTTATGCCGAGAAAAACGGCTTTAGTTTCCGTATAGAAGAACCAAACCCAGTGTCGCGAAAAATCATAAGTTATTCTGATAACTTCAAATGGAGCCGTCGTGACCAATGGACTCATTAGTCCAGGTTCACTTCCGCATTTAACCTTAAGAAAGCGCTGTAATATTCTATTTTATTTGAGCTATTGTCATGAAAATTCGACTCGTGAACACAAGACGCGACCGACTCCGTAGCTCAGCTGGATAGAGCAGCCGCCTTCTAAGCGGCAGGTCGCAGGTTCGAGCCCTGCCGGGGTCGCCACAAGTAAACGATAAAAATCAATTGGCTGGCGGGGGACAGGATTCGAGGGGAGCGCTCACCAACCAGGTCCACCGGCGGGCTTCGCAGGGGCGCCGCTTGGAATTTCAATTGTCTGGTTATTGGAAGGCTGGCTCGTTAATGACCGCATTCGGCATCCATGCGGCGCGCAACGGCAAAGGATTTATCCCGGACGAATTCAATGACTGAGGCCTTCGACGAGCCAGGCCAGGCCCGTGGGAGGAGCACCCAAGCGCGATTGAGCGCAGCATTGACAGACGCGGCAAGGGCCGCGGCGCCGCCGCTGCTTTTCGGTCTGCGCTTATGGGCTTCCGTCTGTCTCGCGCTCTACGTCGCCTTCTGGCTTGAACTCGATAATGCGTTTTGGGCCGGCACGACAGCCGCGATCGTCTGTCAGCCACAGCTTGGTGCTTCGCTGCGCAAGGGCTGGTACCGCATGATCGGCACCTTGATCGGCGCCGTTGTGATCGTGGTTCTGACGGCATGGTTCCCGCAGGACCGCGCTTTGTTTCTGGTCGCGCTGGCGCTATGGGCTGCTGCATGCGCTCTCGTCGCAACGCTGCTGAGCAACTTTGCGGCCTATGCGGCGGCGCTGGCCGGCTACACGGCCGCGATCATCGCCGCCGACGAGCTCGGCGCGACGGGCGGCCCAAACGCAGATGCGGTCTTCTTGCTCGCGGTCTACCGCGCCAGCGAGATCTGCATCGGTATTATTTGCGCCGGCATCGTTCTCGCCGGGACCGATTTCGGCGGCACCCGACGCAGACTTGCCGCATTATTCGTAGCCCTGTCAGCCGAAACCACGGGCCGGTTTACCCGCATGTTGGCGCTGGCCGGGCCGGAAATGCCTGAGACGCTAGCCGTTCGGCGCGAGTTGGTGCGGCGGGTTATCTCTCTCGACCCGGTCATCGACGTGGCGAAAGGAGAATCCTCTCAACTCCGTTACCATTCGCCAGTGCTGCAGGGAGCCGTGGATGGATTATTCGCCGCTCTGGTTAGCTGGCGCACGGTTGCTGTTCTGCTCGCGCGGCTGCCGGGTGACGAGGCTCAGCAGCAGGCCAATGCCGTTCTTCAAAACTTTCCACAGGATTTGCGATCGGCGGAGCACGGCGTGCCGGCGGGCTGGTTGGCCGACCCCGTCCGCCCGCGCCAGGACTGCGTGTCGGCGGTGCAGACGCTGATCGCGATGCCGGCCAGCACGCCATCGCTACGGCTGCTCGCCGACCAAACAGCTCTGGTGCTGGCTGGCATTTCGGAAGCGCTCAACGGGCTGGCTCTTCTTGTCGCCGCTCCTGTTAGTCCAGTTTCTCGCGGCCGTGGCTTCCGGCTACGCGTGCCCGATTGGCTACCATCTCTGGTGAATGCAGGGCGTGCGTTCGTCGCGATCGGCATCGTTGAGCTCTTCTGGATCTTTACCGAATGGCCGAATGGCGCCTTCGCCATTACCTTCACCGCGATAGGTGTTCTTCTGTTTGCGCCGCGAGCCGACCAGGCCTATGCAATCGCCACAAGTTTCATGATTGGCAATGTACTCGGCGCTGTTTTTGCCGCGATCATCGCATTTGCGGTGCTGCCGGGGGTTGAGACCTTCGAGGGCTTCAGCCTCGCCATGGGTCTTTACCTGGTGCCCGCCGGCGCTCTCATGGCCCAGCCTTGGCAAACGGCGGTGTTTACCGCCATGGCGGTCAATTTCGTGCCGCTGCTCGCGCCCGCGAACCAAATGAGCTACGACACCGTACAATTTTATAATGGCGCGCTGGCGATTATCGCAGGCAGCGGCGCCGCGGCTGTTTCTTTTCGATTGTTGCCGCCGCTGTCACCGGCGTTTCGGACCCGCCGACTACTGGCGTTGATCTTGCGCGATCTGCGCCGCCTCGCAGCGGGTCCCATCGACCTTACTCCTGGCGATTGGGTAGACCGCATATACGGCCGGCTCGCTGCATTGCCGGATGCGGCCGAGCCGTTCCAGCGCTCGCAGTTTCTCACAGCCCTAGGCGTGGGTACAGAAATCATCCAGCTTCGCCGTCTTGCTTCCTCTCTTGGCCTGGGCTCGGATCTCGACACGGCGCTAGACGCCTTGGCGAGAGGAAACAGCGCGATCGCGGCCTCCCAACTTTCCCTGCTCGACGCCCGTCTCGCTGCTCGTCCCGACGCCGCCCTTGCTCTCCGGGCACGTGCGAGTATCCTTGCAATCTCAGAGGCGCTCATCGAGCATGCTTCTTACTTCGACGCAGGAGCGCCCGTGTGAGGTTCACCGAGATCGACGTATTTGGCGTCTATGTTGCGCCGATGTCGTTGATGATCGTCGCGGCCTGGCTCGTCACGATCGCCCTGCGACGGCTTGCGAGCCGCTTCGGCCTACTGCGTTATGTCTGGCATCCGGCTTTGTTCGTGTTTGCCGTTTATATGATCGTGCTTTCATCCATCACGCTTATCGTGGCACGTTAAGCTGGCCATGACCGAAACTCAAACCGAAGCGAAGAGCGGGAAGACGGCAAGTGAACGCGACGCCATCTTGGCCCCTGTACAGCCTGCTCAAGGCAAACAGAAGCCGCGTCTAAGGATTATTCCAGTTTTGCTCACTTTGTTTACGGTCGCCCTTGCCGTGCCACTCGGCTGGGCCATGTGGGACGCCTACATGGGAGCACCCTGGACACGCGACGGTACCGTGCGCGTCTATGTCGTTACGATGGCACCCGAAGTCGCCGGGCGAATCGTAGAGTTGCCGGTTGTCGACAATCAATTCGTGCACAAGGGCGACTTGTTGATGGTGATCGATCCGAGGGACTACAGAATAGCCGTCAGCCGTGCCGAGGCGGCGGTGAAGCAGGCCGGCGCCAATGAGCGGAACGCGGAGTTAGAGTCACAACGCCGCCAGAAGCTTAACCAGTTGGCGGTCACCGTGGAGGAGCAGCAAATCTATGCGACGAATGCGCTTGTTGCCCAAGCGCAATATCAGCAAGCCGTTGCCAACTTGGACCAGGCGCGAGTTAATCTTGAGCGGACTCAGGTGCGCTCTCCAGTCAACGGTTGGGTGACCAACCTACTGGCGCAACTCGGCGATTACGCCAATGTTGGGCAAAATATAATCTCCGTCGTCGACACCGATTCATTCTGGGTTGACGGCTATTTCGAGGAGACCCATCTCCGCTCGATCCACGAAGGCGATCCTGCGGAGATCAAGCTGATGGGCTACAGCCATATCGTTCGGGGCCATGTCGGCAGCATCGCCCGCGGCATCAATGTCCCCAACGCGCAAGCCAATCAGCAAGGGCTCGCTGCGGTCAACCCGATCTTCACCTGGGTGCGGCTTGCCCAGCGGGTTCCCGTGCGGATCCATCTCGACGTGGTACCCGACGGCGTAAGGTTGGTGCAAGGCATGACCGCCACAGTGCAGGTGCATCCCAAAAGCGTGTCACACCCGCCCAATCGGGAACACGGAGGCAGCGAGTAGAATATTTCGAGCGGCAAATAATTGGTGAACGGGCTATCCGTTCGAAACGGTTTCCAGGAGCGGCTCGAACGGCCCTTCCCACGATTCACCTGCTGGAATATCTGGCAAATCACAGCTGAAAAGCGCCGTGGCAATGCCCCGTGACCGTTTTCCAGCAACTGTTGCAAAAATATCCATCCTGATGATTTTAAATGAAATTTAAGTTTCCTGTGGCCTCTTTCGAGCATCCCAGGGAACGCTCCATGCCGTACTTTGGGCACATTTGGAGGCGGAACTGCGGCCAGGCTTTGCCATGGCTTTAAGCCTTCGGAAACCGGAGGCTATGAAATTGTTGGTTTGCCTGTCTTTTGAGAATCGGCAAAGGCCCGCTTCAAGGACCACGCCGCGAGCCATGGGGACGCGCATGCTGGCATATCGAAAATTGTGTGTTTCAGCGCGTTTCTTCTCGGTTTTTTCCCGATTTCTCCTCGGAACTAACCGGCCAGTTCGCGTTGCCGTTGTGGGTCTTGCAGGCGGCGCGGTCCTTAGCTTGGGTGGCTGCGCGCAGCCACCCGCGCAACGGCTCGCCTCCTCGAATTCGAAAGAATATTTCCCCTCTTCCATCTATGGGGCCGCGAGCCCGCGTGTCGTCGCCGATGGGGAACCGGTGCCGCGCGGCGGCGGGTCCTATCTGGTCGGCAAGCCCTATACAATCGCCGGGCAAACCTACTATCCAAGCGAAAAACACTATGCCGCGATCGGCCTTGCGTCTTGGTACGGCGATGCATTCCACGGCCGCCGCACCGCCAATGGCGAGGTTTACGACCGCGATTCGATTTCCGCCGCGCATCCGACAATGCCCCTGCCAAGCTACGCGCGGATCACCAATCTGCATAACAATTACTCGATGATCGTGCGTGTAAACGATCGCGGTCCGTTTGCCGCCAATCGCATCATGGATGTTTCCCGAAAGACCGCCGAGGCCCTGGATTTTCGTCAGAGCGGAACGACGCGTGTCAAGGTCGAATATATCGGAGCCGCGAGCCTTGCCGGGTCGGACGACCAAAAACTACTCGCAACTTTGCGTTTGGATGGACCGGCGTCGCTCGATGGCCAGACTGGCCGCAATCGTAGCCTGCTTGCCGAGAACGCATCGTACCCCATCGCCCGCACCGACACACAACCCATGGCTGTGGCCTCGCGCGATGCCCTAAGCGAATCCGATTCCGCTCCGGCCGGTCACACCGGCGGAGGCCGGATTCCTCTACCGCCAGCTCGGCCATTCGACCTCGGGACGATCCCGGGCGCCGGCGTGCCAATAGCATTGCGCTAGAACATGTCCCACATGAGTTGAGCGCCTATTTCAATTCTGACCTTCTGAAACTCTTTGAGTTTGATCGAGTCCTTTCCGATCATGGTGCGAGCGGTTCCCGATGATCGGCTAAGCAATAAGCTTGTTGACCGGGACGAAGGGCACCAAGCCATTGAACGCCGACGTGCCGCGGCGTAAGAATGTGCAACTGGGCACAAAATCTCTTGACCGGTGGAACCGGTCACGTTCAATCGTGCCTAGTACTACGTAGATTTTCCTGGATTCCCTTTCCGGCCGCGCAGAGCCGGAGTATGAAAGCTTTGCTCATTAGCAGGGCGCAATTTGGCGGAGCCAATGAAAACAACCAGCTTGATCGCCCGCGTTTTTTGTCGCCGCTCAACCTGTCCTGACGCATGGGTCATCTATCTGGCTCTCCTCCTTTTGAGACTAACGTGGGGCGTCACCGCAGCCGTCGCCCAGACGTTCCAGACCAGTGCTCCACATGCGATTTTGATCGATTCAGCCTCAGGCAGTGTGCTGTTTGAGAAGGATGCCGACGCTCTCGTGATTCCCGCATCCACGGCAAAAATCATGACTGCCGAAATAGTCTTCAACGAAATCGCCTTGGGTCATCTGAACCTCGACAATGAATTTTTGGTCAGCGAGACAGCCTGGCGCTATGGCGGCGCGCCGGCCCGGGGGTCCGCCATGTTCGCTGCTCCGAACAGCCAAGTCAGGATCGAGGATTTGATTCGGGGGCTCGTGATCGACTCAGGTAATGACGCGGCTATTGCGCTCGCCGAAGGAATCGCCGGATCGGAAGGAGCCTTTGCGACGCTCATGACGAAACGCGCGCGCGAGCTTGGATTGGAGCGTTCGACCTTTACCAATGCATGGGGCAGGGGCGATCCCGATCAAAAAGTAACCCCCAGGGAAATGGTGACTCTTGCCAATCACGTCATCCTGACCTACCCGGATCTTTATAAATATTTCGGCGAGAAAGAGTTTACCTGGAACAAGATCAAACAGACGAATCGCAATCCTCTGTTGACTATGGACTTTGGCGCGGACGGGTTGAAAACCGGCAACATAGATGAAAGCGGTTATGGCCTTGTTGGCTCCGCCGTCCAGAATGGACAGCGTCTTATCCTGGCGCTCTACGGTTCACCATCTGCCAAGGAGCGCGCCGAGGAAGCGCGCAAGATTTTCCTTTGGGGATTTCGTTCTTTTGACTCGAAAACCATTTTCCAAGCGGGCGAAACAGTCGGCAGCGCCAAGGTCTATGGCGGCAGCGCTTCAAGTGTGCCTCTGACCGCCAATGAGGAAATCAAAATTCTTGTTCCCCGGACCGCAACCGAGAAACTTACCGGGCGCATTGTCTACACGGGTCCCCTGATCGCGCCGCTCGAGGCGGGCAGTGAGGTTGCGCATCTCAAGATATTTCGGGGAACGGAGCAAATCCTTGACCTGCCCTTGAAGACCGCCGCGGCGGTTGAGCAAGGTACTCTCCCACGCCGGGCTATGGACGCCGGGATCGAATACGCGACAGAACTAGTTCGTAAATACGTCATGAAGCGATGAGCGAGGCGCGTGTCCAAATCCTCACTGGACGTCAGCGGGGAGCCTTCATTACACTCGAGGGGGGCGAAGGGTCTGGTAAATCAACTCAGATTGGCCATCTTCTGCGTACCCTTCGGGAGGCGGGAATAGAGGCGATTGGCACCCGCGAGCCCGGCGGTTCAAGTGGCGCAGAAATTTTGCGCAAAATTCTCCTCTCGGGGAGCGTGGCACACCTTGGCCCGGCCGCCGAGGCGATCCTTTTCTCTGCCGCCCGGATTGATCACATTGACAACACGATCAAGGCCGCCCTCGCAGCCGGAACTTTCGTCGTCTCCGACAGATTCGCGGATTCGACACGGGCGTATCAAGGCGCGCGCGGACAACTTGATCCGCGTTTCCTGCGGGCGCTGGAACGTATCACCTTGGACGGCGTGCGGCCCGACCTGACCTTGATTCTCGACCTTCCGGTCTCCGAAGGGCTCGCCCGCGCCGCGGCGAGGCGTGGTGACGGAGAAGCCCCCGATCGCTTTGAGCGCGAGGACTTGTCGTTTCACGAGAGTCTGCGCGCTACATTCCTGTCGATAGCGGTGGCGGAACCGGCACGCTGTGTTGTCATTGACGCGGGGGGCGCCGAGGAGGAAGTCGCACACACGATCTTCGAGACTGTATCAAGCAGGCTCATCGCTCCGGCGGTGGTAAAGCAGGCACGCCATGGCTAGAACAACGGGGACAAAAATTCAGGAAACAAGTCCTGAGTCCGACCGTTTTGAAGAGGCCCCTCACCCGCGAGAGAATCACGATTTCTTCGGTCACGACGAGGCGGAAAGGAATCTTCTTCTCTCCTACTTATCAGGACATTTGCCGCAGGCCTTCATCATTGGAGGACCGCCCGGCGTCGGCAAAGCCACACTCGCTTGGCGCCTAGCCCGGTTTCTTTTGGCGAATCCAGATCCGGCCACCATCATTGGCGCGGTGAAGGCAAATCTTTTTGTGCCCCAGGCTCACCCGGTTTCCCGTCAAATCACCGCGATGGCGCATCCAGATCTCATTCTCCTGCGACGCGAATGGAATGTGGACACAAAAAGACACGCGACACAAATCCAGATTGAAGACGTCCGGCGGGCTATACATATGTTCCAGCAGGCGGCGGGTCGGGGCGGCTACAGGATCTGCATCCTCGATTGCGCCGAGGACCTCAATCAGAACAGTGCGAATGCCTTGTTGAAGCTCATCGAGGAGCCGCCGTCGCGCTCGCTTTTTCTCATTGTCGCGCACCGGCCGGGACGGATGCTGGCAACGCTACGTTCACGTTGCCAAAAAATCCTTCTCAAGCCCCTCGCGGCGGCAGACATCCGCGCTATTGTGGGGACGCTAGGACTGCCATGGACCGGCACCGGCGAAATAAATCTCGAGGCCGCGATCGCACGCGCCCATGGCTCGGTTCATAATGTGTTGCGGCTCCTCGACGCACAAGGAATCGCGCTTGACGCACATCTCGGCAGCATTTTGAACGATTTGCCTAACATCGATTGGAGCCAGGTCCATGCCTTGGCCGACCGGATCACGGGACGGAACAACAGCAGGGGATACGAGACCATGCTTGCCATGATCGAAGACTGGCTCGATGCGAGAGTCCAGCAAGGCGCGCGGAGCTTACAAGGCGCTGCCGCGCAGCGGCTTGCACCCTATGCGCTTGTATGGGAAAAGCTCGGCGTGGCGGCGCGCGAGACCGAAATCCTCAATCTCGATAGGCGGCCTCTAGTTCTGTCCCTTTTCGCCGATTTGGCGGCGGCCATGCAGGCTTCGTCTTCCTGACACGGAACGAAGCTTGGGCCGCGTTACCCGGGGGCTTTGCGCGAAGCTTTGAGATTGCACAACATGAGTTCCCGCTCCCCATTCTATATCACGACCGCGATACCCTATGCCAATGGCGCGCCTCATATCGGCCATGCCTATGAGCGTATCGCCACCGATGCGATCGCCCGCTTCAAGAGGCTTGATGGCGCTGATGTCTTGTTCGTGACTGGGATGGATGAGCACGGCCAGAAGATGCAGCGGACAGCGGCCCGCGATGGGCTGACACCGCAGCAACTCGCCGACCGTACGGCGGCGCAATTCGATGCGATGGGAACCGCGCTTTCTGCTGCAGCCGACGATGTCGTGCGCACCACGCAACCCCGCCACCATGCGGCCGCCAGCGCGCTCTGGGCCAGGATGGCGGCGGCGGGTGACATTTATCTTTCCAAATATCCGGGCTGGTATTCGGTCCGCGACGAAGCCTTTTTTGACGAGTCCGAGCTTACCGGGGGACCGGGCGGCAGCCGTCTCGCACCGACCGGCGCACCTGTCGAATGGGTCGAGGAGGAAAGCTATTATTTCCGGCTTTCGGCCTATCAGGACCGGCTCCTCAAGCTTTATCGCGACTGTCCGGATTTTGTGACGCCGGAAAAATACCGCAATGAAATCACCGCCTTCGTCGAACGCGGCTTGACCGATCTTTCGATCAGCCGTTCGACCTTCGACTGGGGCATTCCAGTACCCGGCGACACCCGGCACGTGATGTATGTTTGGGTCGATGCATTGACGAATTATCTCACTGGCACCGGTTTTCCAGATCCTGCAGCGCCACGAGCAAAATTTTGGCCCGCCAGCGCGCATGTGATCGGCAAGGATATTACAAGATTTCATGCGATCTATTGGCCGGCGTTCCTGATGTCGGCGGGCGTTGCGTTACCTCGCCAAATCATCGTCCATGGGTTTTTGTTCAGCCGAGGCGAGAAAATGTCGAAGTCGGTCGGCAATGTCGTCGATCCGCTTGCGCTCACCAAACAGTACGGCGCCGATCAGTTGCGCTATTTTCTGTTGCGCGAAGTGCCTTTTGGCCAGGATGGCAGCTATTCGCACGAAGCGATCGTTAATCGGATCAATGCCGATCTTGCCAATGATCTTGGCAATCTCGCGCAGCGCTCCTTGTCGATGCTGGCCAAGAATTGTGCAGGAGTCTTACCGGCGCCGGCCGCGTTTAGCGATGCGGATCAGGCTCTCCTCACGCAGGCCGCAGTGCTGCCAGCAAAATCCCGTGCCGCAATGCAGGACTATGCCCTGCACATCATGTTGACCGAGATTTGGAGAGTGGTGAGCGAAGCGAACCGCTATTTCGCCAGTGAGGAACCTTGGGTCAAACGCAAGAGCGATCCAGCACGAATGCAAACCATTCTCTATGTGACCGCCGAAGTTTTACGTATCATCGCGATCATGGCGCAACCGTTCATGCCAGCATCGATGGAAAAGCTACTCGACCTTTTGAGCGTGCCGGCAAACGAGCGAACATTCGTCCATGCCGAGACCCCGCAAGGACTTGCGGCGGGATCGTCTTTGCCGGCCCCGATTCCGATTTTTCCACGTTACATCGATGCGGAGGAAGATGATCACTAAAGAGGTCCCGCGTGCTCATTGACAGTCATTGCCACCTCGATTTCCCAGATTTCGCCGCCGAGCGAGATGCCGTGGTCGAACGCGCCCGCGCCGCCGGGATTAGGCGGATGATCACCATTTCGACCCGAACGGATGCTTTTGACTCGATCAGCCGTCTCACTGAGACTTATGAAGACGTCTTTTGCACGGTTGGGACGCATCCCCATCACGCGCATGAAGAAACCGAAGTATCCCTGGATCGTCTCGTAGCCTTGGCGCGTCACCCGAAATGCGTCGGTATTGGCGAAGCCGGGCTCGATTATCATTATGACAAGACGCCGCGTGACATTGGCGCACGGGTTTTCCGCACCCATATTGTGGCCGCCAGGAAGACCGGTCTCCCAATCGTCATTCACGCCCGCGACGCGGACGAAGATATCGCTGCGATCCTGCAAGATGAAATGGGGAAGGGCGCCTTTAAGGGTCTTCTCCATTGCTTCACCGCATCGGCCCTTCTGGCCGAGACCGCGCTTTCGCTTGGGCTCTATATTTCCTTTTCTGGTGTCTTGACGTTCAAGAATTCGCAGAATTTGCGGGAAATCGCTCGTGCTGTGCCGATGGATCGCGTCCTGGTCGAGACCGACGCGCCTTTTTTGGCTCCCGTTCCCAATCGCGGCAAGCGCAACGAGCCAGCCTTCGTCGTGGCCACCGCGAAAACTTTGGCCGAGGTGAAGGGTGTTTCGAGCCAAACCATCGCCATCGAGACGAGCGCCAATACCCTGCGCCTGTTCAGTAAAATGCCGCCTCCTCCCTCCCTGGACGCGGATCTCGCGTGAGCCTGGCCATCACCATTCTCGGCTGCGGGTCCTCCGGAGGGGTTCCGCGGATCGGCCAAGGTTGGGGCGCCTGCGATCCGAACAATCCCAAAAACCGCCGCCGGCGCTGCTCACTGCTCGTCGAGCGTACCGGCGACAGAGGAGCCAAGACTCAAATCCTCGTCGACATGTCGCCGGATCTCCGCGAACAATTGCTCGAGGTTGGGATCGAAAGACTCGACGCCATACTGCTAACCCACGCCCACGCGGACCATATTCATGGAATCGACGACATCCGTCCCTTGGTCATGCTGACGCGGTGCAAAATCGATCTTTACATGGATTCCGACACCGCAGCCGTCGTGCGAGAGAAATTCGGTTATATTTTTGAAACGCCGCCTGGCAGCCGATATCCACCCTTACTAAATGAACGTCGCATCGTAGCTGGTCAATCTTTCTCGTTAAATGGACCTGGCGGAGCTCTGGATCCCGTTCCAATTCAGCTTGAACATGGTGAAATCGGCGCACTTGGCTTTCGTTTCGGCAACGTTGCCTATACGCCCGATCTCAACGCGATCCCCAAGGAAAGTCTCGCCTTTCTGGAAGGCCTGGATCTCTGGATTGTCGACGCCTTGCGTTACAGACCGCATCCCAGCCATTTTTGCTTGACCGAGACTTTGGACTGGATTGCTCAATTGCATCCAAGACGCGCCGTTCTAACGAACCTCCACACCGATCTTGATTTTGATCGCCTAAGGAGTGAATTACCTGCGAATATCGAACCCGCTTTTGATGGCTTAAAGCTCCTGGCTTAAGGTTTTTGTTTAACAAGATAATTATGCGATAAGCCAATGAATTATCATTAGAGTTTTGAGTTTCATGTCGGTCTGCCAGTCCATGTGACATGTTAGGTTCCATAATATAGATTATGCGCATTTGATGGGTGGCGGAGTGCTCTAGCAAATCTGGCGTGCCAAACTGCGCCGATTGGAGTAGCCAAGATGCGAAACAATTGATATGTTTGTCCATCACGGGATTTTCGGCATTTTGACTATTGACCATGGGCGTGTTGTTGGGCTGGCTCCTTCCGGGCGCTGGCCCTTTGGCTTGCGCACAGCTACAGTGCGCGCAGTTTTGACCTATGGTCGGTTTCAAGATTGGCGGGGTGACTGCCAGGTCCTCTTTGCTGCGATAAGCCCGTGTGGGCCAAGGGATGGCGTGGAAAACTTAAGTCATGGCAAAAGTTGAAACGCTAAAGGTTTGAGACGAGCAGGCATATCATGAGCAAAGGTAGAGATTTCCGGGGACCTAAGAAGCGCGGTTTCGACGATGATGGGCCATCGCCCTATGATTCGCCGCGGAGCCGGACCCCGCGATCAAGTTTCGGGGCTGGAAGCAGCGGGAGCCAGGAAATAGCGGCTCCAAGCGGACCAAGCATTGACGCGGTCGTCAAATGGTTCAAGGGCGATAAAGGGTTCGGCTTCGTCGAGTTAGGCAATGGATCCGGCGATGCATTCCTACATATCGGCGCCCTCCAAGCCGCCGGATATGAATCGGTGCCGCCTGGCGCGAAGTTAAAGGTTAATGTCAGCAACGGCGCAAAAGGTGCCCAGGTCACGCGGGTACTTGAGGTTGACACTGCTGGTGCGGCCGAACGGGCTCCTCCGTCGCGTGGATTTGGCGATTCACCGCGCCCGCAGCGCCGCGCCCCTGATCCTTCCACGGCGATTTCTATTACCGGGGTCGTAAAATGGTTCGATGACCACAAGGGCTTTGGTTTCGTTCAATCCAATGATGGCGGTAAGGATGTTTTTGTCCACATTTCAATCCTCGGCCCAGCAGGTATTCAGAGTCTTTCCGAGGGCCAGCCGGTGACGATGCAAGTTGTCGACACGCCAAAAGGCAGGGAGGCCTTGTCGATTTCACTCGAATGAGCGGATGCTGTTCATAAAGGCTTGCTGAGGGTCGAAGTTCTGATCGTTGAAATTAGAGGGATTTGGCGATTTTCTGTTTCCTTCTCGCTCACGGGTCGTGCTGATGCAGCCGTCCCGTGAGGCTAGCCGGCTTGTTGAGATCATGGCGGCCCTGCGCAGTCCGGGGACCGGCTGCGCATGGGACCTCGAACAAACATTCGAAACCATAGTCCCGTATGCGATCGAGGAGTCCTATGAGATAGCCGACGCGGTTGCGCGCGGTGGCATGAAGAATTTTAAGGAAGAACTGGGGGATCTCCTTCTCCAAGTTGTTTTTCAAGCCCGCATCGCCGAGGAGCATGGGTTCTTCGATTTTGGCGGTGTGGTCGAGGCGATAACGCAAAAGATGATCCGGCGCCATCCGCATGTCTTCGGCGCCGTGCGTGACCTCACACCGGATGAGATCAAAGCCCTTTGGGAGAGGATCAAACGGGAAGAAAAATCATCGAAAAGCAATGATGAACGAGCCTCGGTGGAAAGCCTCCTCGCTGATATTCCGCTCGCCCTGCCAGGCTTGACCCGCGCTGTCAAATTACAGGCGAAGGCCTCAACTGCGGGTTTCGATTGGAATGATGCGCGCCTGGTCATCGAAAAAATTCGCGAGGAGACCGATGAAATCGAAGCCGCTCTCGAGACCGGGGAATTCGCCGCCATCGAGGAGGAAATCGGCGATCTCCTGTTCAGCACCGCAAATTTCGCCCGCCATGTAAAAGCCGATCCGGAGGCGGCTATCCGCCAGGCCAACGCTAAGTTCGAAAGGCGTTTCCGCTTCATCGAGGAGGCGTTGGCGCGCAATGGCATGGCGCCCGGCACTGTGGCATTGGAAGAGATGGAAGCGCTTTGGAATACCGCCAAGTGTCAGGAGAAAAATCAAACCGACCGGTAAAGTCCCAGAGCGGGAAAATTAGATCTGGATGTGGACGGGCAATCGGTTTCCGCTTCTCCTCATTCTTCTTTAGCGTGGCAGGTGGGGCCGTGTTCCGCAACACCGTGAGCTATTTACGTACATCGTGTAGCGGAGGCGCGGAACTTCCGGCGCAGCGGCTCCGCGCGTTCCGGCATTACCCGCACCCGCATATGAACGATGCCGTCAGACTCCGTATTTTTGCGCATAACCTCGGCATTTTCATGCAACCAACTGAGTCCGGCGCCATTGGCCGGATCAAGTGTAACATCGAAGAGAATCCGGCCGTTCGCCAGCCGCGCTTCTACTGCCGCACGGAGTTCTTCAAGGCCCTGCCCCGTCAATGCCGAAACGATCATCTGTTTGTCATACGAGGAGGGTGGGATACTGGTCCGCGCTGCCGCGAGGCTCGCGTCGTCCAAAAGATCACTCTTGTTCCAGACCTCCATGAGGCGGCGATCATTGGCAGGATCGATTCCAAGATCGGTCAGTATGGCTTCGACGTCACCTCGCTGCGCTTCGGCGTCTTCATGCGCCATATCGCGAATATGCAAAATGAGGTCGGCTTCAATGACTTCCTCGAGCGTCGCACGGAAGGCCTTGATTAGCATCGTCGGCAAGTCGGAGATAAAGCCAACGGTATCGGACAGAATGATTTGACCGCCATGAGGAAGTGCGACCCGCCGCAAAGTTGGATCGAGGGTCGCGAAAAGCATGTCTTCGGCGACCACCGTGGCCGCTGTCAACCTATTGAATAGAGTGGATTTTCCCGCGTTCGTATAGCCGACAAGCGCGACCACTGGATAAGGAACCGCGCGGCGGCTCTTTCGATGCAGGCCACGGGTCCGCTTGACCCCTTCAAGGTCACGTTCGATTCGGTTCATCCGTTCCTCGATAAGGCGTTTGTCGGCCTCTATCTGGGTTTCGCCAGGGCCGCCGAGGAATCCAAAACCGCCGCGTTGACGTTCAAGATGGGTCCAGGACCGAACCAGGCGTGATTTTTGATAGGCGAGATGGGCGAACTCGACCTGCAGCGCTCCTTCCCGCGTGCGCGCCCGGCGGCCAAAAATCTCGAGGATTAAACCGGTGCGATCTATAACCTTGGTTGCAAACGTTTTTTCAAGGTTGCGCTGCTGCACCGGCGATAAAACGCAGTCCATGAAGACGAGGTCGATATCTTCCTCGCTAACCAGGGCGGCCAGCTCGGAAACTTTGCCTTTGCCCAGGAAAGCCGCCGGACGAATTTGCGTGATCTGAACCATATGTTCCGCGACAACCTCAAGACCAATCGCTTGGGCAAGCCCGATGGCCTCAAACAGACGAGCCTCGTGCGAGCGCCCACGCGCTGCTTGGAAGGCCATTCCTGAGACCGCTTTCTGTCGTGCGCGAGGATCGAAATAAGGGCCGACCACCAGGACCCGTGTGCGTGCCTCGATTCTCTGTCGCGAGCCGCCATTCGAGTGGGCTTTCAGTATTGGGTTTATTCCGTTTGCAAGGGCGCCGATGCCGGCCTCCAGATGTTGTGATCAAAATCTTCCGAGTGCTTATCAAGGATACCCTTGTGAAATCAATCGCTCAAGCACCGGTTCCAGGCCTCGTGAAAGAAATCCTATGGTCCGCTGTGGCCGGCATCGTCACCCGGCTCGAACATCTGAATTGGCTGCCCAGGCATGATCGTCGATATCGCGTGCTTATAGACAAGCTGGGAATGCCCGTCGCGGCGCAGCAAAACACAGAAATTGTCGAACCAGGTGACGACACCTTGCAGTTTTACGCCGTTGACCAGGAAGATTGTAAGAGGCACCTTGTTTTTACGGACAAAATTGAGAAATGTGTCCTGGAGATTTTGTGGCCGCTCTGATCCCATTTTTCAGAATCCTGTTATGTTCTTGGCGCCGTGCCCGGCGCATATTGCTCATTGAATAAAACAATTGGTTCCGTTTGGCTGGGGTTGCCTCATGTAGCGCTCACCAACTCACTTACAACCTTATATAAGGAGCGCATGTCGCAAGTACTCTATCTACTTCTTTTTTGCTCTTTATGGATTTTTATAGCTTGGAAACGAGTCCGCTAGAAACACCGCCTTGTAAAAAATGACATAAACATGACAATTCAAAAGCCCAGGTCCAGCCGCAGCTGGCACCCGATCATATGAGACCAATATACAACGCTGCAAGTGCCTCTTTGGGCATTGTCATCAAGATTTAAAATTAACTTGAAACAGCCTTCACGAAGTTATGAAGAGCGCGCGGCTGTATCATGAAAAATGGCGCGTAATTTCGTTGCCACCGGTCCCGGAACTCCCGAGCCGATAGGCTGCCCATCGATTCGCACAACCGGCATAATGAGAGTCGTCGCTCCGGTGATGAAGGCCTCCCGCGCGGCGGATGCCTCTTTCAGGCTGAATTTTCTTTCCTCTAGTGTCAGGCCTTCCGCGGTGATGATTTCGATCAGCGTGGTCCTTGTGATGCCGCGCAGGATGGAATGATCGATTTGACGCGTGACGACAACCCCAGCTTCGCTGACGATCCACGCATTCGACGCCGCCCCTTCCGTAACCATGCCCTCTGAATCGAGAAGCCACGCTTCATAGGCGCCTTGCTCGCGGGCGAGTTGGCGCGCGAGAACGTTGGGCAATAAAGCAATCGACTTGATATCAACCCGTTTCCAGCGCAAGTCGGGGGTAGCGACGACGTTTATCCCCTTGCGCGCAATGATCTGGCTCTTTTCCGGATCGACCTGGCGCGCCGTCACGACCAGACTGGGACGTATGGACTTTTGCGGAAAGATATGGTCGCGCGGTGCCACGCCACGTGTCACCTGCACATAGATGAAGCCATTCTTGATCCTGTTCCTGGCCATGACTTCGCGGACCACCACGGCCAGAGTCCCAGGCCGCAGAGGTGCGACGATTTGTAGTTCAGCAAGCGAATAGGCGAGCCGCTCAAAATGGCGTTTCTCGTCAATGAGAGCGCCGCAAAACACTTCGCACACTTCATAGACGCCGTCGGCGAATTGGTAGCCACGATCCTCGATATGAACCTTGGCGTCGCCGTGCAACATGTATCTGCCATTGACATAAGCAATTCTGCTCAAGCGGTCGCTCGCGATTTGAGGAAAAAAGCCATGCTTCATACGGTGCCGGGAACGATGTCGCCGTGAAGCGTAAGGAAGTTTGGCCTGGTCACTTTATGAGAACGTCATGGATATATGGCAGCGTCATGCCGGTTGCGCTGGTGCTCGTCAAGCTGCTTTCTTACGCCCTGCCCTGTGCAATCCGTCGTCCCACTCTACTTTCCGCGCCGTCGTAGACGGCGCGGGCTTTTTTCAGATGGAAACTGCTGGGGAGCTACGTGAAGCACTTTATGAAATTTGGTGGTTCACGCCCGGTATTTTTCTGGTTATGGTGGCCCCAAATTAAGGTTCGGGCTTTCTGAGAGTTTGGCAAAAAGAACCTTGGGAGGGTAGAATGCAAACCTCGGGCGCGAACCTGATAGCAAGTTTCGCGGCGGCGGCTCTTTTGGCTGCGGTCGTTGTGTTGGCGGTAGCATTCAGTTCCCCCGATCATCCCCCGCCATTGGGTTCCGTCGCCCAGGCGCCCATCGCCCAGGCGCCCATCACTCAAGTGCCCATTGCCCAAGTGCCCATTGCCCAGACGGCTGTTCCATCTGGAAAACCAACGCCTCTGAAACCCGCCCTGCCCCTTGGCATTTCATCGCCGCTCTATGCCCTGGCCGTGAAACAGGGCCAGGAGCCGACGGCACAACTAGCCGCTCTCGGCGATAAATTGTTCGACGACAAGCGGCTTTCGGTCGACGATACGGTCGCCTGCAAGACCTGTCATGATCCCGCGAAAGGATTTTCCGATCATCGGGGCAACAGCGCAACATCCGCGGGCGTCCAAGACAAGCACGGCCAGCGCAATGCGCCAACTGTCTTGAATGCGATGTTTCAAGCATCGCAGTTCTGGGATGGCCGTTCGCCAACACTAGAGGAACAGGCAAAGCTTCCGATTCTAAATCCGGTCGAAATGGGCCAAAAGTCCCCTGAGGATGTCGTCGCCAAGGTCGTCCAGTTACCGGAATATTCGGACGCGTTCAAATCGCTTTTGGGGCGCGATCCGACGTATGACGATATTGCCGCCGCCATCGCTGCTTTCGAACGGACGCAATATTCCGGAAACGCGCCATTTGATCGCTTCCTGGCGGGTGACCCTCAGGCCATCAGCGAGCAAGCCCAGCGCGGCTGGGCTTTGTTCCAAGGTAAGGGGCGCTGCAGTGCCTGCCACGCGTTCAACGTGGTCTCGCCGCTTTTCTCTGACCAGAAATTCCACAATATTGGGATTGCCGCGCATGTACAGAATTTTTCCGAGCTGGCCCGCAAGGCGCTTGGCATCCTGAAAAGTGGTGATACGAAACAGATCGACGAGCTCGCCTTGCAGACGTCTTATTCCGAACTCGGCCGTTTCCTGGTGACCAAAAACCCCGCCGATATTGGCGCTTTCAAGAGCGAGACTCTCCGCAACATCGGAGTGACCGCCCCCTATATGCATGATGGTTCTCTGGCGACTCTCTTTGATGTGATTGACCATTACAACAAGGGCGGTGTTCCCAATCCCTTCCTCGACGGCGGGATGCAACGCCTGGCGCTGAGCGAAGCTGAAATCGAGGATCTCGTTGCTTTCCTCTTCTCGCTCACCGACGACCGCTTCGCCGAATTCAATAAGGAGGAGATAGCCAGGCAAACGGCACTCAAGACCAACCGGCCGCAGCGTGAAACCGAAATCGCCGAAGGCCGGAAAGGGGACTTGGGAGATATCGGGACCAGCCCGGATCTGCGCAATCCGGCGTCTCTCGGTGCCTATTAAAGCATGATCTTCGAATCCGGGATTTTCCCAAGTGGCCGCACGGTAAAACGATAAAATCGACGGCGAAACCGTTTCACGTGAAACGTTTCTGCCAGGGGAGCAAAGCCATGGCGCACAAAAGCATCGAGACCAAGCATTATGAGGAACGCGCCTCATTCTTCGAAGACCTTACAAGGATGGGTCAGCTTTCAAGACGCGGCTTTCTGCATATTGCCGGAGTTTCGGCCGGGATCGCCGCCGCGAAGGGACTGATCGTCCCGCAAAGTTTCCAGCTCATCGAGATCGCGCAGGCGGCGGAGACCGCAACGCCGGCATTCACCATCGCTTATGTCTCCGATACGCATCTTTACACGCGCAACGTAAACGACCGCTTTATACGGTCCGCCGTGAAGGCGGTGGAAGACGTCAATGCGCTCGACCCGCAGCCCGACTTTGTGCTCTTCGGCGGCGATCTGGCGCAGCTCGGGCGCCGGGAAGAACTCGATACGGGCGCTCAAATTCTAAAGGATCTCAAAGCTCCCCTAAAGATGATGGTCGGCGAGCACGACTGGTTCCTCGACATGGGCGAACATTGGCGGTCATTGTTCGGCCCCCCTCAATATTCCTTCGATCATAAGGGCGTGCATTTCGTGACCTTGATGAGTGTACAGGAAAAGGATTTTTGGACAGCGCGCGGCATGACTCCGGAAGAGCGAATGCACACGGTCGCCGGGCTCGACAACGGCATCCAATCGCGCTTCGAAGTTGGGCCGGAGGGGCGCCAGTGGCTACAAAACGATCTTGCGGGGGTCGACAAAAAGACCCCCATCGTGATCTTCTCCCACTCGCCTCTCTACAAATATTATCGCAATTGGAACTTCTGGACCGATGATGCCGACGAAGTTCAGGCGATCCTTTCCAAATTCGATACGGTTTCCGTCATTCACGGCCACACCCATCAGCTCCTCCTGAACCACATCGGTAATATCAACTTCTATGGGCTGCTCTCGACCGCCTGGCCTTGGCCCTATGCCCCCGAAGGACTGCCGAAGCTCACCGTTCAGATGAATCGCGCCGATCCCTTCAATGCTTTCGACGGCTGCGGCGACGGTCAGCTCAACGTGTTGGCCTCAGGCATGATCGATAAGGTCTATAATCTTTGGAACCGCAATCCCGTCACCGTTCGGGCCAATTATCTTTCGTCGAGCGGTGCCAAGGACCGGCCGGCCGCAACGACGCTTTCAAGCTATTGAGGGAGACGATCATCATGCGCCTTTCCCACAGTCTCGCGCTTGCTCTCTCGCTTGCTGCGGGACCAGCCTTGGCCGGGAACGATTCACCGCGCCATCAGCTGCCACCTTCCCCGGACGGTAATCTGGTTGTTGGACTCTGCGACGGCGAAACGTCGATCGAGGTCAAAGGCATTAAGCCCGGTGATCAATTGACGCATGAGCAAGGACAGCAAATCGCCGACACACTTATGAAGGAATGGCGGAGCAAACATCCCGATACCGAATGGGTTGTTGCGGCAGCCGACTCCCCGGCCCAGCAGACTGGCGCAGCCGTTCCCGCCGGGAATCAGTTCCAAACCTACGGCGCTTTTACCGAGCGCGATCAGCAGATCTGGAAAGACTCAACTGATCGCCTGGTGGCCGAAGGGAAGCGCATTTTTCATGATGATAAGGCGCTTGGCGGTACCAACGCCGTCTCTTGCGACATGTGCCATCCCGATGGTTCCAATACGCATCCGGAAACCTATCCCAAGTTCCAGGTGCAGTTAGGGCGCGTTGCCCTGCTTCGCGACATGATAAACTGGTGCATCGAGAATCCTGTCCGGGGAAAGCCTTTTGCGGATGATGACCCTCGGCTTAAAGCTCTTGAGGCTTATATCCTCGCGCAACGTAAGGGCGTAGCCCTCGACTACGGCAAGCACTGAGTTTCTGTGGGGGTGATCTGAAGCCATCAGTTTGTAGGTAGGCTATATCGGTGTCCGCTCGGCCATCTGCGTGACGGGCTGCCAGCTCATCAAGAATTGGTGCTTAAGCGCCGTCAGTTGCCCAGGCAAAGATCAGCGGGTCGCGGAGAGCAAGCCGTGGCGCCCTCGTGAATCTCCATTTTTTCGGAATGCAGACGAAGTTACGACAGCCGCACCATCGTGTGCGCGCCATGCCATTGGTAGAATTTCACCCGCCGAGGCCGATTGCGGAGCGGATCCGGAACCGTTCCGCTATCGCGACGATCAAGAGGGGCCCTGCTATCCCGGCCAATATCGCCGCGGGTAAGATGACAATGATTTCGGATATGCCGAATAGTTTTGCAAGAACGATCCGTGTGCCTGCCACGAATAATACATGAAGACAAAATATTGGAAGTGTATTTTTACCAATGTAAAGCAACGGATTAATTTTTTCTATGTATTTAAGGCCAGAGAGCGAGAATATAAATAGTGATCCCGTGATTGACGCCGGGAGAAGACTGCCGCGTACAGCGCCTATTAATGGCTCATTTATGCGCAATGATGCGGTAGCAAAGACGTACCAGAGGAAGCCAAAAACACCGATCCAAATGAGCGGAAATCGGCAACGGGAAGGCCAATCGATAGAGTCGTCTGAAAAGAGAACGCCTAAAGCATAAAATATAGCAAAGTCGCTCAATCCCACCAAATCTGCCGGCAAAGGAAACAATTCCACGCAGCCGCGTAATGTAATGCAAATTAGTAGAAACCAATATGCATTGGTATATTTCTTCGAAATAAGATACATTATATGGATAAAAAAAAGCGTTTTCAGAAACCAGAATTGAGAAGGGCTGCCAATTAGCAATTTTCGAAATTCGAATGGATCAAATGGCAGCGGGCTATTTAGCGCATTTGAAAATATATTCATAATTAACAGCTGAATTGCTCCATATAAAAAATAAGGATATGCAATACTTTTTATAATATTATAAAAAAATCTTTGTGCATTTTTATTTACGCTAGGCCACGCAAGCATTCCAGACAAAACAAAAAAAGCAGGCATATGAAACGTATAGATAAAATAATATATATTGTATAATATACCTACCGAGGCCGTTAGGCCCGCGCTCCAAACGCCGTTGATCGCATGGCCAATAACAACAAGTATAATACATATACCACGAGCTGCGTCTATCCATGGTATTCGTTTTGATGACGGGAGATTTTTATATGTTTGGTTTGCAGCAGGAGCCGTGGTTAATACGTTGGCAATTTGGGACGGTTCGCTCATTATTTTGGCTACGCCTCAATATTGTTTGATGACAATAACTGATCAGATAGGCTACGCTGCCTCGCAGTGCGGGTCAAGATGGACTGCTATTGCCTGACAGCGACTGTCGTATCGTTTAAGAATATCATACTACAGTCAGAAACGGCCGATGCATGCCGAGCTAATGGAAAGCTGTTCCACGTTGAACGCATTGTAAAACAGTCTTATGAATGGAAATAAAGTGCTGCGCCGTTTGGCTGATCTGAAACCTTGTGTTTCCGGTTCGTGTCGCTAAAGCGGTTCTGTTGCATCACGCTGTCAGCTCAGGCTCACGTTATGGCGCGACATTGCGCCGCGTTATTGAAGATGTTGGGTCTCGTATGGTTGCAGTTGGCCGCAACCGAAAGCCCAGAGTCCGATGCCACGCACCCAAGCGGCCATTCGAGTCTGATGGCTATGGTCCTGTCCGCGCTCGGGCTCACGAAAGCGATCGTCACGATGGACTTCAGAATACGTCAAACTATTGCGGCCTCCCCGGCAGAGCCGGGGAACTCCCCTACGGTTTAGGGCGAGCTCCGTGCAAGCGAGACACAGTTTAATGCAGAGCAACCTGCGTTTCTCTCATTACGCCACGAATGGCGTCACCCTTCATTGCGCCGAAGCGGGCCCTGAGGATGGGCGGCTCGTCATCCTTCTGCACGGCTTTCCGGAGTTCTGGTATGGATGGCGCTACCAGATCGATGCGCTTGCCGGCGCCGGCTACCGGGTCCTGGCACCGGACCAGCGCGGCTATAACAAAAGCGCAAAGCCCGACGGAGTCGCTTCCTATCATATCGAAATTCTGACCGCGGATGTCATCGGCCTCGCCGATGCACTCGGACGCCGCAGCTTTGCGCTCGTGGGTCATGACTGGGGCGGGGTCGTCGGCTGGTGGGCCGTCTCGCATTATCCGGACCGCATCGAACGTTTCGCGGCTCTGAACGCCCCGCATCCCTTGGCCTGGAGGGACGCCGTGCGCAACAATCCAGTGCAGCGGCAAATGAGCCGCTACATTGGCTTTTTTCAATTGCCTTGGCTGCCGGAATTTGCTTTGCGGTGGGCTAACTTCAAGGCCCTGACCGAAGCGTTGCGTCAATCTCTTAGGCCGGAGGCATTTTCCGATACGGATGTGACCAAATATCGCGCCGCCTGGTCCGAGCCAGGGGCTTTGACCGCGATGATCAACTGGTATCGCGCCATCGCTCGAAAGCGGGGTCCGGCCGAAAGGCCGCCGGACGTCACTGTGCCAGTGCTTGTGATCTGGGGCGTGCGGGATGCCTATTTGGTGCCGGAGCTCGCGGAGGCGAGCGCCAAGCTCTGCGCCAATGCCTTGGTCGTCCCTATCGACGAGGCGACTCATTGGGTGCAATATGATGCACCAGCACAAGTCAATGCACGTTTGCTCGCGTTTCTCAACTAGTCACGAAGGTAACGCCGGCGGCGATGCAGCGTCCAAAACCCTCCTTTCTGTTCGATCTCGACGGCACACTCGTCGATAGCGTCTATCAGCATGTGCTGTCTTGGCACGAGGCCCTCGATGCAGAAGGCATTCCGCTATCCATTTGGCGCATCCATCGCAAGATTGGCATGAGCGGCGGGCTGTTGACCAACATGCTCTTGCGTGAGACAGGGCTCGACATCGACACCGAGCGGATCGAACGTCTGCGGCGGCATCATACCGCGGCCTACAAGCGGCGCGCGGCCGATATTCAACCGCTCCCTGGCGCGCGTGAGCTTCTCGCGTATTTAACCGATGCGGAGATTCCCTTCGCGATCGCAACGAGCGGCCGGATGGAAACGGCGCGTTTGGCGCTAACGGCACTCGGCGTTGATTGCGAGGCAATCCCCATTATCACGCGCGATCAGGTGAAATTCGCAAAACCAGATCCGGATCTTTTCCTAGCTGCCGCAGGGCAGCTAGGAAGTGAAATCCAGACCAGCACGGTGGTAGGCGACAGCGTCTGGGACATGCTGGCGGCCCGCCGCGCTCCGGCTCTTGGCATCGGTCTTCTCTCGGGTGGCTATGGCCAGGAAGAACTCGAACGTGCGGGCGCTTATCGCGTCTATGAGGACCCCGCCGACCTCTTAAAGCATATCGATGAGGTTGGCGGGCGCCGCTGAAAATCATTTAGCCAATTGCTGGCGACCTTTCTCCGGGACGCGCCGAGATTCAAAGAGTTGGAGCATGTCAGAACCGAAGAAAGTCGAGCAACTTATTCGGGAGATGCGCTAATGCGCCTCAACCGGTGCAGCGGTCCGGCGTGGCCGTTTCAGCAATAAAATGGCGGAAAGGCTGATGATCAACCCGACGCCGACGATCCAGAAGGCGTCGGAATAGGCGGACACATAGGCTTCCCGCCGGACCTGAGCCGCCAGCGACATCAGGGCCTGCGCTTTGGCCATGGCGGGATCGGCGATGCCGCTGCGCAATCCGGCCATGAGCATGGCGATCCTCTCCTGCGTCCGCGTGGCGTTTTGCGTCATCGCCTCCGCTAGGACCGAGTAGTGGAACTGCTCGCGCCGTTGGATGACAGTCGACAACATCGCGATCCCGACCGAGCCGCCGAGATTGCGCATCATATTCGAAAGCGCCGATGCGTCTGCCGTGTCACGTGGGGAGAGCCCCACGGTTGCAAGTTGTGTCAAAGGGATTGAGAACAGCGGCTGGCCGGCGGCGCGCAGAAGCTGCGGCAGGATCAACTGGTCCATGCCGACGTCATGAGTCAGATTCACATTGATGAAGCAGCTCGATGCGAAGAGCAGCGTGCCTATGATCACGAGAATGCGGGGATCGAAGCGCTTCATGAGGAAGGGCATGGCTGGAAACAGAATGAGCTGCGGCAGGCCGCTCCACATGACGACATAGCCGATCTGCTCGGCGTTATAGCCTTGGATTTGCGCGCAATAGAGGGGGATCACATAGGTCGATCCGAGCGAAACGGCGCCGAGCACGGTCATGAGCAGACAGGCGGCGCCGACCGTCCTGTTACCAAGGACCCGCAGATTGATGAAGGGGTTTGCCGCGGTGAATTCGCGGAAAAGGAAGCAGGTGATGCCGAGGGCCGCGACAATCGTTAAACGGCGGATCACGCCAGACTCGAACCATTCCTTCAGCTGCCCCTCCTCGAGCACATAAGTCAGACTGGACAGCCCGATAGCCATGGTGGTGATTCCAAACCAATCACCCCGCGGCAGTTCCGCCCATCGCACTCGCTGTTTGGGCAATGAGATCAACTGGAGGAGCGCGGCGATCGGGCCCGGAACGAGGTTCAAGTAGAAAATATAATGCCAGGAGAAATTGTCGGTGAGCCAGCCGCCGATCGTTGGGCCGATCGCTGGCGCGAAGGTCGCTGTCAGGCCAAAGAAGGTGATGCCGAGCCCCTGCTGCGACTTGGGCAGGCGTGTGCGGATGATGGTTATCGCCGTGGGGATCAAAACGCCGCCGGTGAACCCTTGCCCCGCGCGAAAGACGATCAGCTGCGCCAGCGACGTCGACAACGCGCAGGCAATCGAGAAGACGATGAAGAGGCATGTATTGACCGACAGAAAGCGGCGCAGACCGAAGATGGACCCGAGCCAGCCCGTCATCGGGATCACAACGATCTCGGCCATGAGATAGGCGGTGGAAATCCAGCTCCCCTGCTCCGCCGATGCGCCGATGGCGCCTTCGATATTGGCGAGCGACGAATTGGTGATCTGGATGTCGAGGATGGCGGTGAAGGCGCCGATGATGGCGCCGGCCACGGCCAGCCAGTCGGCGAGCGAGGCTTTTGCTTCGGGCGCGCCGGGTGTCATGGCGTCTTCAGAGCGCCAAGCTGAATTGGCCCGGGGACCGGTGCGTTGGGACGGTCCCGCGTGTCAATCACGGCCTCCGCCGAAAGACCCGGCCGCAGCCGCGCGATCAGCGGATCATGATCATCGAGAACGATCTTCACAGGTACGCGCTGCACGATCTTGGTGAAATTGCCCGTCGCATTTTCTGGCGGCAGCAAGGCGAATTGCGATCCCGTGCCGGGCGCAAAGCTTTCGATGGTGCCGTGAAAGACGTGATCGCCGAAGGCGTCGACGGTGAAACTTGCCGCTTGCCCTTCAACCATCTCACCGAACTGCGTCTCTCTAAAGTTGGCGACGAGATAGATGGATTTTCCCATCGGCACGAGCGTCAGCAAATTCGTGCCGGGCTGAACGAATTGACCCTTGCGGAGCGCCCTATCGCCGACCACGCCATCGATCGGAGCCGTGATCGTGGTGTAGTCGAGATTGAGCTTTGCCTGCTCAAGGTTGATCTCGGATCTCTGCAGGCTGGCGCGCGCCGCGTCTTCGAGAGATCGCAGACCATCCGTCTGCTTTAGAGCAGCGTCATAGCTCGCTTTTGCCTTATCGAGCACCGCCTGTTTCTGCTGGAAATCGGAGATTGCCTGATGCGACCGCTGGACCGTGCCCGCGCCGCGGCCCAGAAGATCGTTGTAGCGTTTCTGTTCTTCGATTGCGAAGTCGAGAGCCGCCGTCGCATGGGTGACATCGGCCTTGGCCTCTTCGATCTTTGCTTGCTGCTGAACAAGCGCCGAGGCAACGCCGTCGAGGCTCGCGCGCGCTTTATCAAGATCAGCCTTGGACTGGAGAAACGCGACCCGGAAATCCCGATCGTCGATCCGGGCAAGAATCTGCCCCGCTTTCACCGGCTGATTGTCGCCGGCGAAGACCTCCGCGATAAAGCCGCCTACCTTCGGCGCCACGACAACCTTGTCGGCCTGCAGATAGGCGTTGTCGGTCGTTTCCTCGAAGCGGCCTTGCGTCCACCAATGCCAGCCAAAGCGGCAGGCCCCTCCGAGGACAAGCAGAAGGGCAAGCGTGAGCAGCGCTTGTTTGCGCAGAGATCGCGCCCGCGCCACGAGACCGGGCATTCTTGAAGGGCTCAAATGGAGGCCGGGTAAAGCATCCCCGCGCAAGCGGAGAATCGTCTCTCCCCCGATCGCGAGGGCGCTTTCGCTCATTGCACCATTCTGATGAGCATGAGATCTTGCGGAAACATCCATTTTACACCATTATGAAACAGAACGGTACTGTTCTATACCAAGATTCGGAAATTGGCAAGCTAAAACTATAGAGTATGCAATGGACGAGACCATCGAGGAGAAACCTGTGGAA
>CAYTRB010000022.1:0-29442 GCA_964440215.1 uncultured Methylocapsa sp.
TTTGCACCTGCTGCTCGACCGAGGAAAATGACGCCAGCTGGCTCATATATTGCGTTGGGTCGGTCGGACTCGTCGGATCCTGATTCTGCAGCTCGGCAACGAGCAGCTGCAGAAATTGATTATAGTCGACGGTCGGCGTCGCGGCCGCCGCGTTTGTTGACGATGAACTTGCCGTGGATGCCGCGGCTGAAACTGCCGGGATGCTTGAAACCGTCATAACAATACCTCTTTGCAATTTTGTTCAGGCTGCCTGGGTTGGCGAAGAAACTTTGCCTCCCGCCAATATTTCCGCTTCTATCGGAAACAGCGAGCGGACGGCTTTCAGCGCCTCGAAGATGCGGTTGCCGTCGACAAGTGTCTTGACGGTTTTAAGCCCGGAAATCAGGACCGCGCTTTCCGATACGTCGATCGTCATGTGAATGGAATTTTGAAACATTTCGCGGGCGGCAAACGAATCGGTCGGGTTCATCAACATGATCTGAATAATGAAATAGAGCTGACGCAGTGGAGTCGATGCATCCTCGACCTTCATGACATGAGCCTCGAGAAGAAAGGTGGCATCATTGAGAAGTTCGAGGGAAACCTTTCTGTCGGCGCGCAAAACGGCGCCATTGATATAGATCCTTTCCCCGGCGCGAAGCGAAATATGCATTCTCACGTCTCATTTCAATCCGTCGCGGATCATCGTACAGATCTCGATCATGCCGCGAAAATTATGTGATTGTCCGGAGCGGACCAAAGCCGCTTCCTTGATGATCCAAAGCCCGATCGAGACCAAATCGGCACGCAGAACCTCTGGCAAATCATTCTCGGGGTCGACGAGGTCCTGGATAAAGGCGTTCCAAAGCTTACTGATAAAACCGAGCGCCTCCACGGCTTGCAGCGATTGCGCGCCTGCGCTTTCGGCCTTCTGTAAAAGTCCAATTGCATGCTCCAACGCCAGCCGCTCGCGGTCCCGGCAATCCTTGGGCTTGTCGGCGAGGTGTTCATCATAGGAAAGTTGATACATCGCGCCTATCGTATTTGCTTTGCTTCGGCGGGAATTACAGAAATTTGACCAGACTGAGCTGCGCAAGTTGCGATGTTAATGCATAGGAGTCCTCGATTTGTGATTGCAGGTCTGTGATCCGCGTCGAAACTTCATAGGTGTTTACGCTTTCGAGATTGCCGATTTGTGTAGATAAAATGTTGGTTTGCAACGACATTTGGTTATTGGCGTTGGTGACATCCGACTGAACCATGCCAACGTTGGCTTGAAGATCGGTAAGATTGGAAATCGCGGAGGTCAAAAGGCTTTGTGCCGTACTGGAGACGGCTTGATAGGCGGACGAACTTAGGTTCTGAGTTCCAAGATCGGCAACCATGGTATAGGCTTGCGCAAGCTGCTGGAACGCGGGGTTGTTGGCGCTGACCGATGTGCTTGCCGTTTGGTTTTCGGAAATTTGATTGGTCAATGTCTGGCTGGATGCAGAAGACCAATTGGTCGACCAGTTGGTTCCCTGGAATAAAGGCGCAAATTGAGTGTCGAGAAAGTTTTGCATATTGGTGCCGCTGATCGTTGAGACGCTTGAACTTGTCTGCGACATGCCGAACGCAGCTTGAAAGGCGTTGTCTACAGCCGCTTTGTTTGCGGCCCCGGCGGCGTAATAATTGGTGACTGGCTCTGTGCCCGTATTCGTCCCGCCAAAAATGTAATTGCCGTTGAGGGATGAGTTCAAACTGGAGATTAGGCCCTGAAGATCGTCTTCTCCGGATGCCTGGATGGTGCTTGCGTTTGAATTGGAACCATCGCCTTCGAGCAGGGAGTTGAGGAGATTTTGTGCCGAGCTCTGCAGGCTGCTTAAAGTTGTCGTAGTCGTGCCGAGTTGAGTAGCGATAGTTTGGTTCGTGGTCATGAGGGTCTGCAGCATGGACGTCTGGGCTTGCAGAGAAACGTCTTCTCCTGACGTAGCTCCGAGACTGAGTCCGATATCCGCATAATTGCCGGTGGCAACCTCGGTCTCGCTCGCAGCGAGCTCCGACTGCATTTGCAGTATGGATTGGCGCATCGAAGACGAGATCGCTTGGGTCGAGATGAAGGAGGTCATGAGGTTATGTTCTCTAGATCGGTCACCAATGTGCCAAACATACTGTCTATCGTCGAAATCAATTTCGCCGACGCCGAATAAGAGTTTTCGAGGTCGAGCATCTTGGACATTTCATTGTCGAGATTGACACCAGTCGCATTGGACAAGGCTGTCGTCGCCGTGTTGACCAACGTGCTTTGAGTCGTACTTTGCGATGAAACATTCGAATACTGACCTTCGAGCCAGCCGACCGAGGCGGACGCGTAGCTGCTCAGGCTTGCACTCGTGGTGATGTCGCCTGCGGCGCTGAACGTTTGGGTCGCCGACAAATTGCCGAGCAACTGCGAAAGCCGGGTCGTGTAACTTGCATCACCGCTTGTGTTGTAGGTGTAGTTGGGATTGCCCGAGATGCCGCCATCCCGTAGTAAGAAGGCGTTGCCGTCTTGGCTTGGGTCGACGCCGGCATTCACCGAAATCTGGCCAGCAAGCCCTGTGGTGCTTGTGGGGAGCGATGTCGCGCCGGGCGTTGTGAACAGTCCTGGCAGGTTGGGGCCGGATCCAGTCTGGTCGCTTTCGGCGAATTCGTTGATCAGGGCTCCCGCCATGCCATCCAATTGGGCCTGATAGGTCACGGATACATTGTCGCGCAGATTAGCCAGGCCCGCGATATTGCCGGAGATGATCGGCATCGACGCCGAGGCGCTGGTAACGGCTACGCCATCGACATATACCGCATTGCCGGTCGTCGACGACGTATAGCTGTTTGTGGGTGAAAATGTCACGCTTCTGGCCGCGCCGCCTTGGAACAAAGTCACCCCGCTGTCCGTATAGATGGACATGTTGCCATTGGCGCTCGCGGTTGTCGTAATGCCTATCTGTTGGGCAAGCTGGGTCAGAATATTGTCGCGCGAATCATCTGCATTCGTAACGTCGGCGCCGGTCGCGGTGCCATTGACGATTTGCGCATTGACGGTCTCGAATTGGGTCAGCAAGGAGTTGATGGTTTGAACTGATGCGGCAATTCCAGAATCGGCTTGCTCGCGCACCTGGTTCACCGTTGCCGTGGCACTGTTTAATCCTTGCGCCAATGTTACAGCGTCGGCCACGGCGGCACCGGCGAGGGTTGAATCGCTTGGCGAGGCTTCAAAGGACTGTAGAGCATCGGTGAAATTGCTCAACAGGGCCGAGGGGGAACTCGCACTCGAATTTGTACTCGAACTGCTGCTTGATAGATTACCAATCGTCTCATTGAGCGTATTGATGCCTGAGAGAAGCGCGTTTTGCGTTGCGTTAGCCGATGTCGCGCCCAGCAGGTTTTGAAAAACCGCCAAATTGGTTGCTCGCGTGATCGATGCGACTTGCGAATTGCCGCCAGGCCCCGTGATGACATTGGCGGTCTTCTCCGAATAGTTCGACGTGTCACTCGCGCCATTGATGTTGCGCGACAGGACTGATATTTCCGCTGTTATGGTGTTCAAGCCAGATTGCGCAAGGCTCACCGCGCTAGAAAGGCTCATGATATATGACCCAAGCTATCCCGTATGGGCTTAATCATTTCAGCAGATTGTTGAGTTCGGCCAGCAAGTCGGCACCGGTTTGGAAGGCCTTGCTATTGGCCCCATAGGCACTTTGCGTGGCGACCATGTTGGTGAGTTCAGTTGCCAGATCCACGGTCGAGCTCTCAAGCTCGGAGGATTGTATGGCTCCAAAAGCCCCCGTCCCCGCGGTTCCGATCACGAGGCCGCCGGATTCGGAATTGGCCTGAAATACGTTGCCGGTGATGTTGGTCAAATTATCCGGACTGATGACATTGCCGAGCGGGATCGAATAGGCGGGAACCGTTGTGCCGTTCGCGTAGACATAGGAAAGTGTGCCATTTGTCGCTATGCTGACACTTTGGATCTGGCTCGGAGCATTGCCGTTCATTGAGGCGGTCGAGACCGAGAAAGGCGAAGCCAATTGCGTCATGCCCGCAATATTCAATGAGATGGTATTTCCATTGGGAACCGCGATGGAAAGCGTGGCCGGCGTGGGCGTGGCCAAATTCCCGGTCGTTGGATCGAAGGTGAGGGTCTGCGTCGTCAAGGGTGTTGCCGGAGAGGCGGCATTATAGACGTCAACTTGCCAAGTGTTGGCCCCCGTTTTCGAAAAATCCGTGTCCAAGGTCACCGGATTGCCAAGATCGTCATAGGCAACCACCGAGGATGAGCTGGTATAATTGGTGGCTGACGGGGTGCCAGTCAGCGTCGCGGCGTTCGAATTAAGATTGGCGGTAAAGGTCCCAGAGGTCGACGGCGTGGCGACCAGCGCTGTCCCGTTGATATTGACGGGCACCAACCCGGACAAACTCTCGGTGGAGCCACCAGACCCCGGTGCCAGACTATAGCCCATCAAAGTATAGCCGGCCGAGTTCACGAGATTGCCGGATCCGTCCTCGACGAAAGATCCTGCCCGGGTGAGGTAAGTGGCCCCGGCCGAATTCTCGACGAGGAAGAAGCCGTTTCCTTGGATCGCAAGATCGGTCGGCGATGTCGTGCTCGTGAGACTGCCTTGATCGGCGACGTTGTAGCGGATCGAGGTGCTCACCCCGCCCGCGCTATAGTCGCCCATGGCACCGAATTGATCGACTAGATCCTGAAATTCCGTCGACACCTCCTTGTAACCCGTCGTGCTCGCGTTCGATATATTTTCCGAAATGGTCGCCAGGTTGTTTGCCTGTGCCGCCATGCCAGACACACTCGCGGTCATTGCGCTAAAAAGGCTCATGGACGATTCTCCGATTTTGCAGCTGCAGTAAATCGGCACGAGCTTGCTTCAGGCTGACGCCGTCGCTCGCGGGACCAGCCCTTATGGCGCCGGGCGGCGCCGCTCACGCGCCTATCAAACGCGCGCGACTTCGCTGGCCAAGGCCCCATGGGGCGATCGGCAGCGATCAAGGCACAGCATTCAACGCATGAATAGGAAAGCTAATCCTCGCGGATAGTGCGGGCCCCATGCAAGATGCGCCCGAGATCATGCATTAAGATAAGTCCCGCGGTCCATTCGCGGAAATACACGAACAATTTGTGCGGATCATAGCGCTCCGGGACGAACAATAGGCCGATCGCCAATACCGCGATGCAGACGGCGACATCAAACGTATTCATCTTGATTCTCTTTCCATATGAACGCACTTTGTTTGCTGGTGGCGGCGTGGCACACTGGCGGATGAGCGCGTCAGGGGAGCTATGGCTAACAATCATGAAATATGAATTATCGTAAATTGTCAATCAACTATAGCTCAAGATGCAGCTGCCTTCGTGCCGCTGACCCGCGATGGGGCCCACGCCCAATCGCCTCTACCAAGCTGCCCGGCCGCCGTCCTGCCAGCGCGAATGGCTTGTGGTTCAACCGGCCGGAAATGGCGAGGCTTATGGAATGGGGGCCGTTGAAAAGCAGTCGTACTGTGCCGTCTCTCATGCTAGACCATCATTGCGTTGATGGTATTCGCGCATGGTCTCTGTCACTTTCGTTTTCGCGCATGATCCGCTCCAGAAACCCTGCGGCTTTTTCGAAGAACAGCCTCTTGCCAAGAGCTGGGGCGCGCGCGTGACGCAAGCGGCATCGGTCACGGCGGCCGTCCTTGTCATTGGCGACGAGATCCTGTCCGGCCGCACGAAGGATCAAAACATCGCCTATATCGCCGATTATCTGAGCAAGACCGGCATTGATCTGCGCGAGGTGCGCGTGGTCCCCGATGTGACCGCCGAGATCGTCGCGGCGGTCAATGCGCTGCGCCAGCGTTACGATTATCTGTTCACGACCGGCGGCATCGGCCCGACCCATGACGACATCACCGCCGATGCGATCGCGGAGGCGCTCGGCGTCGGAATTTCGGAAGATCCGCGCGTTATCAAACTTCTGCTCGAACGCATCAAGCCGGAGGATCTGAACGAAGCGCGCCGGCGGATGGCGCGTATTCCGCATGGCGCCGCGCTCGTGGGGAACAGAATTTCCGCCGCGCCTGGCTTTTGGATCGCCAATGTCATAGTGATGGCGGGGGTTCCCGCCGTCATGCAGGCCATGCTCGACGATGTCGGGCCGAAACTTGCGAAGGGCACGCCGGTCAGCGTCGAGACCATCGCGGCGGCCCGTTTGCCGGAAGGCGCCTATGCGGCGGGGCTTGGCGCGATCGCGAGCGCCCACCCGGAGCTATCGATCGGCTCCTATCCCGCCTATCGCGATGGCGGCTTTCACAATGAGATCGTGGTCCGCGGCAGGGACACAACAAAGCTTGCCTCGGCAACGGCGGCGATCAAATCTCTGCTGAGCGAACTCGCCAAGGCACGGGCCTGACCCCGCATGAAGCGCCCGCCAAACCGCGAAACGCCAAGCCCGAAAGCGCCATGACCGAAAAGGCCTTTCATGTCTCCTGGGATCAGTTTCACCGCGATGCGCGGGCGCTCGCCTGGCGGCTTTCGGCGGCGGGGCGTTTTTCCGGCATGGTGGCGATCACCCGGGGCGGCCTGGTTCCGGCCGCGATCGTCGCGCGCGAGCTCGATATGCGGATCATCGACACCTTCTGCGTGGCGAGCTATGCGCGGGAGAAAATCCAGTGCGAAGTCAAGGTTTTGAAAAGCGTTTTGCCGGAGACCGCGCGGGGCGAAGGCGGCGGCCTGCTTGTGATCGACGATCTCGCCGATACCGGCGCGACGGTCAAACTCATTCGCGCGGTGTTGCCGAAAGCGCATGTCGCAACCGTCTATGCCAAGCCGCTCGGCCGCCCGCTCGTCGATACGTTTATCACCGAGGTGTCGCAGGACACATGGATCTATTTTCCCTGGGATCTGGGCCTAAGTTTTCAAGCGCCGATCGCCGGGGAGGGGCGGGGGTGAGGGAGGGCGCAGAGCCTGTTTCAAAAGTCATGGCATCACGGTCAGCCCTCATCCTGAGCGGAAGGAAGCCCGAGGTTCCATTCCAGGCGAGCGAGCCGGAAGCGGCGTCAACGCCGAAAAAGAGGAGGTACGCAAAGCGAAAATAATGGAAGCGGGCGATTGGAGAGAGCTTGCGAAGCAAGCGTCTCGAGGGATGCGCGAAAGGAAGTCTGTTGTTCCATTCCAGGCGAGCGGCTTTAGCCCATGATTCGTTTGATCGGAATGTTGTCTGAAGCGGGTTCATTTGGTCCGCTTTGGGCGGATACTGAGAAATTTCGGGAACGGTCGATGCTGGGTCATTTCTATACGATACTTTTTGCGCCGCGAATTAAATGATTTGAGTTTGATGGAGTCGACATGGGCAAAACAATGAATTTTATCGCGGTCAGTGTCCTGGTTGCGGGGGCCGGCTCCGCGACGGCAATTTATGCGAACTGGAACGAAGCTGTTCAGATTGTCTCGATGGGAGTCAATTCTGTCCGTTATGCGGGCGCGCCGGCCGGAACCATCTCCACCGAGGTCGCGGCAGGCTTCAAGCAATCAATACTCAATCGGCAAAACTCGCCTGAACTGGCTAATGGCGCCGGTCCGGCACAGGACGATTGGCCGAGCTACAATAAAACACTCACGTCAAATCGCTTTTCGTCGCTGAACCAGATCACGGCGGCCAATGCCGGAGATCTGAAGGTTCTGTGCACATACGACACTGGGCAATATACGGGATTCACAAGCGGCCTGCTGAAGGTCGACGGCTCTCTGATTTTCACGACCGAATATGATATCTTTTCCATCAATCCAAATGATTGCAGCCAGAACTGGCGCACCCACGAAGACTATCAGGCGGCGACGCCGCAAGGTGTGTCCCGCGGTGCCGCTTATCTCGATGGCACGCTCTTCCGCGGCACACAGGATGGGCGTGTTCTCGCCTATGATTTTAAAACCGGCAAACGCCTCTGGGGAACGCCCATCGCCGACCCCAAGATGGGCGAAAGCACACCTGCTGCACCGATCGCATGGAATGGTCTTGTCTTCATCGGCAACGCCGGCGGGGACATGAAGGGCGTCAAGGGCCGCATGTATGCGCTTGACGCCAAGACCGGAAAGATCGTGTGGGAGTTTTATCTTGTCCCGAAAACCCCCAGCGATGTTGAACGTGGGCCGCAGGGCAAATCATCGCTCGACGATTCCACCTGGGATACACCACCCGGCTCGCCTATAACCGGCGGCGCGACGTGGACATCTTATACTCTCGACCCAGTAAACGGTCTGCTTTATGTCCCCGGCGGCAATCCCGGTCCTGATTTTGCGACCGGCATGCGCAAAGGCAGCAATCTTTACACCGGTTCGGTCGTCGTTCTCGACGCCAAAACTGGAAATTATAAGACACATTATAAGATCGTTCCGAAAGATTGGCACGACTGGGACGTTTCCGGGGCGCCCGTGCTCATTAAGACGGCGGCGGGGAAAAACGTTATGCTTGTCGCTCCGAAGGACGGCCATCTTTATGGTTTCGACCTTTCAACTCAGGCAATGCTCTATCGAGAGCCCGTAACGAAGGTCGAGAATACTGACGCCGAATTTGCGGCCGGCCAACCGGTCCATTTTTGTCCTGGCTCGATCGGCGGAGCCGAGTGGAACGGGCCGGGTTACGATCCGTCGAACAATCTCGTCATGATTGGCCAGGTGGAATGGTGCTCCACGGTGACCTTGCAAAAGCCGGAACAATTGAAAGCGGCCAAGCTAGGACAACCGTGGTCCGGCGAGGCGTCGATCAACCCTTTCAACGTTTGGGGCAAGCAGGATCCGTTTGGCGAATGGGCTGGCTGGGTCTATGCGGTCGACGCCGATAGCGGCCAATGGCGGTGGCGGGCAAAGACCAATTATCCGATCCAGAGCGGCATGACACCGACCGCTGGCGGTGTCGTCTTGTTTGGTGACATGGGCGGCAATTTTTATGCGCTCGACGCGAATGACGGGCATAAATTATGGGGCCAGAAAATCGGCGGCGCCGTTGGGGGCGGCGTCATCACATATATGGCAGGCCCATCGCAACGGATCGCTGTCGCCACCGGTCTAACCGAAATCCTGTGGCCGACGGAAATCACCACCGCCAAGGTTTCCATTCTCGGAGTCGATTAGGGTCTGTGAGCGCAGGCTTGGTCTATACGAATGTCTACCACGAGTCTGTTTTGCACAGCGGCACGGGCTGGGATCGGCCGACATCTAGACTATCGACGCGATTGGCACCGCGATCAACACCGTTACGACGAAAGCAAAGAAAAGCGAATTCAAGGTAACGATCATGTGCCCAATAGCTGACGTTTATTGCCAAGCCGGATAGGACGCGGCATCGCGCATCCGATTTTGACCATATCGGCAATTGGTGCATCTGATCGAAAGTCTGGAATCGAAGACCTGCGGATATGCAAAGGACGATGTTCGGAATGGGTCGATATTGTTGAAAAAGTCGGAAAATGAGCGGGAACGAAAACCCTGACTTTGCTCGCGGAGGGCGCTGGCCGCTCATGATCGTCGTGTCCGATCTCATACGAAGACGGCACGCTGCAAATCTCGTCCCTCTGCTGAACCCCCAGCGCATCGTTCTTGGAGCCCGCACCCAGCCGCGAGAAATGTGATCAACGACAAAATTCGAGTTTTTCAACAATATCGGTCAAAACCGGTCAACGCACGCCCAGGCCCACCAGCAGCCAGCCGGGCCAAGTTTTCGCGCGAGCACGGTGAGTTCCAAGCGGCGCAACGTCTGTGCACTGTCAAGATTTCTGGCCCCAATCGGACCAAAATGTTTGCCCTAAAACGAGACCTGACTTTGATTGCATTTTTCGGCTGAGATGATTTTGGGCAGGATGCTGGCACTGACACCGGTGATAGCTCAGCCTTGCCGTCTGGCGTGCCAATGTCCGTTGCAGCCCAAACCCGCCGACGACCAGCTTCCCGAGCCGGAAGGCCCGTGTATCCAACCCGTCGCATGCGCGGAATGGTGCAAAAGCCGCAGGGTCGCGGTGACCTTGCCGTTCGAACCGATGTGGCCAGACACCCGCACGAGATCATAACCGATGGCGTGAAGATGACCGCCGTTCACGCCGAATTTTGTATTGAAAGTCTTTTGACAAGAGCCGTGCCGCGTCGTGCCATGGACCGCGAAGGTGCCATCATGATCATGGGTGTGGCGGATGGCGTTTGTTTCCGCTTGGGACGATCCAATCCACAAAAATAGGCTTGCCCCGGCAAGCCTCGCCCATCCAAAACCAGCAGAACCCGCCGCCCTCATCTCGACCTCATCTTCTCTGCCATCCACCCGATGGCGGCCGTGGTCATGCTGAGATTGCGGTGGTTGGCGGATTTTTGCAATGTCAATGTTCCCGGCCAGCCTCGAACCGGCAAAAAGACCAGATTTTCGCACGATCGCACGCCTCGCAAGCCTTATGACGTATCCGCGCTTGTAAGGTTTCCGGCCTCAATCGAACAAAAATGTTTCACGTGAAACATTTTTGTCCGATTGAGGGATGATTGCGGTCAAAACTGATGGCTCACGCATCAGCGCCCGTTGGCGCGGCACATTTACCAAATCCTTCAATCGATCGCCGCAATGCGAGCAAATGTATTAGGCTGATCTTAATCCAGCCTCGCTGGTGGAAGACACGCGCTGACGAGCTTGCCCCTTGCATCACCCAAGACAGCACCACAAAAGCGCCAGCCGCCCGGTGATCGATGCCGTCAAATGCGATTGTCCCGGAGACGGCGGCCGGCGCGCGGATTTCACCTATAGCGTGGTGGGCGCGGGCGATAAGCGCTCGGCGCGCCGGCGCCGGACGCGTCTGCGTTCCGGAAAACTCCTCGATCCGGGCAACGCGCTGCTGATCGATTGCCAAATCTATGACCGTTCCGAGAAGGGCGCCCGCATCCGGCTGATCGGCGACCGCCCCGTGCCAAGATACATCCGTCTCTATGAGGAGGCCCCCGAGCGGCTTCTCGAAGCCCATGTCGTCTGGCGCAAGGATCGCGAGATCGGACTCTGTTTTGCTCCCAACACAGAGCCGCGCCGGATCAGCAAGGCGCAATTGGCCAATCTGCGCGGCAATTTTTATGTGGCCCGGAAATAACCCTTCCTCTCAAAACGTTTCCCTGGCGCAACAATTGCTTTTCTCCGTTTGACCCTCTGCGGCAAGCGGCGCGGCCTCTTATTGCCAACCGGGCAGCATGGATCGATTGGCGCGATGAAATCCCTGCACCGAAGCCGCGAAATGTGTGAGTGGGACGAATTCCCCCAAGCCATGGAGCGTATGCGCGCCGTGCTGGCGCAGGGGCTGGCGGGCCGGCTGCCGCCGTTCCAGTTTCTGACGGTGCCCGAGGTTAGCGCCAGCGAACAGCGCGATTGTTCCGAGCTTTGGACAAAGGATCGCCGCGCGCGGAGCCTGGCGATCCGGGACGATCTTGCCTTTAGTTTCGATCGCGCCGCGCCCGGCAAAATCCGCATCGGCTATCTTTCGAACGACTTTCACGATCATGCGACGGTGTTGCTGCTGATTGAGACCTTCGAGGCGCATGATCGCGAGCGGTTCGAGGTGCATGGCTTTTCCTTCGGCGCCGATGACGGAAAGGCGATGCGCAGCCGCGTGCGCGAGGCTTTCTTCGCCATTCATGACGTTGCGGCGATGAGCGATGTCGAGGCTGCGCGCGCCGTCTATGACGCCAAGATCGATATTCTGGTCGATCTCAAAGGATTCACGCAAGGTGCGCGGACCGGTATCATGATGCTGCACCCGGCCCCCATTCAAGTGAATTATCTCGGCTATCCGGGAACCTTGGGCAGCGGCATTTGCGATTATATTATCACCGACCTCTATGTGACGCCGATGGCGGCCGCGCCCGGTTATTCGGAAACCTTCGCCTATATGCCGCATTCCTACCAGCCGCATGGCCGGAAGGGCGCGATTGGCCGGAAACCCGCGCGCGGGGACGTCGGCTTGCCGGACACGGGCTTCGTCTTCTGTTGCTTCAATCAGGCGTTCAAATTCACCCCTCGCATCTTCGATCTCTGGTGCCGCCTGCTGGAGGCGGCGCCCGGCAGCGTGCTTTGGCTGCTCTGCGCCGAGCGCGCGGAGGGCAATCTGCGGGGCGAGGCACTGCGGCGCGGCATTGGGATGGACCGCCTCGTCTTCGCGCCCGATATGAATCAAAGCGATCATCTTGGCCGGCTGCAACTCGCCGATCTTGTCCTCGATACGGCGCCCTATGGGGCGCACACCACGGCAAGTGACGCGCTTTGGGCTGGCGTGCCGGTCGTGACCCAAGCCGGAGACACGTTTGCGTCACGCGTCGCCGGCAGTCTTCTGCACGCCGTCGGCCTTCCGGAATTGATCGCCGCGAATGAAGAGGACTACGTTACCTTGGCCGCGGGGCTGGCCGCCGAACCGGACCGGCTCAACGCGCTGAAGGCCAAGCTCCGGCGCGAACGGCTGACCGCGCCTTTGTTCAATGTCGCCGCCTATACGCATGCCCTCGAAGATCTCTACGAAACCATGTGGAGCCGCCGCATTGATGGGGACCGCACGGCGATATGGGCGGCAGCTGAGTGATGATTTGGAAACGAGGCTGGCGTTAAAAGCGCGTGCATGACAAGCCGAGCCAGTGGCGGCTATCATGCCCAGCGGCTGTTCCCAAATTAACAACCAAGGGCCTAACCATGAGCCGTCCGCCGCTTCCCCCTTTTACCGCCGAGACGGCCGCAAAGAAGGCACGTCTGGCCGAGGACGCCTGGAACACGCGCGATCCCGCGCTTGTAGCGCTGGCCTATACGGAAGACAGCCGCTGGCGCAATCGCGCGGAGTTTCTCGAAGGCCGCGAGGCCATCCAGGCGTTCCTGACGCGCAAATGGTCTCGCGAGTTTGATTACCGCTTGATCAAGGAGCTCTGGGCATTTCACGAGAATCGCATCGCGGTGCGCTTCGCCTATGAGTGGCATGACGACAGCGGTAACTGGTTTCGCAGTTACGGCAATGAGAACTGGGAGTTCGACGAGCACGGATTGATGCGTCTGCGCATCGCCAGCATAAACGATTTGCCCATCAAAGAGACCGAGCGCAAATATCACTGGCCGCTTGGCCGCCGCCCGGATGGCCACCTGTCTTTAAGCGATCTCGGGTTTTAAAGCATGACCGCACATAATTTTCGGAATTTTTCAATGTTATCCAGGTCTTTTGCGGGAGAGCATGTTTCAACAGTATTCGGGTAAATAGTATGCTGGGACAGGCTAGCGCAGCGCTTCGATGGAAAGGGCTATGGCGGACGGCAATTTCTCTGGGCAGATCGTTAATTTCTTTTTCGGGACAGTGCTCGCGGGTCTTGTGGCCACGGGTTTCACTTACAAAACTTGGCGCGAACAGACGCGGCTCGATTTCGCCAAGGAGCGCCTCGCTGACGCGACAAAGACATTCGACAACGCCTCGCAACTCATCTCGGAGCGAATTTTCCGCTCCTATGATGTAGAGCAGCACATTGTCAGCGACGACTCTGATTCATTCGCCAAACGCCGCGACAAGCTCGATTCGGCGATCGCGAATTGGAACCTTGCCTACGCCGATATGCTGCAGCGCTTTCAGTTTGCGCTCGAGGTCGACGACGACGGAAATGAGCGAACCTATCGGGACGTTCACACGGCGGATTTTTCAGGGCAGCTTGACTGCGCGAAAGCGTTGGATGACCGCAATCGTCCAGGGCAAGCCGATTGGAGCAGCCCAAGCTGGCTATTGACGGCTTTGCATTATTGTTTCATTCAAACCAATGCCAGCCGTAAATCCGATTCGTTACGCAAGGAAAAACCATCCCCCGAACGTGACGCGGACATCGAAAAACTCGACAAACAAATCGACGATTTGGATGCTCTCGCCAGTCATGTCCGGGTCGCCAGCAAGACAGCAATCGGGCGTATGCGCCATGGCGTCGAGACGCACAGCTATTGGGAATTTTTGAAGAGCTGGTGAGGAAGGGGCCTTTCTCGGAACACGCGCGATCCCGCGCTTGTAGCGCTGGCCTATACGGAAGACAGCCGCTGGCGCAATCACGCGGAGTTTTTCGAAGGCCGCGAGGCCATCCAGGCGTTTCTGTCGCGAAAGTGGACTCGCGGTTAGGATCTTGCGTTCCACGAAGAGCATGATCTGCAGATATGCAGACTATTTGGGTAAGATCATAGAATGGACAGCGTGCAAACGATCTATTCATATTCGAAGGCGTTGTTGACCGGTGGAAGAATTCTCAATTATGCATAGCCGTGCTTTAGTGCAAAGCGGCCTTCCCTCAGCCCGTAATAAACGATGACCAGTCCGGCAAGAGGGTCGGCCCACCACCAGCCGAACTGGGCATTTAGGCCGACACCCACCAAGACTGCTCCTGCCAAAGCCGCATCAATGAAGGTGACACGCGCTTCCGCGGTGAGCACGAGATTGCCGAGCTGACAACCTGTATCAAGCTTGCCCCATGCCAACAGCAGCATGATGGCACATGTTAAGACGAGCCAGATCATCCCAAACGGCGAAGGGGCCGGATGAGCCTTCGCGAGGAGCGTCCACAGCGACTGCACGAAAACGTAAACCGCGAGTGCGATGAACGCGCTTCCGATGAGCTTGAGCGCTAAACCCTCACGACCGCGTTCGCTGCCCTTGAGTTGCCAGACCACGACGACCGACGCGAAAATTTCGATCATGCTATCAAGCCCAAAACCGGCGAGTGCCGCCGATCCTGTTTGCACCGCAGCTGTCAGGACGACAACCGTGCCGGCTACGTTCCAGCCAAGAGTGGCATATTCCAGCCATAGGCCGCGCTGGAGCAGGGAGGGAGACTTCATGATGAATGGTAGCCGGGCGCGGACGCTGTACCAGGCCATTTCCAGCTCAGGGCCGGGCACGACGATAAGAGTAACAAGCAGCGCGCTTTTGTATTAAACCGCGACCGCCTCGGCGATTGCCTCGGTGAGCAGAGGCTCGGCTTCGATGCTCACGCGTCCGTCTTCCGCCGTGACCGTCAAAACCATGTTCGCGGCCTTGGCGACGAGCCCCGCATAATAGGCCTGGATGTCCTGCGGGCCGGAGGGCTGGTGATCCGGCGCACCGGCGAGGAGCCCCGGCAAATGGCCGGCAAGCTTGGCATTCGTACCCGTCGCGGTGATGCTGATCCGCGCGGCGTCTTCGCCGCCGAGCGTGACCTCGATAAGGCCGCCGCGCGGGATAGCCGCGGCGGCGATCAGACACAGATTGAGGATCAGCTTGACCTTGTTCTTCGGCATCAGAAGGGAGGGAACATTCCACGCGAGTTCGGTCCGCTCGCCGCCAAACAGGCCGCGCGCGACCTTTTCCGCGTCGCCGGTGTCGATCGACGCCCCGGCCGAACCGGCAGCGCCGAACGCGAGCCGGCAAAATTGCAGACGCGCCGAAGCCTGCTCGGCGCTTTTCTTGATGAGATCGAGCGCGAAGCCGCGCATTTCCGCATCATTCTCCTCGTCGAGGACCTCAAGCCCATTGATGATCGCGCCAACCGGGCTGATCACATCATGGCAAACCCGGGAGCAGAGCAGCGCGGCAAGGTCGAGGGGATCGAGGGCAAACACCGTCATCTGTCATCCATTCGTAAAGCAAAGCTTGTTCCGGCCCGGATCAGGATTCGCGCTCCAGAACAGCATTGCAACACATGTGCGGAGCTTTCGTCAAAAAGAAATCCTGGCTTCGGGCGGCGTCGCGCGCAATCAACAGAAAAATTCATTGGCGCGTCAATCGCGGCTGCCACTGCGTCAAGGCCGGTCATTCCAATGTGCAAAGGACAGGTTAACAAATCATCCTGGCGCGGGGAATTTGATTGGGTTTTGGTGCAAGCGTGCCAAAAAGGCTTGGGATCGCGGCGGGACGCCGGTAAATGGAGCCTGCGCCAGAAACCGAGCGGCATTTTCGTGAAAGACATAGAAAACAATAAAACCCAGGCCATCGATCGCGATGCCATAGCGGATATTTTCGCCGAAATCGCCATCGAGGCCGCCGTCGCGGTGATGGCCGTCTATGCGGGTGACATAATGGCGCGGCGCAAGCCCGATGGGAGCCCCGTTTGCGATGCCGATGAAGCGGCGGAAGCCATCATCCTGAAGCGGCTGGCGATGCGTTTGCCAAATTTTCCCGTGCTGGCGGAAGAAGCGGCGTCAAGAGGCGAGAAAACGGTTTTACAAGCGGCGTTCATCCTGGTCGATCCGGTCGATGGGACGCGCGAGTTTCTGAGCCGCAATGGCGAGTTCACGATCAATATCGGGCTAATCGCCGACGCGGCGCCGGTTGCCGGAGTGGTTTACGCTCCAGCGCTCGAACAGATCTGGATCGGCGGCGTTGCCGCCAGCACCTGCACCATCGTGCCAGGCGCGCCGCTGCCGCCACCGGAGATGCGCCGGCGCATACATGTACGGCAGGCGCCGGGGCAGGGACTGACCGCGCTGGTGAGCCGGTCCCACGCCAAACCGGAAACCGAGGCCTTTCTCGCAAAGCGCTGTGTGAGGGAACGGCGAGAGGCGGGCTCCTCACTCAAATTCTGCCTTGTTGCCGAAGGCCATGCCGACGTCTATCCGCGGTTCGGCCAAACCATGGAATGGGACACGGCGGCGGGGGATGCGGTGTTGCGGGCGGCTGGCGGAATCGTTGTCGATGGGGCGGGGCGCCCATTGCGCTATGGAAAAGCCGAAGCGGAATTCAGAAATCCGCCCTTTGTTGCTTGGGGCGACCCCAAGGCGGCCATTTTTTGAGAATACAAATGAACATGGCAGAAGGGCATGGCTTCGCCCTGAAGAAGCCACGATATTACCCTGACGTGTCAATTCTTCATTAATGCTGTTCGTTCAAAGCTCGACGTAGCGCATGCAGCGAAAAAGTCGCGAGGCCTGGTTCGCGTAAGCTTGAGCGGAGGATTTGACTATGCAAACGCGACGGGAAATGGTGCTGAAGCTGGCGGCACTTGCCGCAGGCATTCCGGTGTTAGGGACGAGTGTGGCCCAGGCGGATCAGGGCCCACCGAACGGACGCCCGGGCGAATATTCCTCGGATGATATTATCGCCAACGGCCATCGTTTCTTTGGATCCCTCTCGCGCGGCTTGGCCGAAATTGTCGAGGCCGCGACAAAGCGCTGGGGCAAGCCGAATGGCTATGTGCTGGGCCAGGAGGCGGGTGGCGCCTTCATCGGCGGCCTGCGCTACGGCGAAGGCACCATGTATACGCGCAACGCCGGCGATTTGAAGGTCTTTTGGGAAGGCCCGTCGCTTGGTTTCGATGCCGGTGCCGACGGCGATCGCACCATGATGCTTGTCTATAATCTTCCAGCGACAAATGCGATCTTTCGCCGGTACGGCGGCGTCGATGGCTCCGCCTATCTCATTGGCGGCTTCGGCATGACCGCGCTTGTCAACGATGAAGTGTATGTGGTTCCGATCCGCACCGGGCTTGGTGCGCGCCTCGGTTTCAATGTGAGTTATTTGAAATTCACGGAAAGCTCGACTTGGAATCCATTTTGATCGGTCCGGCGGAGAGCCGCGCACGTCTCGAAGTTTCTAGATTGAATGTTGCTAAGCAACAGTCGTTAGGATAAATTTTTTCTCTTAAGCGCACGAAGTTCCGGCATTTGCTTATCGGACTTTCAGTGCGCAAATAAATTGGTGCGCGGATTTGCCATCAAAGCCGTGTCACACTAAGCCTATCCTTTGACGGCAACGAAATTGCCCCAGGCCATGCGGCCGATCCTTCCTGGTCTTTGCCATTTTGAGATGGCGCATGATTTTATCTAAGAACCTGTAACATATTGGTATTAAACTTAAAAGACCGTCTGAAAAGTACGGATCATGCCGGCAATCCCCGCGGAGCCGGGCGGTTTTCCCAGTTCTGGTTCGGCTAGGAATTTGGGGAGTGCATAGATTTGTCGTAAAGGGATTGTGGTGTTGTTCTAACGCGTCGAAGCGGGGCGGGATGTGATTGAACAGACAATGATCTTCGTACTGGGGTTTTTGGTCGCGAGCCTTATCGCTCTCGCGATCGCCCCGGCGTTTTGGCGGCGGGCCATAAGATTGTCCACACGGCGGCTTGAAATGCAGCTTCCGCTTTCCCCTGAGGAAATCCGTGCTGGGCGCGACATGCTGCGGGCCGAATTCGCGGTAGAACAAAGACGTCTCGAACAAAGAGCTGAAGATCTCAACCGCGTTCATGCCGCCGATATGGTGGAACTTGGCCATCGTGAGGCGATGATCGCCGCCCAGGAAGCCGACTTGCTCGCTCTTTCCCGGCAAGGCAGCGAACGCGGCGGTGAAATCACTGCTCTTCAACGGGCCTTGGCGGAGACCTCGGCGGAGCTCGCCGCGACTGCAAAGGACTCTTACGACACAGCTGGACTAATTGAGCGCCGGGACACCCAAATCCGTGAACTCGCGGTGGCTCTACGGGAGGCCGATGGGCTCGCCGCGGAACAGAGGGATACATTGGCAGCGCGTGAAACCAATCTGGCGTTGCAGGGAAAAACGCTCGCCGTGCAAGCCGAGACGATCGCGCGTCTGGAGGGAGAGCTTTCGACCCTGCAGCTTCAGCATCAAGCCGATCAGGTTACCCTGAAATCCGCAGCGGCTCGGATCGCGGATCGTGAAGAGGCTTTGGAAGCCTCTGGCAAACGCGAAAAAGAATTGATCCGGCAACGCCAGCTGCATGCCGAAACGACTCGCGCCACCGAGGCTGGCTATCACGAGAAAATCGAGCGTCTGCGCAGTGCCCTTGTCGCATCGCAGGATGCGGTCGATGCGGCACAACGGTCGTGCGATGCGCTTACGCAGGAGCTTGCCACGCTGCGGAACAGGCTGCCTCCGCAAGACGCCGAGGAGGCATTGCTGCAACGCGAGGAAAATGAAATTTTGCGCCAGACGATCAAGGAAATTGGCGCGGCGGTTATTCGTCAGGCAGGCAGCTCCCTCGATGCGGCGCCAGAAGACGAGTTGGAAAAGAGCGCCCAGACCCAGGCGACGATTTCTCAAAAAGCCACGGCGTGAGAGAGATGGGTCAGCCGGCGAACTTCGCCATCAGCGTGTCGGAAACCTCGAAATTGGCATAGACGTTTTGCACGTCGTCATTCTCTTCGAGCATACCAACGAGGCGCAGAATTTTTTCGCCCGAGTCATCATCGACGCTGACCGTATTATGCGGCTTCCAAATCAGATTCGCCTTACGCGGCTCACCGAATTTCGACTCGAGTGCTTGCGCGACCTCGCGCAGGCTTTCGAGCGAGGTGATGACTTCGTAGCCGTCGCCGCTCGATTGGACGTCTTCGGCTCCGGCTTCGATCGCCGCCTCCATCATGGCATCTTCCGATGCGGCCTTCGCGGGAAACTCGATGATACCAACATGATCGAATAGGAAAGATACGGCGCCAGTCTCGGCCAGCGAACCGCCGCTTTTGCTGAAATAAGAGCGCACCTCGCCTGCCGTCCGGTTGCGGTTGTCGGTCAAGGCCTCGACGATAATGGCGACGCCGCCCGGCGCATAGCCTTCATAGCGCACTTCGGCGTAATTTTCGGTATCGTTGCCCGATGCCTTTTTGATAGCGCGTTCAATATTATCCTTAGGCATATTCTCGGCGCGGGCGGCCAACATGGCGGCGCGCAGACGCGCATTCATGGCAGGATCGGGCAGACCCAATTTTGCGGCAACGGTAATTTCGCGGGCGAACTTGGAAAAGAGCTTGGCACGGATCGCGTCCTGCTTGCCCTTTTTGTGCATGATGTTTTTGAATTGACTATGTCCCGCCATTCCGTCCTGTCTCCAATGCATCCCTGCCGCGCTGCTTCAAAGCGGAGCATTTTCCTGACCTTCGCCATGCGGCGGGCCAGGCCGGCCAAGATGAGCTGTTGGAGGCTGATATAAGCCGGTGATTTCAAGAAATAAAGCAAACAGAACCGGCTGATTGCAGCGGGGTGGAGGAGAAGCCTATTTTACATTGGCGGCCGTCTGCCCGAACAGGATTTTGCGCGATTCATCGTCGACTGGAATCGGCGCTCTATTGATTTCCGCCGCTCTGGCATAGGCGCGCCCGGTCGCGGGACGCGCATGGATAGCCTCGAACCAGCGTCGGAGATGCGGAAAATCCGTAAGCTTCTGGCCTTGGTTTTCATAGGGCACAATCCAAGGGTAGGCCGCCATGTCGGCGATCGAATAGTCCCCGGCCACAAAGGCCCGGTCCGCCAGGCGCTTGTTGAGCACAGCATAGAGGCGGTTGGTTTCGTTCACATACCGTTCGATCGCATAGCCAAGTTTCTCGGGCGCATATTGTCTGAAATGATGGTTCTGGCCGGCCATTGGGCCAAGGCCGCCGACCTGCCAGAAGAGCCATTCAAGCGCAGCGGTCCGGCCGCGCAAATCCTTTGGCAAAAATTGACCTGTTTTTTCAGCGAGATAAAGGAGAATGGCGCCCGATTCAAAAACCGGCACCGGGGCGCCGCCATCGTTAGGGTCTTGGTCAACGATCGCCGGAATGCGATTGTTGGGGGAGACAGCCAAAAATTCCGGTTTGAACTGGTCCCCCCGGCCGAGGTTGACCGGATGGATGGTGTAGGGAAGTCCCGCCTCCTCGAGGAACAACGTGATCTTGTGCCCATTCGGAGTGGTCCAATAATAAAGGTCGATCATCGTGAGGGCCTCGCAGCGGGAAGACGGGCTCTTCGATTGCTAGAGCATGTTCCGAAAAAGTTGACTGACTTTTTCGATAAGAACATGCTCTCAACTTATTGAATCCGAGGGATTCCTTCCCCATCAGATGATTCCAGCTGATGGGGAATCTCTGTAGATGACCGCAACAGCAGCCAAAGCCATCTTCGTTACGGCGGCTAGCTTACCATCCCTGTAAGTTGGCAAGCCCAAAGTTAGGCCCCGGTTACCTGGTGCGGAGACCATGCTTTATAGGGGTGCGGCTGGGCTTTCGAGCCGCCGCGGCGGCAGCGCTTCCGTTTTTGCGACCCCGGTCCTCACGGCGGACTGAATTTTCTCGAAAGCACGAACCTCGATCTGGCGCACCCGCTCGCGTGAAATGCCGAATTCGTCGGACAAATCCTCGAGCGTTATGGGATCATCGGCGAGCCGCCGCGCCTCGAAAATGCGCCTTTCGCGCGGGTTCAAAACACCGAGCGCATTGTGCAAGGCATCGAGACGATTGTCGCTCTCTTCCCGCTCGGCCAGGGTATTCTCCTGACTCGTGCTATCATCGACAAGCCAATCCTGCCATTCGCCTTCGCTTTCCTCGCGCAACGGCGTATTCAGCGAGGCGTCGCCCGACATCCGCCGGTTCATGTCGATGACATCCTGTTCGCTGACGCCGAGCCTTGTTGCGATGAGCTTGACTTGGTCGGGCCGCATGTCGCCGTCTTCCAGCGCCGAAATCTGGCTTTTCGCGCGGCGCAAATTGAAGAAAAGCTTCTTTTGGCTCGCTGTCGTTCCCATTTTCACAAGCGACCAGGAACGCAGGATATATTCTTGAATCGAAGCGCGAATCCACCACATCGCGTAGGTGGCCAGGCGAAAGCCCTTGTCGGGCTCGAAGCGTTTGACGGCCTGCATGAGGCCGACATTGCCTTCCGACACGACTTCGCTGATCGGCAGACCATAGCCCCGGTAGCCCATCGCGATCTTGGCGACCAGCCTGAGGTGCGAGGTCACGAGCTTGTGAGCCGCATCAGGATCCTCATGCTCACGCCAGCGCTTGGCGAGCATATATTCCTCTTGCGGTTCCAGCATCGGGAAACGGCGGATTTGATTGAGATAGCGAGCGAGCCCGCTTTCACCGGAAATCATTGGCAGCGCGGCAGCCATTGCAGAGTCTCCTTGGAACCCCTATTTCAGCGGGTTCGTCTTCGGCCACATCAAACGTCGGCCATGCGATTCGATAATATAGAATGCCTTGGTCCTGATCGAAAGAGTGCCTGGGCAGGCAAAGGGATTAAAGATTAGCAATATTCCAGAACCCAAAAGGTTCAATTTGTACGATTCTAGAGAACCACGCCCACTCTAACAGCAGGACTAAATTAGCATAGCTTTGTCGGCGGAGTTAGATCCTCAGGTAAAATAAGTGTGAAATCTTGAGCGAAACCAGCAATGCTAGGATGTTTTTCTTGCGCCAGGCTGGCTGGAAGGGGCTCAATTGCCACCCCCCGCGGAAGGGAAAGAAAGCCGCCTGACGGCGCCAGCTCCAGGTTCCATGGACGTAATCAGGATAAACGGAACCGGCAAATCGCTTTTGACCTATATCATGACGGCGTTTCGAGGAATCACCGGGGAAATCAGACTGTCTAGCGAATCTACCCCCCGAGAGTAGAACTTATCCGTACTAACGCATGTCCCGAATGGTTGCTCCATTTTTTCGATCGGGATGGGCTTCAAATCTTCGTTTTTTGGGGCGCGATCAGACCCCGCTTTTGTCTGGGTCTTGAGACCAGCCCCGCGAGGGCGTCTCGCAGTCTTTGCAGCGCCTGCGGCAGGGGGCTTTCGAAGCGCATTTGTTGAGACGTCACCGGATGCGGGAAACCGAGCACCGCCGCGTGCAAAGCTTGCCTGGAGAGTGAGGCGAGGCTGGCCTGTGCCGCCGCCGGAAGCCGCGCCATTTTGCTCTTGAAACCCGCCGCATAAAGGGGATCGCCAAGCACGGGGTGCCCCATATGCGCCATATGGACGCGGATTTGATGGGTCCGCCCCGTCTCTAGCCTGCAGGAAACGAGGCTTGCTTCTCCCGCAAAGCTTTCGATAAGCCGCCAATGGGTCACGGCGCGGCGGCCGCGCCCTTCTGGCACGACCGCGATCCTCTGGCGGCTGGCGGCATGACGGGCGAGCGGCGCGTCGATCGTGCCGGACGGCCGCGCCGGGGTGCCCCAAATAATGGCTAGATATTCGCGCGAAAGCGGCAGGCTTCTCCCATGATCGGCGAAGAGTTTTGCCAATCCCTGATGCGCCGCGTCCGTCTTCGCTACCACCAAAAGGCCCGAGGTGTCCTTATCGAGCCGGTGCACGATGCCAGGCCGTTTCACGCCGCCTATCCCCGAGAGGCTTGCGCCGCAATGAGCGATCAGCGCGTTGACGAGCGTTCCCGTTTCATGGCCTCCCGCCGGATGCACCACGAGACCGGCCGGTTTGTCGATCACGAGTAGATGTTCGTCCTCGAACACGATTTTGAGCGGAATTTCTTCGCCCAATGGCGCGGGATCGGTGGGCGAAGGCAGGTTTAAACCGGCGATCTGTCCCACCCGCAGCAGCTGACTCGGGTCTTTCGCCGTCGTCCCGTCGATTGACGCATGCCCCGCTTCGATCAGGCTTTTCACGCGTGTGCGCGATACATGCTGCTCTAATGCCGCCGCCGCGAGAAAACGGTCGAGCCTCTCGCCGCCGTGCTCTGGCGCAACGCGATAGGCAAGGCAAAGACTATTTGCACAAATGATACTCACACGTGTTCAGCCTGTCTGATCCCAATGCAAAGAGCAAGGTAACGATCAAAGTCCACTCTTGCCGCCCATTCGACGAGAAACGAGGCTGCGATCATTGGAGTTACCTTGCTCTAGCTGGTCAAATCCCCTATAGGGGCTTCGATTATCTACGCGTTGGCGCCGCCTGCAAGGGTGTTGCGAGCCGCGAGCGGTTCATGTCCATTTTATCGATTTATTGGCGCGCGTTGAGTTTTCTAGGCCACGAAAAGAAGCTCGCCATTATTCTTGCCTTCGCCAATCTTGCTCTGGCGATCGCGCAATTTGCCGAGCCCGTTCTTTTCGGCCGCGTCATCGACCGCTTGACCACCGCCCAATCCGGAAGCCAGCCGCTGACCTTTGTGGATCTAACTCCTTTGCTCGCCGCTTGGGCCGGATTTGGTCTGTTCTCCATCGTGGCGGGTGTTCTTGTCGCCCTCAATGCCGACCGTCTGGCGCACCGGCGCCGTGTCGCGGTCATGGCCCTCTATTTCGAACATGTTTTGCATCTTCCCTTGAGCTTTCATAGCGCCGTCCATTCAGGCCGTCTGCTGAAGGTGATGCTCGAAGGCGCGAGCGGCATGTTCGGACTTTGGCTCTCTTTTTTCCGGGAAAATTGCGCTTCACTCGCCGCCCTCACCATTCTCTTGCCGCTGTCGCTGACCTTGAACTGGCGGCTCGGCGGCATGCTGATCGTGCTTGTTTTCGCGTTCGGCCTTTTGACGAATTTCGTCCTGCGCCGAACCCAGTCCTTGCAGGAAACGGTTGAGCGCCACAACAGCAGCCTCGCGGAACGCGCCTCGGATGCGCTCGGCAATGTGGCGGTGATCCAGAGCTTCACCCGGATCGGGATCGAGGCGGGCGCGCTCCGGCAGATCACCAATGCCGCTCTCGCGGCGCAGATGCCTGTCTTGACCTGGTGGGCCTTTGCCTCTGTCGGGGCGCGGGCTTCGGCCACCTTGACGCTGCTCTCGATCTTTGTGCTTGGCGCTTGGCTGAACCTTAAGGGCCTTGCCAGCATCGGCGAGATTGTCACCTTCATGAATTTCGCCACCATGCTGATCGCCCGCCTGGAGCAGGTCGTTGGCTTTTTCAACAGCCTGTTTCTGCAAGCGCCCAAACTGCAGGAGTTCTTCGGGGTTTTGGATACGGAACCACAGGTCGCGGACAGTCCCTTCGCCGTCAATCCAGGCCGCCTCAAAGGTCAGGTGGCTTTCGAGCATGTGACTTTTTCCTACGATGGGAAACGCAATGCGGTGAACGATGCGACATTCGAGGCAGCACCGGGCGAGACCATCGCGCTGGTGGGCGGCACCGGTTCGGGCAAATCGACGACGCTTGCACTTTTGCACCGTGTGTTCGATCCAACCCATGGCCGCATTCTGATCGACGGAATGGATGTTCGTGACCTGACGCTCGCGGCGTTAAGGCGCAACATCGGGGTTGTTTTCCAGGAACCCATGCTGTTTGCCCGGTCGATCGAGGAAAATTTACGGGTCGGCAGGCCGGACGCCTCGCACGCCGATTTGCGCCTGGCGCTGGAGCTAGCGCAGGCCGATGAATTCGTCGCCCGCCAGTCAAACGGCATTGCGACCGTCGTCGGCGAGCGCGGCCGCTCCTTGTCGGGGGGCGAGCGTCAGCGCATAGCGATTGCCCGCGCGCTCCTCAAAGATCCGCCGATCATGATCTTCGACGAAGCAACAGCAGCACTCGACGCGGCGACCGAGCGGCAATTGCAGAAGGCTTTGGAGAAAGCGACGGAAGGCCGGACCACTTTTATTATCGCGCATCGTCTTGCGACCATTCGCGGCGCCAATCGCATTTTTGTTTTCGATAAAGGTGAAATCATCGAGCAAGGCAATTTCGATGAGCTCGTCGCCAAGGATGGTGCTTTCGCGGCCTTGGCGCGGGCGCAATTCATGATCGCCGGGCAGGTCGAGGCAAGGGTCCAGACGGAAGCCGAGGATGCGTAGTTAAGGCGTCATGCCGCGGGCTTCCGCGAGATGGTCGAAATGGTGGCGATAGTGGCCAAGCCCCATGGTGTCCGAGCGCAATTCGATGATGAAATCATGCAGTTCCGCTGCCGGCACAAGTGCCTCGACATCGTCCCAGCCGGGCCAGCCGGGCCGCTCGGCATAGCCCAGGATCTGACCCCGGCGGCCGGTCAGCAAGCGTTGGGTTGCGGCGGTGAAACTGTTTGGCACGCTTGCCGTGACATGTTCGATCGGCTCGAGCAAAACTGGGCCGGCCTTGGCGAGACCCTCGGTGATTCCCAAGCGCGTCGCGGTCCGGAACGCCATGTCGGAGCTGTCAACGGCGTGGAACATGCCATCGACGAGAGTGACCGCGACATCGACGACGGGATAACCGAAGGGACCTTTCTGCATGGCTTCCTCGGCCGCTTCGCCGACCGCTGGAATATATTGCCTCGGCACGGCGCCGCCGACGATCTTATCGATGAACAGAAAGCCCTCGCCACGGCCGCGCGGCTCGATCTCCAGTTTGATGTCGGCGAATTGGCCATGGCCGCCGGTCTGGCGTTTCAGCCTTGAATGCTGCGAGACCTTGTTGCGGATGGTTTCCTTGAACGCAATTTTCGGCGCCGCCGTGGCGATCTGAAGATTATAGGCCGTGGCGAGACGTTCGATGGCCGTATTGAGATGGAGTTCGCCTTGCCCTTTCATGAGCGTCTCGCCGGTTTCAATATTGTGCTCGATGCAAAGGGCTGGATCTTCCAAAACGAGTTTGTGCAAGGCGCCGGAAAGCTTGACATCGTCCTTGTGGTCTTTTGCCATGATCGCCAAGGCATAGACCGGCGGCGGCGATGCAGGAAAGGGCAGGGCGGCTGTCACGCCGGGATTGCCAAGGACCGTCCCCGTCGCGACCCCATCGAGCCGTCCGAGCGCGACAAGCTCTCCCGCCTCGGCCTCGGGCACTCTGACGGATTCGCCCCCAGGGTAGCGGTGAATGCCGCCGACACGAGCCCCATCGAACGACGCGCTGTCGCGCAGCGGGCCGCGCCAGATGCGGCCATAGGAAAGCTTGCCCGCCTGAAGCGTCTTGAAGATTTGAACAAGCGGCTCTCCCCCGGCAGCGATGCCGCGATGGCTTGCTGTCTCGGCCGCGTCCTGCACGTCGTGCCGCAGCGCCTTCCAGAGCGGAAAAATGCCTTGGCCTCGCGCCGCCGATCCCAGCAAAACCTCGACGATCGAGCCGCTCGCCTGATCCTTGCGCAAATGCCGGTAAAGCTCGCCGGGTGTTGGCTCCACTTCCTCGATCAGTTTTTCAAGCAGCGCATCATCCTGGTCGGCCAGCACCTCGGCCAATCCGTCGAGCGCGTGCTTCTCGGGATCGCGAAGTTGCGGGGGTATCTCGATACGCTCGGCGGCTTGGTTCGCGCCATACCGGTAAGCGCGTCCGCTCACGACTTCGATATAGCCGGCCACCGCATCATTCTCGCGGATCGGCAATTGCCTTGGCGCCAGCGGGTATTTGGAGCAGGCCTGGAGCGCCGCAATTGTCTCGTCGAGAGGGCCGGTCAGTGTATCGATCTTGTTGACAAAGATCAGGTGAGGGACTTGAAAATCCTCAAGCGCTTTCAGCAAGAGCGGAACGCTGGAAGCCCGGCTGGCGGTTGGCTCGCAGACGACGATGGCGAGATCGACGGCGGTCAGCGCCGCTTCCATCTCATAGGAAAATTCGACGGAACCTGGACAATCCAAGATCGACCAGCGATCGCCCAGAAAGGAACAATGTCCAAGCCGCAACTCGGTGCTCACGACACGCTTGCGGATGTCGCCCGGCCGTTTCAGGGGCGTCCCCGCCGCCGCCATCAAAGCCTCGAAGAGGGTCGATTTGCCGCTTCCATAAGGGCCGATCAAGGCGACGGAGCGCGGCCCTGCCACCGCGGACTTCACAGGAGAACCTGTCATGATGGCGCTTCCTTCCTGCCTTTCCGGCTATCGTTATTGGGATGGTATGCCAAAGTGGGGCGTGGCGCAAAGGTTCACGGAAACGCAAAGATGGACAGCCTTGCAACAGCAAAAAAACCCACAAGCTGGGGTTTGATTCCGGGGGCTTCGATCGTACCAAACTGTTTCACGTGAAACAGTTTGGTACGATCAGCACGAAAAATCTTGTCTGGCCCAAGACAACAGCGCCGCCTTTGCTTGGTAGGATAGGCCGATGTTTTGGTGCGTTTGACGGAAAGCGGCGGCGGCTCGCTCATGGTGCAGGGCTTGTTGCCAGTGCGCATTCTCATTGTAAGATAGGCACCACTCACGCTTCAAATGTTGTCCGCCACCCGGCCTTATCGGCAGCCAGCGTTTGACAGCGGCAAGAGTTCGACAACGGAATGCTTTCGCACCTGACTTCTGCGCCAGGAAAGCGCTTAAAAACATCACTGTGACGACTACGACTCAGGCGAGGCCCGGCCAGCATAGCAGCGCGGGTCACTCTTCAACGACCAAGGAAAGGAGCGCATCATGAAAGTCCTGATGGTTCTTACCTCCCACGACCAGCTCGGCAACACGGGGCGCAAGACTGGCTTCTGGCTGGAGGAACTGGCGGCGCCTTACTACGTCTTCAAGGATGCCGGCGCCGGGATCACCCTCGCATCGCCCAAGGGCGGGCGCCCGCCGCTCGATCCCAAGAGCAACGAGCCGAGCTTTCAGACCGACATCACCCGCCGGTTCGAGAAGGATGCCGGCGCCAACGCCCAGCTCGACAGGACGGCGCGCCTCGATAGCGTCAAGCAAGAAGACTACGATACCGTCTTCTACCCCGGTGGTCATGGGCCGATGTGGGATCTCGCCGAAGACAAGAACTCGGTCAAGCTGCTGGAATCCTTCCTGGCCGCCGGCAAGACCTTCGCGGTAGTCTGCCACTCTTCCGGCGCGTTGCGCCATGTCAAGACGCCAGACGGCAAGCTGCTCGTAGAGGGCAAGACCGTGACCGGCTTCACCAATGGCGAGGAAGAAGCGGTAGGATTGACAAAGGTGGTCCCCTTCCTGGTCGAAGACGAACTGATGAGCCTCGGTGCCACCTTTTCCAAGGTCAAAAACTGGGGCGTTCACACGGTCGCCGACGGCCAGCTGATCACCGGCCAGAATCCGGCCTCGTCGGGCCCGGCTGCCAAGCTTCTAATCGATACGCTGAACAACAAGGCGAAATAGTCAGGCCCACTGAACTCGCGGAGCCGCAATAGCCCCATTTATGGAACCGAATGGGTAGGCAGATCGAAGAAGCCGCTGGGGATTTGCGCGGCGAGATCTTTGCCCGCCATTTCTCCGAGCTTTGCCGCTTCGACTTCAGGCCCAGAGCTCGCCGTTTCGAAAAACTGCGAGCCATCCGGTTTGAGCACGATCGCGTGAAGCGAGACATGCCCCGCCTCGACGCGGGCGTGGGCGCCGATCGGCGTCTTGCAGGAGCCATCGAGAACGCGAAGAAAGCTGCGCTCCGCTGCGAGGGCAACGCCTGTCTGCGCATCGAGAACCGGGGCGAGCAGCGCGCGCACGCCTTCATCGTCCCGCCGGATGGTGATGGCGATCGCGCCTTGGCCCGCCGCCGGAACAAAGTCCTTGATGTCGAGGATGGCGGTGGCGCGCGCTTCAAGTCCAAGGCGTTTCAGCCCGGCGATCGCTAGCAAAGTCGCCGCAGCTTCACCCTTGGCAACCTTGCCAAGACGTGTCTCGACATTGCCGCGCAGGAGGCTGATCTTGAGGTCCGGCCGCAGCCGCTTGATCATGGCGCCCCGCCGCAGCGAGGCTGTGCCGACCACGCTTCCTGGAGCAAGCCCGAGCGGATGCGAAGCATGCGGAGAAATCCACGCGTCGCGCACATCTTCGCGCGGCAGATAGCCGGCGATTTTGATCGCCTCGGGAAGGAAGGTCGGCAAGTCCTTCGCGGAGTGCACGGCGGCGTCAATATCACCTTGCAGAAGAGCGAGATCGA